>NZ_JAOZVW010000001.1 GCF_025869345.1 Sphingopyxis sp.
GCGGATCGTGCCGGAGATTTCGGCGAGGATCGCCGCATCCTTCGGACGACGCGCCTCGAACAGCTCCGCCACGCGCGGCAGACCGCCCGTGATGTCGCGGGTCTTGGCGGACTCCATCGGCACGCGGGCGAGCACGTCGCCCGCCTTGATGTGCGAGCCCGGATCGGCCGACAGGATGGCGTCGACCGGCAGGGTGTAGCGGGCGTCGCCGCCGCGCGGCAGCTTCAGCACCTTGCCGTCGGAACCCTTGACCACCAGCGAGGGACGCAGCTCCGAGCCGCGGCCGGTGCGCCAGTCGGTGACGACGCGCTTGGCGATGCCGGTCGACTCGTCGACCGTCTCGCTCAGCGAGGCGCCTTCGACCAGGTCCTCGTAACCCACCGTACCCTCGACTTCCGTGAGGATCGGGCGGGTATAGGGGTCCCACTCGGCGATGCGCTGGCCGCGCTTGATCGCGTCGCCCTCGTCCACCTTCAGCTTGGCGCCGAACTGAATGCGGTGCGCCGCCTTCTCCGAGCCGTCGTGATCAATGATCAGGACGGAGAGGTTGCGGCTCATCGCGATCAGCTCGCCTTCCGAGTTCCGCACCACGTTGCGGTTGCGGATCTTCACCGTGCCCTCGAACGAGGCCTCGATGAAGGACTGCTCGGAGAGCTGCGCCGCACCACCGATGTGGAAGGTGCGCATGGTCAGCTGCGTGCCGGGCTCTCCGATCGACTGCGCCGCGATGACGCCGACCGCCTCACCCATGTTCACCGGCGTGCCGCGCGCGAGGTCGCGGCCATAGCAGGTGCCGCAAACGCCGTTCTTGGCCTCGCAGGTGAGCACGGAGCGGATCTTGATCTCCTGCACGCCCGCCTTGCTGATGCGCTCGACGTCGGCCTCGTCCATCATGTGGCCGGCCGGCACGATCACATTGCCGGTCGCGCCCTCGATCACGTCCTCGGCCGCGGTGCGGCCCAGCACGCGCGAACCGAGCGTGGCGACGATCTGGCCAGCGTCGACGATCGCCCGCATGGCGATGCCGTTCTCCGTGCCGCAGTCCCGCACCGTGATGATGCTGTCCTGCGCCACGTCGACGAGACGACGGGTCAGATAGCCCGAGTTCGCGGTCTTCAGCGCGGTGTCCGCGAGGCCCTTACGAGCGCCGTGGGTCGAGTTGAAGTATTCGAGAACCGACAGGCCTTCCTTGAAGTTCGAGATGATCGGCGTCTCGATGATCTCGCCCGACGGCTTGGCCATCAGGCCGCGCATGGCGGCGAGCTGACGCATCTGCTCGCGCGAACCACGGGCGCCGGAATGGGCCATCATGTAGATCGAGTTGATCTGCTTCTCGCGACCCGTGACCGGATCCTTCTTCACGGCCGAAATCTCGGCCATCATCTCGTCGGCGAGGCGGGCGGAGCACTTGCCCCACGCATCCACGACCTTGTTGTACTTCTCGCCCTGGGTGATCAGGCCGTCATTGTACTGCTGCTCGTACTCCTTGGTGAGCGAGCGGGTCTCTTCGACCATGTCCCACTTCTTGGAGGGCACCACCATGTCGTCCTTGCCGAAGGAAATGCCGGCGCGGAAGGCGTTGGTGAAGCCGAGCGTCATGATGCGATCGCAGAAGATGACCGTCTCCTTCTGACCGCAGTGGCGGTAGACGGTGTCGATCATGTTCGAGATCTCCTTCTTGGTCATCAGCTTGTTGACGACGTCGAAGGGGGTCTTGGCGTTCTTCGGCAGCAGTTCGCCGAGCTTCATGCGGCCGGGCGTGGTCTCGAAGATCTTCGAGGCCGGCTTGCCGTCCTCGTCGACGCCGATATAGCGCCCGCGCACCTTGGTGTGCAGGGTGATGGCCTTGGCGGCCAGCGCGTGGTCGATCTCGCCCATATTGGCGAACGCCATGCCCTCGCCCGGCTCACCTTCCTTCATCATGGTGAGGTAGTAGAGGCCGAGCACGATGTCCTGCGACGGCACGATGATCGGCGCGCCGTTCGCCGGGTGCAGGATGTTGTTGGTCGACATCATCAGCACGCGGGCTTCGAGCTGCGCCTCGATGGACAGCGGCACGTGCACCGCCATCTGGTCGCCGTCGAAGTCGGCGTTGAAGGCCGAGCAGACCAGCGGATGCAGCTGGATCGCCTTGCCTTCGATCAGCACCGGCTCGAACGCCTGGATGCCCAGGCGATGCAGCGTCGGGGCGCGGTTCAGCATCACCGGATGCTCGCGGATCACCTCGTCGAGGATGTCCCACACCTCGGGACGCTCCTTCTCGACCAGCTTCTTCGCCTGCTTCACGGTGGCCGACAGGCCCTTGGCGTCGAGGCGCGAATAGATGAAGGGCTTGAACAGCTCCAGCGCCATCTTCTTCGGCAGGCCGCACTGGTGCAGCTTCAGCTCGGGACCGACGACGATCACCGAACGGCCGGAATAGTCGACGCGCTTGCCGAGCAGGTTCTGGCGGAACCGGCCCTGCTTGCCCTTCAGCATGTCGGCGAGCGACTTCAGCGGGCGCTTGTTGGCGCCGGTGATGACGCGGCCGCGGCGGCCGTTGTCGAACAGCGCATCGACCGCTTCCTGAAGCATGCGCTTCTCGTTGCGGATAATGATGTCCGGCGCCTTCAGCTCGATCAGCCGCTTCAGGCGGTTGTTGCGGTTGATGACGCGGCGGTACAGGTCGTTCAAGTCCGACGTCGCGAAGCGGCCGCCGTCGAGCGGGACCAGCGGACGCAGCTCGGGCGGGATCACCGGAACGACTTCCAGGATCATCCATTCCGGCCGCGACTGCGAGGCCATGAAGGCGTCGATCAGCTTGAGGCGCTTGACCAGTTTCTTGCGCTTGGCTTCCGAATTGGTGTCGCGGAGTTCCTCGCGGCAGGTCTTCTTCTCTTCCTCGAGATCCAGCGCGGACAGCATGATGCGCAGCGCCTCGGCGCCGATCGCCGCCGTGAAGGCGTCCTCGCCGTACTCGTCCTGCGCGTTCATGAAGTCTTCCTCGCTGAGCAGCGAGTGCAGCTTCAGCGGGGTCAGGCCCGGCTCGATGACGACGTAGTTCTCGAAATAGAGGATGCGCTCGAGATCCTTGAGCGTCATGTCGAGCAGCAGGCCGATGCGGCTCGGCAGCGACTTCAGGAACCAGATGTGCGCGACCGGGGCGGCCAGCTCGATATGGCCCATGCGCTCGCGGCGCACGCGCGAGAGGGTGA
>NZ_JAOZVW010000002.1 GCF_025869345.1 Sphingopyxis sp.
GGCCGCCTTCGTTTAACGCAGCGGCGCCGTAACTGGCTTCCCGGGCCCCCCGCCTGCGCGGGGGCGACGTATTGTTATCGGGCGATCGCGGCCTTCAGCTTGTCGGTGAGGTCGGTGCGCTCCCACGGGAAGGCGTCGCCGTCCGCGGTGCGGCCGAAATGGCCGTAGGCGGCGGTCTGTTTATAGATGGGCTTGTTGAGGCCGAGGTGGGTGCGGATGCCCTTGGGTGTCAGCCGGACGAGCTGCGGCAGCGCCTGTTCGAGCGCGGCTTCGCTCACGCCCTCAGCGCCGGTGCCGTGCAGGTCGACATAGACCGACAGCGGCTCGGCGACGCCGATCGCATAGCTCAATTGGATCGTGCAGCGGCGCGCGAGCCCTGCGGCGACGATATTCTTGGCGAGATAGCGCGTGACATAGGCCGCCGAGCGGTCGACCTTGGTCGGGTCCTTGCCGCTGAACGCGCCGCCGCCGTGCGGGCTGGCGCCGCCATAGGTGTCGACGATGATCTTGCGGCCGGTCAGCCCGGCATCGCCGTCGGGGCCGCCGATCTCGAAGCGGCCGGTCGGGTTGATGTGATAGACGGTGTTCGCGGTCAGCAGTTCGGCGGGCAGCACGTCGGCGATCACGCCGAGCACATATTTGCGAAGCTCCTGATATTTCGCCTCGTCGCCCTCGCCGCCGTGGAAGAAATAGCCCGGCGCGTGCTGGGTCGACACGACGATCGCGGTCGCCTCGACCGGGCGCTCGTTGGCGTAGCGCAGCGTGACCTGGCTCTTCGCATCGGGTTCGAGGAAGGGCGCGATGCCCGCCTTGCGGTCGGCGGCCATCCGCTCGAGGATCTTGTGGGCATAGTCGAGCGTCGCGGGCATCAGGTCGGGGGTTTCGTCGGAGGCATAGCCGAACATGATGCCCTGGTCGCCCGCGCCCTCGTCCTTGTCGGCGCTCTCGTCGACGCCCTGCGCGATATGCGCCGACTGGCCGTGGAGGTTGTTCTCGAAACGGAACTGGTTCCAGTGGAAGCCCGATTGTTCGTAACCGATTTCCTTGACCGTCTTGCGGACGGTGGCCTCGATCTCGTCGAGCGCGCCGGGCGCCCATTCTCCATCCTCGAACACGCCCTTGCAGCGGATTTCGCCCGCCAGCACGACGAGCTGCGTCGTGGTCAGCGTCTCGCATGCGACGCGCGCCTCGGGATCCTTCGACAGGAACAGGTCGACGATCGAATCCGAAATCTGGTCGGCGACCTTGTCGGGATGGCCTTCGGAGACGCTTTCGGAGGTGAAGAGGAAGCTGTTGCGCATGGAAGAGGCCTTTTGGGTTATTCGATATAAAGGATGCTTTATGTCGCGCCGCTGTTAGCGCCCGCGCCGCCGAAAGGCAATGGCGGCCGCGAGCAGCAGCAGCGCAAATCCGACCGGCAGCGCATTGCCATGGCGCGCGAAGAGCGTCGGCGCATGGGCCCTGGGAACGAAGGTGTCGATACGCCCGGCAGCGTGCATCGGCAGCGAATCGAGGACGCGGCCGTCGGCGTCGATCACCGCGCTGATCCCCGTCGGCGTCGCGCGGACGACGGGCAGCCCTTCCTCGATCGCGCGGAGCCGCGCCTGCGCCAGATGCTGGGGCGGACCCCAGCGTCCGAACCAGGCGTCGTTCGAGGGATTGAAGATGAAATCGGGGCGGTGGGCGCGGTCGACGACCTGCCCCGAAAAGATGATCTCGTAACAGATCTGCAGCCCGACCTTGCCGAAGCGGCCGAGGTCGAGCGTGTGCGGGCCGGGGCCGGGCCAGAAATCCACGTCGCCCGGCGCAAGGCGCGACAGGCCGATCGCCGACAGGATCGGCCGCATCGGCAGATATTCGCCATAGGGGACGAGGTGCGCCTTGTCGTAGCGCGCGCCGAGCGTGCCGTCGGCGTGGACCGTCATCACCGCGTTGCGCGCGCCGACGACATTGCCGTCGCGTCCGAGTTCGAGCTTCAGCGCGCCGAGCAGCATGACGTCGTTCGCGTTCATCAGGCCGGTCAGCCGCCCGCGCGCCTCGGCGGGCGAGCGGTCGTAATAGACGGCGGGATAGCCGGTCTCCAGATAATCGGGAATCGCCGCCTCGGGCCACAGGATCAGGCGCGGCGTGTCGTCCTTCGGCGCGGTCAGCCGCGCGAGCTTGGCGAAATTGGCGTCGGCCTTTCCCCCCTCCCATTTGTCCTGCTGGCCGACATTGGGCTGGACGACGGTGATGGGGATGCGCGGAGGGGCGTTCCGGACCTTGCCGTTGATCGCGACGCCGACATTGGAACTCGCGACGCTGGCAATGGCGGCTGCGGTGAACAGGATCGGAAGCGCCGCTATGAGTGTCGCCGCTTTCCATCGCCGCGCCGAAAGCAGCAGCAGCGCGCCGGCCAGGAGAAGGATCAGCGCGCCTAGTCCGTAGGTCCCGATCCAGATCGCCGCCGAAGCGAAAGAACCGGCCGCAACCGCGCCCAGCGGATTCCATGCAAAGCCCGTAAACACCCAGCTTCGCAGCCATTCGGTCAGCGTCCACAGCGCGGCGAAGGCGAGGATGAAGGACAGCGTCGCCCCCGCCCTGAGCGCCCGCCCTGGGGGCAGTCGAAGGGCGGGGGCGACGAACTTTTGGATGGCCCACGCCCCCCACGCGGCAAGCGCCGGATACACCGCCAGATAGAGTGACAGCAGCACCACCGCGACCCACCCCAGCCACGCGGGCATCGCCGCCTGATAGGTGAAGGCGGTCGCGATCCAGTTCAGCCCGATCGTGAAATGCCCGACCCCGAACGCCCAGCCCACGCCGAACGCGCGCCGCCCTTTGGAGCTCCGCGCGACGAGCGCCATCCAGCCCGCAAAGGCGAGCAAAGTCAGCGGCCAGAGGTTCAGCGGCGCGAAGCCGGTCGCCGACACGGTGCCGAGCAGCAGGGCGAGGAGCTTCGGCCAGCGGTCGGCGAAAGCGATGATGCGGGAGGAGGTCGCGGTCACGCGCGCTGCTTTAGCGGCGCGGCGCGCGGCTCACAATGGCACTTGCGTCTCGCAGGGTAGCGATCCCTCGGCCGGTTTCGAGCGACAAGCGACATTCCCCATCGCACACCTTCGTCATTCCCGCGAAAGCGGGAACCCAGAGCGTGCGTCGGCTGACCCCACAC
>NZ_JAOZVW010000003.1 GCF_025869345.1 Sphingopyxis sp.
CCTCCACCATGCTTCGCATGGTCCCCCTCCCCGTGCCGGGGAGGATCTCTTGTCCGCTTCCGCTCGTTGGCGGCCCTTCAAGAGGAGGACGTCGCCCCCATCTGCTTTGCATAGCCCGCCTGCACCATCGCGCTCATCCGGTCGAACAGCGCGTCGGGATCGCCGCGACGGAGCGCGGGGATTTGCGCTTCGGTGCCTTCCGCCACCACCAGTTCGCGTGTCCCCGCCGCGACCGCGTCGAGTATCTGCGCCGCGGCGACATCGGGCGACAGGCCGTTGTCGATCGCGCTGTCGCTCGTCCCACGCACGCTGCCGTCGGCGTTCAGCGCGTTGCGGCTGACGTTGGTCTGCACCGACCCCGGCGCGACCACGAGGACCTTGAGCCCCAGATGCTCATTCTCGGCGCGCACGCTGTCGTGATAGCCGATCAGCCCGTGCTTCGCTGCGCAATAGGCGCTGCGCAGCGGCACGCCGGCGATCCCCGCGACGCTGGAGATGGCGACGATCTGTCCGCCGCCCGCCTTTATCATCCGGGGCAGAAGCTGCTGGGTGAGGGCGATCGGCGCGAGCAGGTCGACGTCGACGATCTTCTGGTAGACCGAAAAATCGGTATCGACCGCCAGGCTGCGCTGCGAGATACCGGCGTTGTTGACGAGCCCGTCGATCCGCCCGCCCCAATCCCACGCCTCCTGCGCCAGCATCGGCAGCGCGGCATAATCGGTCGCCTCGAAGGGCAGGATCATCGTTCCGGGTCCGCAGTCCTTGGCGACTGCCTCCAGCGCCGCGACGTTGCGCCCCGACAGGATCAGTCGCGCGCCGCGGCCGGCGAGTCCCCGCGCCAGCGCCGCGCCGATGCCCGACGACGCGCCGGTGACCCACCAGATTTGATCTTTCATATCGGCATCCCCATTTGGCTATCGGTTGCAGCTTGAAACGGGTGCGAAGCGGCGTCAAGCGGCCAATCCCACGGTTTTCCGTGCAGGGGGTGGCAATTTTGTTGCGACTCTGTTATAATAAATATCAACGCGTCGATAGTTCGCCTCCCGCCCGCCGGGCGCCAGGGGACTGACGGCGTCCTTATGGAGCCATATCCCTTGCCACTCTGACTGGCTAGCGCCGCCCGAAATCGCCGATCCCCCTTTCGACAAGGGCAGGATGCACCCGGCTTTTTGCGCTTCCCAGCCCACCGGCAAGGCCAAGAAAGGAACTTGCATGTCCGCAAACACGCTCGTCTTTGAAGTCGGAGATTATGTCGTTTACCCGAAGCATGGCGTGGGGCGCGTCATCGAATTGCAGAAATCCGAAATCGCCGGGATGCAGCTGGAACTTTATGTTCTGCGCTTCGAAAAGGAAAAGATGACGCTTCGCGTTCCCACCAACAAGGCCGAAGGCGTCGGGATGCGCAAGCTGTCGTCGGACAAGACGCTGAAGGAAGCGTTGCAGGTTCTGACCACCAAGCCGAAGGTGAAGCGCACCATGTGGTCGCGCCGCGCGCAGGAATATGAAGCGAAGATCAACTCGGGCGACCTCGTGTCGATCGCCGAAGTGACCCGCGACCTGTTCCGCGCCGACGACCAGCCCGAACAGAGCTATTCTGAACGCCAGATCTTCGAAGCGGCGTCGAGCCGCCTCGCGCGCGAACTCGGCGCGATGGAGGAAAGCGACGAAAAGACCGCGCAGGCGAAAATCCTCCAGATCCTCAACGAGCATGCGCCGAAATATTATCTGGAAAAGGCGGTCTGAGACCGCGGATTTCCAAAGGGGGAATGAAAGGGCGGTCCTTATAAAGGGCCGCCCTTTTTTCTTTGACGTGAAGGGAAAGGCAATTGGCGCGTAGACGCGGAGATCGCAGAGTTTTTGTTCACGCGGAGACGCGGAGACGCGGAGGGAAAGATTCCGGGCCGTCAGGCCCCTTGCTCCCGCAACGATGCGGACTATCGCAGCGCTGAAGAGGAAAAGTCGCTTCGCGACAATCACAACCTCTCCGCGCCTTCGCGTCTCCGCGTGAACCCTTTTATTCTCTGCGATCTTTGCGCCTCTGCGCGAAAATATTGCGGGGCTTACGGATATTTCGCCTCGACGAAATAAAGCCCGTCGGGCGGTGCATTCAGCCCTAGCGCGCTGCGATCCGCGGCGTCGAGCGCGGCCTTCAGATCGCGCGCCGACCATTTGCCCTCGCCGACCATCGAGAGGCAGCCGACCATCGAGCGCACCTGATGATGCAGGAAACTGCGCGCCGCGGTCTCGATGATGATCTCGTCGCCGTGGCGGCTGACGCTGATCCGGTCGAGCGTCTTGACCGCGCTTTCGGCCTGGCAATGCACCGAGCGGAAGGTGGTGAAATCATGCCGCCCGACGAGCGCCTGCGCCGCGCCGTGCATCGCCCCCGCATCGAGCGGTTTGGCGAATTGCCACGACAGCCCCTTGTCCCACGTCAGCGGCGCGCGGCGGTTGACGATGCGATATTCATAGGCGCGCCCGATGCACGAAAAGCGCGCGTGCCAGTCGTCCGCGACCGTCTCGCAGGCGAGCACCGCGATCGGAGCCGGGCGAAGCTGCGCGTTGAGCGCTTCCATCAGCCGGAAGGGCTCGATCGGCTTTTCGATGTCGACGTGCGCGCGCATCGCGATCGCGTGGACCCCGGCGTCGGTGCGCCCCGCGCCATGCACCGGGGTCTCCTCGCCGGTGATGCGCGTGACGGCTTCCTCCAGCGCTTGCTGGACGCTGGGGCCGTGCGATTGGCGCTGCCAGCCCATGAAGGGGCGGCCGTCAAACTCGATGGTGAGGGCGAAGCGGGTCATGGCCGACCCAGATCCGCATTTCCGTCACCCCGGACTTGATCCGGGGTCCCGCTCAGCGGCGGCAAGCGGGACCCCGGATCAAGTCCGGGGTGACGAGGAGGGGAGGGGGGGAGCGTCATGCGAGCCGCGTTCCTTTCGGAATCGCCCGCCCGCGCA
>NZ_JAOZVW010000004.1 GCF_025869345.1 Sphingopyxis sp.
ACGGAAAAGTTGGTCGCGTCGCCCCCGCGACGGGGGGGGCCGCTATCGGTGTCGCCCCTGGTTGCCAGCGGCCCCCGCCTTCGCGGGGGCGACGGTCAGACCACCAGCCGGTCGATCATCGCCTCGCGCATCGCGGGGGTCAGGTTGAGCACCGCCTCGGCATAGGTCGGAATATCGCCATGGTCGCGCCGCACCGTGGCGAGCGCGGCCTCCAGATAGACGGGGTTCACCGACATCAGCGCGCGCACCGCGTCGTCGCTGATCGCAGCGCCGTGGCGCGCTCGGATATGCTGCGCGCCCTGCGCGATCCGCTCCTCTATCCGCCCGGCGGTGTTGGTGAGCAGATAGTCCTGGATCAGGTCGTCCTCGTGCACGCCGAGCAGCCGGTGGACGATCGCGACCGCGAAGCCGGTGCGGTCCTTGCCCGCGACACAGTGGACGAGGCTCGGTGTGTCATATTCGGCGAGCGCGGCGAGATAGAGGCGCAGCGTCGCGACGAGCGCGGGGCGGTAGGGCATCCCGGCATAAGTGTCGATCATCCGCGCCCGCGCGGTCTCGAAATCGATCGCGCCGCCCGCGGCTGCGGCCTGCAGGTGCGGGGCGAGGCCCGCGGTGACGCCGCCTGCGAACAGCACGCGGCCCGCGAAATTTCCCGATCGGCGGCACGGGTGCACCTCGCGCTCGTCGTCGCCGCGCAGGTCGATGATCGTGTCGAGGCCGAGTCCGTCGATCGCGGTCAGATCCTCGTCGGTCGCCGCCTCGTGCTGCGCCGAACGCCAGAGCATTCCATTGCGCAACCGCCCGCCGCCTTCGACGGCATAGCCGCCATAGTCGCGGAAATTGTGGACGCCCGACAGGGGCAGGACGCGCTCGGCTTGCATCGTCATTCTCCCGTGAACACCGGCGGCCGTTTCTCGACGAAGGCGTTGATCGCCTCGCGGTTGTCGGCAGTTTCGTGAACGATCGCCTGATAGGCGGCGCTGAGTTCGAGGATGTCGCTCATCCGGCTGTGCTGCGCCTCGCGGAGCAGCCGTTTGGTGAGGCGTAGCGCGCGCGGGGGGTTGCAGACGATGCGCTCGGCGATCGCGACCGCGCGGTCCAGCAGTTCGGCGTCCGGCACCACTTCGGTGACGAGGCCATAATCCTTCGCCGCCTGCGCATCGAAGCGGTCGCCGGTCAGGAACAGTTCGGCGGCGCGCGGATAGCCGAGCACGCGCTGGAGCAGCCAGGCGCCGCCGTCGCCGGGGACGATCCCGACCTTGATGAAGCTGCACGCGAATTTGGCGCTTTCCGCCGCGATGCGGATGTCGCAGGTGCAGGCAAGATCGCAGCCGAGCCCGATCGCATGGCCGTTGACCGCGGCGATCATCGGGATTTCGCAGTCCATCAGCGCGCGGATCACCGCCTGCACCCCGCGGCGATAATTGGCGCGGGTCGAATCGGGCTGGTCGAGCACGCCGATGCCCTGGCGCTCCTGCATCGATTTGAGGTTTCCGCCGGCGCTGAACGCCTTGCCGCTGCCGGTCAGGATGATCGCGCTGACGCTGCGGTCCTCGCCCAGAGTGCGGAGCGTGTCGATGATGTCGTCGCAGTCCGCATGGGTGCCGATCGCGTTCATGCTCTCGGGCTTGATCATCGTCAGGATCGCGATCTTGCCCCGCCGCTCGACACTCAGAAATTCACCCATGAACACTCTCCCGATACGCGGACAGGCTATGCCTCGCGCACGCTGGTTGCAAGCCAATGACGATGGCGCCGGACGTGCGGGCGCGCCCGGCCGCCGCGACGATCAGCGGACCGCGCCGCCGCCGCGAAGCGCCGCGATGCGCGTCGCGTCGTAGCCGAGCGCGGCGAGCACCGCATCGCCGTCGGCGCCGACCGCCGGGGCCGGGCGCGGGGTGTCGGTCACGCTGGCCGAATAGCGCGGCGCGGGGGCGGGCTGGGTGACGCCGCCGACGGTCAGGAAGGTTTCGCGCGCGACGTTATGCGGATGCTGCGGCGCCTCGTTCAGCGAGAGCACCGGGGCGAAGCAGACGTCGGTCATCTCCATGATCGCGCACCATTCGTCGCGGGTCTTCGTCGCGAACAGCGCGGTGAGCTTGTCCTTGAGCGGTCCCCATTGTGTGGGGTCCATCTGCGCGTCGAAAGCGGGATCGGCGTCGAGCCCGGTATTCTCGCGCAGCAGGGCATAGAATTGCGGCTCGATCGACCCGATCGAGATGAATTTGCCGTCGGCGCAGGTGTAGGTGTCATAGAAATGGGCGCCGGTATCGAGCATGTTGGTGCCCGGTGCGTCGTTCAGCCGGCCCATGGCGAGGAAGCCCCAGCTCATACCCGCGAGCAGGGCCGAGCCGTCGGTCATCGCGCAGTCGATCACCTGACCCTGGCCGGTTTTCGCGGCGTGGAGCAGCGCGCTCGCCATGCCGAAGGCGAGCATCATGCCGCCGCCGCCGAAATCGCCGACATAATTGACCGGCGGCACCGGCTTTTCGCCCGCGCGGCCGACGGTGTGGAGGACGCCCGACAGCGCGATATAGTTGATGTCGTGCCCGGCGGCCTGCGAATAGGGGCCGAACTGCCCCCAGCCGGTCATGCGGCCATAGACGAGCTTCGGATTGTCGGCGAGCAGCACGTCGGGGCCGAGCCCCAGCCGCTCCATCACGCCGGGGCGATAGCCCTCGATGATCCCGTCCGCGCTCTTGCAGAGGTCGCGCGCGATCTGCACCGCCTCGGGATTCTTCATGTCGAGCGCGATCGAGGTGCGGTTTCGCGACAGCGGGTCGCGCGGGTCCATGAACCCGCCGGGGCGATCGATGCGGATCACCTCGGCGCCATGGTCCGCGAGCATCATGCCGCAATAGGGACCGGGGCCGATTCCCGCGAATTCGATGATCCTGATGCCGCTGAGCGGTCCCGCCATGTCGTTTCTCCCGTGCCTTCATCGTCATTGCGAGCGGCGAAGCCGCGCGGCAACCCAGAGCGGTCCACGCTACCCTGGATTGCCGCGTCGCTCCACTCCTCGCAATGGCGAGGTGGATTTTAGATGCGTTCGATGATGATCGCCGGCGCCATGCCGCCCGCGGCGCACATGGTGACGAGGCCGTAGCGGCCGCCCGAGCGTTCGAGCTCGTCGAGCGCGGTGCCGATCAGGATCGAGCCGGTGGCGCCGATCGGGTGGCCGAGCGCCATCGCGCCGCCGTTGATGTTGACCTTTTCGCGGTCGAGGTCGAGGTCGCGGATGAACTTTTCGGCGACGACCGAGAAGGCCTCGTTGATTTCCCAGACGTCGATGTCCTCCTTCTTGAGGCCGGCCTTTTCGAGCACCTTCTTGGCCGCGGGAACCGGGGCGTTGAGCATCAGCGTCGGATCGTCGCCGATATTGGCATAAGCGACGATGCGGGCACGGGGTTTCAGGCCGTGCTTGTCGGCATAATCCTTCGAGGTCAGCAGGATCGCCGCGGCCCCGTCGACGACGCCCGACGAGTTGCCGGCATGGTGGAAGTGCTGGATTTCAAGGTCGGGATAGCGGCGGTTGATCTGCTTCCGGAAGGTGAAGCCGTCGCCCATGTCGAAATCGGCGATCTTGGAGAAGCTGGGATTCAGCGCGGCAAGACCTTCAGCGGTCGTTTCGGGGCGCGGAAATTCCTCATGGTCGAGCGCGACGCTGCCGTCGGTATTGAGCACCGGAACGACCGATTTGTCGAAGCGGCCTTCCTTGATCGCCTTGTCGGCGCGCTGCTGGCTGACGAGCGCGAGCGCGTCGAGCGCTTTGCGGCTGATGCCTTCCATCGTCGCGATCGCGTCGCCGCAGATGCCCTGATGCGACTGCGGGTGGATTTCGTCGAGCGCTTCGTGGCCCGCGCCCATCAGGCGCGGCGGCAGGCCGGCGTTGGCCTGCTCGGCGGCATAGGCGGTGGTGTAGCTCATCATCTCGGTGCCGCCGGCGATGACGCAATCCTCCATGCCGCTCATCACGCTCGCCGCGGCGAAGTTCACCGAGCTGATGCCGCCGCCGCAGAAGCGGTCGAGCGTCGTGCCGCTGGCCTTGGTGTCATAGCCCGCCGACAGCGCCGCCATGCGGCCGAGGTCGCCGCCCTGCTTGCCGTTCTGGCTGGAGGTCGACCAGACGATGTCATCGACGGTCGCGGTGTCGAGATTGTTGCGGTCGCGGATCGCGGCGAGCACCGTCGCGGCGAGATGCTGCGGATGAAGATGCGACAGCGCACCCTTGCCGGGCTTGCCGATCCCGCGCGGGGTGCGGACGGCGTCGATGATATAGGCTTCGGACATGATGGGTTCCTTTCGGTGTGACGATTAACGGGGGGCCATGCGGATCGCGCCGTCGAGGCGGACGGCCTGGCCGTTGAAATAGGTGTTGCGGACCATCTCCATCGCGAGGCTGGCATATTCCTCGGCCTTGCCGAGGCGCTTGGGGAAGGGGACCGAGGCCTCCAGGCTTTCCTTGACCTTCGGGTTCATATTGCCGAGCAAGGGCGTGCCGAACACGCCGGGCATGATCGAATTGACGCGGATGCCGAGGTCCATCAGGTCGCGCGCCATCGGCAGCACGAGGCCGTTCACCCCCGCCTTGGCCGAGCCGTAGATGACCTGCCCGATCTGCGCGTCCTGCGCCGCGACCGAGGCGGTGAAGATGATCGCGCCGCGTTCGCCGTCTTCGAGTTCGGGAAGGGTCGCCATGCCCTCGGCGGCGATCGAGCCGATGCGATAGCTCGCGGTCAATATGCCCGCGACGCCATATTCATAGTCGGCAGTCGGGGTGCGGCGGAAGGTGCCGCTTTCCTTGTCGTAGGCGAGCGTCTTGCCGCGGCGCGAGGTCATCGCGCAGTGGACCGCGATGCGTTCCTGCCCGTGCGCCGCGCGCGCCTTGGCGAAGCCATCGAGCACCGATTGCTCGTCGGTGATGTCGACATGGACGAACAGCCCGCCGATCGACTGTGCGACCTCTTCGCCGAGCGCGTCGTTGATGTCGAAGATCGCGACCTTCACGCCCGCGGCGGCGAGCGCTTCGGCGGTCGCGCGGCCGAGGCCCGATGCGCCGCCGGTGACGACGGCCGCGGTGGAGGAATCGAGTTTCATGGGGAGGCTCCTCAGGCTGGAATCTGGTTGAAGGGAATGCCCTTGTCGGGGCGGTGATCCTGCGGCAGGCCGAGAATGCGCTCGGCGATGGTGTTGAGCAACGTCTCGTCCGATCCGCCCGCGATGCGGCCCGTCGGCGCGTTGATCCAGCTCGAAGCCCAATCGTCCTTGGGTGAGGCATGTTCGTCGAAGGCGAAGCCGCCCGCGCCCTGCAGGTCGAGCGCGAGTTCGGATAATTTCTGCCGCGAGCGCACCGCGACGAGCTTGTTGAGCGAGCCTTCGGGGCCGGGCGTCATTCCCGCCTCCATCATGCGCCGGGCGCGGACGTTGATCGAATCGAGCCCGGCGCGCATCGCATAGTTGCGCGCGATCTGCTGGCGGATGCGGCCATCCTCGATCGCGGGCCGTCCGTTCAGCCGCACCTCTTTCGCGAGGTCGACGAACAGGTCGAGATGCGGGCCGAAACCGGCGCTGTCGGTCGCGACATAGCGTTCGATCATCAAGGTCGCGAGCGCGACGGCGAAGCCGCCGCCGACCGGCGACATGCGATGATCGTCGCTGATCTTCACATCGTCGAAGAACACCTCGTTGACGTGGCTGTCGCCGCCCGCGAGCTTGATCGGGCGCACGGTGACGCCGGGGGCCTTCATATCGACCCAAAAGTAAGTGAGGCCCTTGTGTTTGGCGACGGTCGGGTCGGTGCGGACGACGATGACGCCATAGTCGCTATATTGCGCCCAGCTCGTCCAGACCTTTTGCCCATTGACCTTCCAGCCGTTGCCGTCGGTTTCGGCGCGGGTGCGTAGCCCGGCGAGATCGGTGCCGCCCGAGGGTTCGGAGAAAAGCTGGCACCAGATTTCCTCGCCCTGCAGCGCCTTGAGCACGCGCTCCTTCACGAAGTCGCGGTCGGGGCCGAACTGCATCAGCACCGGCACCGGCATCCCGAGCGAGATGCCGAAATAGACGTTGGGGAAGCCGTGCTTCATCTCCTCCGCCTCGAAGGTGATCTTCTCGATATGGCCGAGACCCTGGCCGCCGAGGTCGACCGGCCAGTTGATGCCGGCAAAGCCGGCGTCGAACTTCGCCTTCTGGTAGCGGCGGCCGAGCGCGAGATCGTCTTCGACGCTGAGCCCCTTGCGCGCCGCCTTGCCGAAGGCCGGGACCATCGATTCGCACCAGGCGGCGGCCTTGGCGCGCCAGGCTTCGAGATCGCTCATGCTTCGTCTCCTGCGAGGCGGTCGACCAGCACATCTTCCCAGAAGAAGCTGCTTCCCTGTTCGAGCGCGAGGCTGCGCGCGCGGCGCATGTGGAGGTGGAGGCCGATCTCCCACGTCACCCCGATGCCGCCGTGAATCTGCACGCAGTCGCGCGCCGCCGTGTCATAGGCCTCGGTCGCCGACAGCCGCGCGGCGGCGGCGGCGGTGATGAAATCGGCCTGCCCCTCGCGCGATGCGGCGTGGATGCAGTTCGCTCGCGCGAGTTCGACGAGGCCGTATAGTTCGGCAATGCGGTGCTTGATCGACTGGAAGGCGCCGATCGGCTGGCCGAAGGCCTTGCGGGTCACGGCATAGTCGCGCGCGATCTCCATCAGCACCTCGGCGCCGCCGGTCTGCTCGTGCGCGGTGACGACGGCTTGCAGGGCGAGAATGTGGAGCGCTGCGGCGCGGGCGGCCTCGCCGGTCGCCAGCGTTTCGGTGGGGGTATCGGCGAAGGAAAGGTCGGCGATGCAGCGGCTGTTGTCGAAACTGTCGACGGCCGTGCGCTCGACCCCGGTCAGGTCGACGAGCACGAGCGCCGGTCCGCTCGCCAGCACCACCGCGACATCGGCGGACAGGCCGCCCGAAACGGCGCCCGCGATGCCGGTCAGCCGGTCGCCGGTCAGCGTGACCGCGGGCTCGGCGGGCAGGGGGTCGGGACCGGCTGCGAAGGCGATCGCGCCGATCGTTTCGCCGCTGGCGAGGCCGGGGAGCCAGCGCGCCTTCTGCTCATCGCTGCCGTAAAGCTCGATCGCTTTCGCGGCGCCGAAGCTCGAGGTCAGGAAGGGCGCGCCGCTCAGCGTGCGGCCTGCCTGATGCGCGATCAGCCCGAGTTCGATTAGGCCGAGCGCGAGCCCGCCATGGGCTTCGGGCAGCGCGAGCGCGGTCCAGCCCTGTTCCTTCGCGGTCGTCCAGAACGGCTGGTGATACGCGCCTTGCGTCTGGAGCAGCGGCAGCAACTCGTCCTTGCTGACCCGCGCTTCGAGCGCGCGACGCGACTCGGTCGCTATCGCCTGCTGCCCTTCGTCGTACAAAATCGACATCGGCCCGATTCCTCTTGCCCTTGGTTAGTCCATCATCCGGACGTTAACGTAAACGTCAAGTTGTTTTGACGTTACGGCTTGCCGAGCGTCAACTGACAGGCGTGTCAGGCGCGCCCGGCTTTCCAGTCGCGCCTGATCTTCTTGGCGAGGCTCCATTTGTGGACTTCGGTGGGGCCATCGTAGATGCGGAAGGCGCGAACCTCGCGGAAGACCTGCTCGACGATCGTCTTGTCGGTGACCCCGGTGCCGCCCATCACCTGAACGCAGCGATCGGCGATCCGCATCAGCGCCTCGGACACCGCGACCTTCGCCATCGAGCTTTCGACCGTGCCGAGCGATCCGGTGTCGAGCACCCCGGCGCACCAGTCGATCATCAGTTCGGCCTGTTTCAGGTCGATCATATTTTCCGCGAGCATGAAGCCGACGCCCTCATGCTCGATCAGCGGCTTGCCGAAGGCCTCGCGGCGGTTGGCATAATCGCTCGCGATCTCGTGGGCGCGGATGCAGCAGCCGAGCCAGCGCATACAGTGCGACAGGCGGGCAGGGGACAGGCGCACCTGCGCATAGCGAAAGCCTTCGCCCGCCTGGCCGAGCATCTGGTCGGCGGGGATACGCAGATTGTCGATGGTCAGCGTCGCATGACCGCCGGGCATCGAACTGTCGATCGTGTTCGGAATCTCATCGATGCGGATCGCCGGGTCGGGCAGGTCGACGAGGAACATGCACGCGCCTTCCTCGGCCTTCGCCATGACGATCCCGACGCGGGCGCCCTCGGCGCCGGTGATGAAGGTCTTGCGGCCGTTCACGACCCAGTGATTGCCGTCGGGGCGGCAGGTCGTCTTCATCATCGACGGGTCCGACCCGGCACCGCCCTCGTCGGCGGGCTCGGTCATGAAGAAGGCCGAGCGGACGCGGCCTTCGACCATCGGTTTCAGAAAGCGTTCCTTGAGCTCGGGGCTGCCCTCCTTGCCGAGCAGATACATATTGCCCTCGTCGGGCGCCATGGTGTTGCAGGCGAGGGGGCCGAGCGGCGACAGGCCCGATTTGATGAGCACCACCGCGGTCTCGCGCTGGTTGAGGTGGCTTCCGTCGCCCAGGATATGCGGCGTCAGCACGCCCGCCGCGCGGGCATGGTCGCGCATTTCCATCACCAGTTCGTCGGTCGGGGCGCCATGATGGTCGCGGCGCGGGTCTTTCTCATAAGGGATCACCGTCTCACGGACGAAGGCCTCGACCTTCGCGGCGATCGCTCGCGCCCGATCCGATATGCCCATATCCGTCGTCATCCCGATTCCCTTCGATCTCTAACAGTTCTGAAGCCTCAACCCGACGTTGACGTAAGCGTCAAGTTAATTCAAGGGAGAAGGCAACGGTGCCGTAACGGCAGGACCAGCAAGGGAAGGACGGATCATGGCTTTCAAGACGCGCATCACCGAAATGCTCGGAATCGAGCATCCGATCGTGCAGGGCGGGATGCAGAGCGTCGGCTATGCCGAACTGGCGAGCGCGGTGTCGAACGCCGGCGGCCTCGGCATATTGACCGCGCTGACCCAGCCGAGCCCCGAAGCGCTGCGCGAGGAGATCGAGCGCTGCCGGTCGATGACTAGCAAGCCCTTCGGCGTGAACATGACGGTGTTTCCGACGATCAACGCACCCGATTACAAGGCCTATGCGCAGGCGATCATCGACGGCGGCGTGAAGATCGTCGAGACCGCGGGAACACAAGCGGTGCGTGAGATTTGGGAGATGCTGAAGCCGCACGGCGTCACCATCCTCCACAAATGCACCGCGGTCCGCCACGCGCTGTCGGCTGAGAAGGCGGGCTGCGACATCATCTCGATCGACGGCTTCGAATGCGCGGGACACCCCGGCGAGGACGATATTCCGGGGCTGATCCTCATTCCCTGCGCCGCCGACAAGGTGAAAGTGCCGATGCTCGCGAGCGGGGGTTTCGGCGACGGGCGCGGGCTTGTCGCCGCGCTGACCCTCGGCGCCGAGGGGATCAATATGGGCACGCGCTTCTGCGCCACGGTCGAGGCGCCGATCCACGACAATGTGAAGCAGGCCTATATCGAAAATGACGAGCGCGGCAGCTTCCTGATCTTTCGCAATTTCAAGAACACCGCGCGCGTCGGCCGCAGCCCGGTCAGCGAAGAGGTCGCGCGCCGCCTTGCCAACCCCGACGCGCAGTTCAGCGACGTGCAGGAGCTGGTGTCGGGCGCCGCGGGCCGCGAACTGCTCAAGACCGGCGATCTGACCAAGGGCGTCTTCTGGGCAGGCATGGTTCAGGGGCTGATCCACGATATTCCGACCTGTCAGCAGCTGATCGACCGCATCATAGCCGACGCCGAGGCGATCATCGACCAGCGGCTCGCTGGCTTCCGGGCCTGAACGACTGACGCGGCGCCTTGCGGCGGGGTTGCGGGTGCCGCTATGCAGGCGGCTCCACAACCAGCCGGGGAGCAGGCTTGTCTATCGTCGAATATAAGGGCTTTGGCGGCGTTCGCCTCTCGGCTGACCTGATTGGCGGCGAACACGACCCGGTCATCCTGCTGCTGCCCGACGTCGGGCAGGGCCGCGAAGCCTGGCGCGCGGTCGCCGAAGCGCTGGTCCTTTCGGGGCGGCGCGTCGTCAATCTGGAGCCGCGCCCGGTGTCCGGTCCCGACTGGAGCCCTGACGAACAGGTCGCGCATGTCGAGGATCTGCGCGCCGTGCTTGCCCAGATGGGGTCGCGCCCGGTCGTCGTTGCCGCGCGGCGCGGCGGCTGGATCGCGGCGCAGGCGCTCGCCCCCGATGGCGCGCATCTCGCCGCCGGGCTGGTGCTGGTCGATATGCCGGCGACTGACGAGGCGATGATCGCGGCGCCGGGTCTCGCATTGCCGACGCTTGTCGTGCGCGGCGGCTTTTCCCCCGCCGAATGCACGCCGGCGAGCGACGCGTTCCGCGTCGCGCTCCCGATAGGCGAAAACGCCGATATCGAAGAAACCGACATGGCGTTCGCGGCCGATCGCAGCGAAGCGCTGCTCGGCCAGCTCCTCGAATTTCTCGAACGAAGGCAACCGCGCAAGGCGACCGAATTCAAGGCCGGGTCCGATCCGCGCACGCTGCGCGACGCGATGGGATGTTTCGCGACGGGGGTGACGATCGTCACCGCGATCGACGCCGCCGCCATGCCGGTCGGCCTCACCGCCAACAGCTTCACTTCGGTCTCGCTCGATCCGCCGCTGTTGCTCGTCTGCATCGCCAACACCGCGGGAACCGCACCGGTGCTGCGCGACGTGGTACATTTCGGGGTCAACGTGCTGCAGATCGGGCAGCAGCCCGCATCGAACCGATTCGCGACGAAGGGCGAGGATAAGTTCGCGAACCTGCCCTGGGCGCCCGGACAGACCGGCGTTCCGCTGCTCGAAAGTTCGCTCGTCTCCTTTGAGTGCGAGAGCGAGGCGCTGCATGAGGCCGGCGATCATTTCATTCTCGTGGGCCGCGTCGTGCGCGCGCAGTTCGAGCCGCACCGCGATCCGCTTCTCTATTTTCGCGGCAAATACCGGCGCCTGCATTTCGCCTGACGGCGCCGCTTCCTCCCGGGCCGTGCCGATTCGACGCCGAACCGAGCCTTTGCGGCCCATATTCGCGGAGCTTTCGGCGCGTTCGGCGGTTGATGCATCGACAGCCACCCATCAGGAGGACATGCGATGCACCCGATTTCCCGAGCCGCGATTGCCCTGACCGCCGCGTCGATCGCCGTTGCGCCGGTCGCCGCTTCGGCTGCACCGGCCATCGACAGCGCGCGCGCGGTATCGATGACAAGCGGCACGAACGAGCTCGAAGGCAATTCGAGCTGGCTCATCGGGCTGCTCGGCCTGCTCGCGGGCGTTGCCGCGATCATCGTCATCTCGAGCAACGACGACGATGCGCCGGTCAGCCCCTGACGGGAAAAGATGGTGAGCCCTGCTGGGCATAGTCGACCGAGCGCAATCTGTCGGGAAGCCCCGCCTGCACGCAGAATTTGTAGGTTCTCCGATCGAGATTGCCGTTCCCGATTAGCCGCCATGTTTGCCGAATAATCCCCGTCGGCGTATCATCCGGCAGCTTCCGCATGTATGTCACGGATAATCGTGATTGCCCATGTGAACGCACTACCGGCGGGTACCGCGCCGAAGGTAAAGGCGGTCACAAATGACGAGTCCACTTGCCGGAGGACGGGGTAATTGGAAGCGGCGAGCGCACCGGGATCAATCGTATCATGGCGCAGGAGCTTGCAGGCCTCATCGATTTCACGACGGAAATCGTTTTACCTGATCGCAATTGCTACCGGTTCGACGAAATTGCGCCCTTCCTCATCTTTGGTTAACCATTAATGATCACGGTTGTAATATAGGATGTCCAAGGAACGACCGCGATGAACATGGCTCATATTGCCGCTCCCCTGCAGGCCGACATTGCATTCCAGGCCAATCTCTATGAAGATTCCAATCCGACACGTCGCGGACTGCACCTGTCGCGACGCGAGTGGGTCGAAACAGCGCTCGTGCTAAATTTGCCTCCGCAGGGCTCGGTGATCGAGGTCGGCATCGGCTGCGGCATCTTCACGCGTTTTCTCTCATCGATTGGCGCTCGCACCACCGCCGTCGACATCAATCCCGCGTTCGTGATGGGCGTGCAGGACCTCAACGGCGTGACCCCGGTACTTGCGGACGCAACGGCTGATCTGGATATGGGCCAGCATGATCTGGCGCTTTGCTCCGAAGTGCTTGAGCATGTGCCGCCGGAACGTTCCGCGGCGATGCTGAAAAACCTCCATTCGGCGCTAAAGCCAGGCGGCCTGCTTATTCTGACGACGCCACAGCGCTTCGCGAGCGTGGAGTTGATGGCCCGCCTGCTGAAATTTCCGCCGGTGCTGGCTGTGGCCAGACGTCTTTATGGAACGGCCGACGAATTGGGCCATATCAATCTGCTGACCGCAGGCCAACTCGGGGTTCAATTGCGGCACGCAGGCTTTGCGATCGAAAGCCACACTCGGTTCGGCTTCTATCTACCCTTCATTGCAGAATTTGGCGGACAAGCTGGTTGGCGAACGCTCCGTGCTATCGAGCGCGTGATACGACATATGCCTCTCCTCAAGGGTCTCATCTGGACGCAGGCATATGTGCTCAGAAAGATGTGAGGGAAGGCACATCCAACTCAAAAAAACCGATAGCTGGCTGGATATATTCAATTTTCGATACAGGGAGCGTTGGAATGGCGCGGTCCAGTCAATCAAGACGAGAATGGGATAAGAAGGATGGGCAGGCGTTTCAGGTGCTGAGGGCCTTTGCCCAAGCCACAATGGCCCAACGGGAGATATCGGCCGCCTCGGCTTCGGCTTCGGTTGCGATGAT
The DNA here is from genome assembly GCF_025869345.1 of Sphingopyxis sp. Taxonomy (GTDB): domain Bacteria; phylum Pseudomonadota; class Alphaproteobacteria; order Sphingomonadales; family Sphingomonadaceae; genus Sphingopyxis. The sequence goes on from NZ_JAOZVW010000004.1 coordinate 12,775, forward strand.
GATGATATGACACCATCACACGCCGGGACCAAATACCTAACTGACGATGAGTTCGCCGCTCAAAAGACCAAGTTGCCAGGATAACCAATATGATCTCAAGCTTCAAACGGCGGGATTGTTTGCGGGGCATGACGAAGTCGTGATCCGGGGCGATATATCCAGCCGAAGCTTTTCGGTCATTTACCTCAAGGCCGGCAAGGTCGTTGCGCTGGACTGCGTCAATTCAGTCAGAGATTATGTGCAGGGCCGAAGTCTCGTTGCTGCCGGAATCGCTGTTACCCCGTCGTCGCTCATTCACAAGCACCGATAAACTGCCTCGATAAGGGCAACGTCTCGAGGATCGTCGCGCAGCATCGTTCCCATCCGGTTCATTGTGTAACTCATCGCGATATTCGCCACCGGATCGGCAAATCCGAAGGAGCCTCCCCAGCCCGAATGGCCGAACGCTGCCTCGTTCGGGCCGTAAAGACCGTCTGAGTTAGTCAGGAACCCCGCTGCCCAGCGCGCCGGCAGGCCGAGCACGAGGTCGACTCCGCCGGTGCGCGGCGCGGTCGCGGCGGCGAGCGTTTCAGGCCGCACCAGTCCGCCCATGAACTGCGCATAGAGATGCGCGAGCGCGGCGGCGTTCGAATGGCCGTTCGCCGAGGCCAGGTCCGCGGCGCGCCAAGCAGGTCCATTCGGGAGCAGCGGATCGAGCGGCGGGTTCGCAAGCGCTGCTACCTGCGGGGGCGTGAGGCTGCCGATGTCAGCCGAACTCAATTCGGCGGACGCCACGATCTCCGCGCGGCGACCATCCTCGCACGGGTCGAGCCCAATCGCGATGTCAAGCTTCAGCCCGGCCACAATCTCGTCGCGGACGAAGCTTTTGAGCGACCGCCCCTCGATCCGTTCGAAGAGCGCGGTCGCAAGGATACCGATGCTGATCGCATGATAGCCCGATGCTGTGCCGGGTTCCCACAGCGGCGCTTGTGCCGCGAGCCGACCGGCTGCGGCTTTGCCGGCAAGCAAGTCATCTATCGTCGCGGGAGTGGTGAAGCCGCACAACCCGGCCTGATGCGAGAGCAATTGGCCGATCGTGATGCGGCTTTTGCCGCTGAATCCGAAGTCGGACCAATGATCGGCGACGCGGTCTTCGTATGACATCAGTCCACGGTCGACGAGCATGGCGAAACAAATCGCCGCGACGCCCTTGGTCGTCGACCAGAGATTGACGAGCGTGTCGGCCCGCCACGCATGCGCTCTGCCCGCATCACGCCAGCCACCGTGGAGATCGACGGCGGTTTCGCCGTCGATAATCAGGCACAGCGCCGCGCCGACGTCGCCGCGCTCGGCGAAATTGGCGGCGAAAGCGTCGCGGACGGCAGCGAAACGCGGGAGACAGGTTCCGGCGATGGGGGTGTCGGTGGTCATCATCCTTCTCCTCAGTAGCGGAAGCTGACTTCGACGCCGTAGGTGCGCGGGGCATTGTAGATGCGGTTGACGATGCCAAGCGTCGCGAGATCGACCCCCTGCACGACATAGCGCTCCTTGGTCAGGTTGCGGCCCCACAGCGCGATTTCCCATCCGCTCTTCTCGTCGGCGAGCGAGACGCGCGCGTTCAGAAGCCAATAGGAGCCGGACGCGATCAGCGGGTCGTTCGATGCCTCCTTGAACGCCCGCGAGGCGTAGCGTGCATCGCCCTGGACAGCGGCGCGCAGCCGGTCGGTCACGCCGAACTCGTAGCGCGCCTTGCCGGAAAAGGAGGTCGCAGGCGCATTGGGCAGCCGGTTGCCCGCCGGAACCGTTCCCGCAGCGGTTGCGAAGGACGACAGATGCGTATCGAGCAGCCCGAGCCCGCCCGACAGCATGAGTCCCTGCACGGGGCGCAGGATCAGGTCGATATCGGCGCCGAACACGCGTGCGCTGTCGACATTGCCGACCTTCTGCACCGACAGGCCGGTATCCGGGTCGATGAAGCGCACGAAGGTTTGCGGATCCTTGTAATCATAATAGAAGCCCGAGGCGTTGAGCGTCACCACGCGTCCGAACTCGCTCTTCACCCCGATCTCATAGGCGGTGATCGTCTCGGGGCGATAGGGCAGCAACTGGTTGTCGTTGTTGGTGAAACCGCTGAAGAAGCCGCCGCTCTTCCGCCCGCGGGAAACCGAGGCGAAGAGGAGCAGCCCGTCGCGCGGCCGGACGTTGAGCCCGATGCGCCCGGTGACATTGTCGTCGCTGATCCTATCGTCGATGAAGGTGTCGTTCACCCCGACGAGCGGCGAGGGGGTGATGAAGGTCGTGCCGCCTGCGTAGCGCCGTTTCTCGTGCGTGAAGCGGAGCCCCGTGATCAGGTCGACCTTGTCGGCGATGTGCCAGGTCGCGTCGGCATAGAGCGCCTGCGAGCGCGTGACCTGGTCATAGTTGGTCTTCCCCGACCCGCTCGCCGCGCCGAGGAAGAGCAGGGGCCAGTCATCCAAGAGGTTCGTGTTGTCACCGAGCACCCGGTCCCAGGAATAAAAGCCACCGGCGACCAGATCGACAAGATCGTCGCGGTAGCCGACCCGCAGTTCCTGCGTGAACTGCCGGACATCCTCGTCCTCGACATAGTCGAACTGCTGCAGGGGGGTCGCATCGACGTCGATATGATAGAGGCGCGAAAAGTCGATATAGCCGGTGATCGAGGTGATCTCGAACGCTCCCGCACTGTAGCGGACCTTGCCGGTCAGATTGACCTGATCGACCTTGTACGGAAAATCGCCGGTCCAGTCGCCGTCATAGGGGCTGGCATGGCTGTTTCGATAGCCATAGGCATCGGTGCAATCGGCGTTATCGAGACGGCCCTGAAGCACCGCGGCGCAGGGCACGAACGGGGTTCCGATGCCATAAGTGCCGTTGAATTGCGGCACGCCCATTTCCGAGCGCGAGCGTTCGCCTTCGGCCTTGAGCAGGATGTCGAGATTGTCGGTCGGCTGGAGCGCAAGCTGGATGCGGCCGAGCCAGATATCGCGCGTCCCGATGTCGCGGCGCCCCGCGGTGCCGTCGGCGAGCAGCGAACTCGTCCAATAGCCCTTGCCCTGCTGGATCGTCTTGCCGCTGACCCGCAGCTGCGCGTTTCCGGACAGCGGGATGTTGAGCATCGCCTCGGCATCGAAGCTGTCGAAATTGCCATAGCTCGCCTTGGCGAACGCGGCGAAGGCATCGCCCGGCGTCGCCGAAACGATATTGACCGCGCCGGCGGTGGTGTTGCGGCCGTACAGCGTGCCCTGCGGACCCTTCAATATCTCGATGCGGCCGAGGTCGAAGAAATTGCCGCTCATCAGCCCGGGCGAGGCGAGAGGAATTTCGTCGATATAGATGCCCGCGGCGGGGCTCGAGACGGTGCTGAAATCGTCGAGGCCGATGCCGCGGATCGTCACCGTCGGCAGCGCGCCGGGGACGGTTTCCTTGATGTCGACGTTCGGCACCTGCGTCGCCAGATCCTTGAGCTCGGCGACGCGGGCGGTGCGGATGCCTTCGGCCGAGAGCGCCTGGATCGTCGCGCCGACATCCTGCAGCCGTTCCTCGCGCTTCATCGCGGTGACGACGATATCGTCTGCGTTGGCACCCCCACCGACATTATCCTGCGCCTGCGCACCGGTCGCGGCCAGCAAAATGGCCGTGCCGGCCAGAAGCGCCGATTTCCGCACCTGACGTGCAGCGGCGAACGGATGCGTAAGGCGTCCCATATCTCTCCCTTTCCCGAACATTCTTTATCGTATATGTTTCTGACATATGAGTATGTCGATACATACCGACTTGTCAATCGGCCTTGGAACGGGCAGGCAGGCGTAATGGAAACCGGCGTATTAGCTACGAAAACCAGGCCGTTGCAAAGCGCAGCCCGCGCTGCGCGACGCGCTCTGCTGCTCGATGAGGCCGCGGTGGAGTTCCGCCGAAACGGAGTCGCAGGCGCCGATCTTATCCGGATCGCGCGGAATGTCGGGCTGACGCGGCCGAGCCTTTATAATTATTGCTCGGACCGCAGCGACCTCGCGCGGCAATGCTATTTTCATCTGCTCGATCCCTTGCTTGCCGACCTCGACCGCGCGGCGGAGGCAGCAAGCGGGCTAGCGGCCGTTTTGTCCTTCCTGACAGCCGCGAGCGAGCGTGACCAGTCCCACGCCATTATCGCCGCCGAGCTCGACACGCTTCCCGTGGATCAGAAGCGCGAGATCGTCACGCGCCAGACCGAAGCGTTCGATCTGCTCGCCGCGCTGATCGATCGCGGAATCGCTGACGGATCGATCCGGCGCTGCGATCCGGCGATTGCGGCGCGGACGATTTGGGGAATGATCGCATGGGCACCGCTCGGCGACATCTGGGCGAAGCGAGCCGAACCCAGTCGGCTGTCGGTCGAACTTCCCGGCATCGTCGAGCGCGGGGTCGCGACCGGCCCGGCGCCCGGCCGGATCGAAGATATCGAAATCGAGGATTGGGGCGCGCTCGTCCCGCCGCCGCCAGTGGACCGCGCTGGAGAGATCGTCGCCGCCGCTTCGGCGCTGTTCAACGCGCGCGGGGTCGAGGGCGTGTCACTGGACGATGTTGCTGCGGCGATGTCGGCAACCAAGGGGCTGATATACCATCATTTTGCGACCAAGGCCGAACTGGTCGCGGCGAGTCTCGATCGCGCCTTTGAGCTATACGATCGCCTGCTCGACTGCGCCGAACGTCATCCGTGCGGCGTCGACCGCGCGCGCGCAGGCCTCGCGCTTAACGTGCAGGCCCAGCTCGACCCCGCCGGGCCAATGTCGCTCACCGCCGCTGCCTATCACAAACTGCCGGATAGTGAGCGCGAACGTTTCAGCAAGCAGACCAATCACCTGCTCGACCGTTCGATCGCGACCATGGAGCTTGGCAACGCCGACGGCAGCCTCCGCCTGTTCGAGGCCGAACCGACCGCGCTCGTCTCGGCAGGCACCTTCAATTTCGTTGCGCGCTGGCTCCCGGTCGATACCGATTTACTACCGCGCCAGGTCGCCTTCGAAGTGTCGACACTATTTCTGCACGGGCTGAGCGAAAAATAGCGAGGCTATGTCAGCTTATACGGCTCGATAAAGCAGAGCTGCCAGTCCGCTCTCTGCCATCATCTGTCGAAAGCGAGTGCTCCGGTGAGGTCGCCTGGGGGCGGCCCGCCGGCGGCGACCATCGCGCGCTCGCGCTCGATCAATCCCGGCAGCTTTTTCAGCCCGAAACGTCGCGTGAGGAAACGCGCGATGGAGCCGGTGTCATAGATCGTGTGATCGACTGCGCCGCGGCGCGCATGGGGAGAGACGATAATCGCCGGAATACGCGTCCCGGGACCCCAGCGATCCCCTTTGGGCGGCGCGACATGATCCCACCACCCGCCATTTTCGTCGAAGGTGACGATGACGAGCATTTTTTCCCATTGCGGGCTGTTGCGCAATGCGTTGATCACACCCGCGATATGGCGGTCGCCGGCATCGACATCCGAATAACCGGCGTGCATGTTGAGGTTGCCCTGCGGCTTGTAATAGCTGACCGCGGGTAGGCGCCCGGCCTCGACGTCGGCGAGGAATTTGTTGGTTCGCGCCGTTTCACCGAGGCCGCCGTCACGCAAGTGCCGGTCGCGTTTTGCCGTGCCGGGGGCGAATTGCACGAAATAGTTGAGCGGCTGGTGGTGGGGCTGGAAGTTGGGCCGGGTGGGAAATTCGGCGTCGGTGCCGTGCCCGGCCAGTGCAGCACCCCAGCCGCCAGCATACCAGGCCCAGTCGACCCCGCGGGCCGAGAGCATGTCGCCGATCGTGGCGTGGCGTTGGGGCACGAGCGTCTTGGCGCTGGACCAGTCCGTATAGCCCGGCCGCCCGGCATCGAGATCATAGCTCGGGGCATAGGGTGGCAGCATCGTGTTGACCGCGTAGAAATCGGGCGTCAGCGAATTGGGCACGAAGCGCACCGGACCGTCCATCGCGCTGGCTGGAGATTGGGCGGTCTGCCTGGGACGGATACCGCGCGGGTCGTTTCCGTCCAGCAGGGTGAGGCGTCCCTTCGCCGGGCCCTTGTCGGCGTTCGGATAATAAGGCGGGCGCGCCGCGACCAGATATTGATGGTTGAGAAACGAGCCGCCGAACGCGCCCATGAAGAAATTGTCGCACAAGGTGAATTCGCGCGCGATCTGCCACAGCCGAAGGTTGGCGGCATTGTCCGCATAATAGCCCATGACGAGCGCGCCGCTGTTGCCCCACGCAACGAAACCGTCGTTGCGGCCCCCGTTGATCTGCAACTGGTTGTTGTAAAAGGCGTGGACGAGATCGCGGGTGACCAGACCATGCGGCAGGGGGTCGCCTTCGGGCGTCGTGAGCGCGAACGGCGCGTTGGCGAGCGCCGCATGGACGGTCTCGTCGCTCAGATATTCGCGGTGCTCGACGACCTGCCGGTGCGGCACCAGTCCTTCCCATATCGGCGGCAATTGTTTCAGCACCCCACCGTCGCGGTCGCGCTGGAGATAGCGTTCGGGCGGCACCGCGGAAAGCGGCTGCTCGACCCCGGGAAAGTCACCGAACAGATTGTTGAAGCTGCGGTTCTCGGCATAGATGATCACCACCGTGTCGATGGCATCGCGCAGCGCGGCATCGGTGACCGGCCTGGCGGCGGGTGCCGCCGGTGCGGCGGCGGCTCCCGCATCGCCCATGGCCGCAGCGCCCACCGCCGCGGCGAGGCCCCCAAGCAACAGGCGGCGCTCCGGGGAAAGAGGTTTGTCCGAACCCGGTGAATTCTCGCTCATCTCGTCTTCCTCATGCTGGGCCGCATCGTCCTGTTCGACGCCTATCGGATTCGCTTGCGCTCGCCGCGCTCCTGCACCGGGGCCTGTTGGTCGGCGCCCGGAATGAAGGGAAAGGGCAGCGTCGCCGCGTTGTTTCTGGCAAGCGCCAACGATTCCTCCGTCGCCGGCAAGACCGGTGGCCTCGCCGCAGGCCGATGGAAACGGAAAACCGAGGTGAGATCACCGAAGGTTCGGCGGCGCCAGGCGCTGATATTGGGCTCGCGGACGCCGGTGATCCGCTCCAGAAATTGCAGGATCGACGTATGGTCGAACGGCTGGCTCGAAACCCAGCCGCCGGCGGTCCAGGGCGATATGATGATGCACGGCACGCGAAAGCCGCCGCCGATCGGCAGGCCGCCGACGAATTCATGCGGCGTTCCGGCGGGGGGCACGGGCGGCGCGACGTGGTCGAACAGGCCGTCGTTCTCGTCATAGTTGAGGATGAAAACCGTCTTGGCCCAGACATCCGGGTTGGCGGCGAGTTCGTTGAGCCGGCGAGCGATGAAATCGGCGCCGGCGGCCGGCATGTAATCGGGATGCTCGCACCCCTCGGCGGAGGGCATCAGCCACGAGACGGTCGGCAGGCGATCGTGACGCACGTCATGGGCGAACCGGCCCTCGTCGGCGTCCGGCAACCCGCGCAGCGCCAGTTGCGAACCGGCCGCGGCGTTCCGGAACTGTGCGACATATTTGAAGATGTTGTTGGGGCGTTTCCCCATCTCGCCATATTGATAGATGCGCCAGTCGATCCCGGCGTCCTGCAATCGTTCGGGGTAGGTCTTCCAGCGAAATCCGCCGGGCGGCATGATGTTCTCGATCACCGGCCCGCCGCCCGCCCCCTCGGGATCGAGCATGCCGGTCATATAATAGAATCGGTTCGGCCAGGTCGGCCCGATCACCGAGGAATGATAGGCGTCGCAAATCGTGAACGCTTCGGCCAGCGCATAGTGGAACGGGATATCCTCGCGCTTGAAATAACCCATCGTATAGGGACCATTTACCCCGTCCGCCGCGCGGTGCGCCGGCAGCCACCGATCCATCCCGCCGCCGTTCCACGCCTGATGCTGCACCGTCCATTCATGACTGGTGGAGGGCAGTTTCTGCGCATTGGTCGAAAAGGTGTCGAGGTGGAACGGCAGCAGATAGCCGTCGGGGTTCGCGGCATCGGGCTGGTGAAAGACGGTCCTGCCGGTGGAAAGCATCAGGGCATCGGGGTCGCCGAAGCCGCGGACGCCGGACAGCATGCCGAAATAATGATCGAACGACCGATTCTCCTGCATCAGCAGCACGACGTGCTTGATGTCCTTCAGCGTGCCCGCGCGCCGGGGCGGCTGCGCCATCAGCTTTTGCACATTGGGCGGCATCAGCATCGACGCTGCGGCCACCGACGCGATTTGCGCCGCGTTCGTGAGCAGACGGCGGCGGGTAAATGGGGGCGTCGTCGACATCCGGCGCTTTTTCCTTCGCTTATCCGCTTCGATCAATCCTGACGCCAAGGCGTGGCTGGTGCGCCGCGTCTGCGAGGAAAGGGCGTTTCAGCTATCTGGTTCGGATTCCGCCGTGCACCCAGCCACTATTTCGCCGGCCCGCTCGACAGCGTCGGCCATTGGACCCCGAGCTGTTCCAGATATGACCCGTAACGCTGCGGATCATAATAATGCTTTGCGAGCTCGGACTGGTACCGCGCCATGGTTTCGGCATTCAGCCAGGTCGGCGGCGTGTCGTCCTTTGCCAGCATCGAAACATAATGCTGGTCCTTGGTCTGCACCTCGCGGAAATAGCGCTTCGCGTCCGCCAGCAGGTTCGGCTTGGTCAGCAGATCGACGACGGTCATCGCCATCACCTTGGCCCCCGCCTGAACGCCCTTGTGCGCGATCGGGGTCGCCATCGCGATGGCGTTCGCCCAATTATGCCCCGGCAGCCCCGGGATATTGGCCGGATAGCGGATGGTGATCGTGGGCACCGTCCAGCTCACATCGCCGATATCGTCCGATCCGGCCGATTTCGGCTCCTTGGGCGGCGGGCCGAACGCCATCAGCTTTGTCGGCAGCCCGGTCGTCACCGTCGCGCCGACATTCGCCTGCACGGCGCGCGCGAAGGCCTGATCGTCGGCGTCCCATTCGGGCAGGCCGACCGCGACGACATTGGCCTGTGCCGCTTCCGCCATCGGCCGGTTGAAGTGCTGGGTGGCCGCCACGCCCAGGATTTTCCGGCTGACGGTGGTGCTCGTCATCCTGGCGGCGCCGTCGGCAACGGCGTCGGCGGTCGCCAGCATCTTTTCGATGGCGTCGAAATTCATCTCGCGCAAATAGAACCAGATTTTGGCTTCGGACGGCACCACATTGGGCTGGTCGCCGCCTTCGCTGATGACATAGTGCGATCGCTGTTCGGGCCGCAGATGCTCGCGTCGCATCTCCCATCCATCCGCCATGGCGATCACCCCGTCGAGCGCCGAGCGCCCCCGCCACGGGGCAGCCGCCGCATGAGCGCTTTCGCCCTCGAACGTATATTCGACGCTGATCATTCCGGTGCCACTCGGCTGACCCCAGGCGGTCGCGAGTTGGCTGCTGACGTGACTGAAGATCGCCGCGTCGACATCCTTGAACACGCCGGCCCGGACGAAGCGGGCCTTGCCGCCCAGCAATTCCTCGGCGACGCCCGGCCAGATCACCAGCGTGCCCGCAGTATTCGTGCGGACCATCCAGTCCTTCACCGCCAGCGCCGCGACGATGTTCATCGCCTGGCCGCTATTATGCCCCTCGCCATGGCCCGGTGCGCCGTCGACCATCGGTTGGCGCCAAGGGATGCCGGGGGTCTGGCTTGCCTTCGGGATGCCGTCGATGTCGCTGCCCAGCGCGATCACCGGGCCGCCGGTGCCGTTCACCCACCGCGCGACCCAGCCCGTCGGCAGTCCCGCGACATTGCGCTCGATAGCAAATCCCTGCTTTTCGAGCAGGGCGGTCAGATAGCGTTCGGTCTCATGTTCCTGGAAACCGACCTCGGCATAGCTGAACAGTTGATCGTTGATGACTTGCGACAGCTTGGCCCGCGCTTCCACCCCGCGCACGACTTCGGTCTTGGCGCCACGCGGTGCGGCCTGCGAGGCGGTGGGGACAGCGAGCGCCAGTATTCCCGCAGCGGCGATAGCGGATCGGATCATGCCCCGACTCTCCTCGTTCCAAATGACAAGCGAGGGTCATCCTCGCTTGTCATTCCAGCTTGTCGATCAGAAATTCAACTTGACCGTGGTGAAGAAATACCGGCCGACGACCCCATATATTCGGTCATCGCGGTAAATCGTCGGCATATGGGTCGGCATGATGTTGAAGATATTGTTCACGCCAAAGCCGAACTGATATTTATCCCCGATATCATATTGCACGGACAGGTCGTTATAGACCTTCGCCGGAATATGCTGCCGCGGATAGGCTTCATCCGAATCGGTGTTCAATTCATACGTCGCGGCGCTGATGAAACGCGTGTTGAGCGCGATGTTGAGGGCGTCGATCTTGTACGACGTCAGCAGGTTGCCGCGGAACCTCGGATTCTCCCAGGCGCCATCGGAAACGACGTCCCCTTCGGGGATTCCCGGTGTCGTTTCGGTCACCTTGTCGAGCAGGTAGGTCCCCTTGAACGACAGGCTGAGCGTGCCCTCGCCCACAGGCCGGCGATAGCCCACCCCGATATCGACACCGCGCGCATAGAGTCGGGCGGCGTTCAACTGGTTCGATTCAACCCGCGTCGCATAATGGGTGACCGGATCGCGGGTCACGCGAGCGCAATAGGGGTTGTCGACCGTCGGCGCGTCGACGCAGAGCCGGATAAGGGTCGCGTAGGAGAATTGGGTGATGACATTCTTGATGTCGATATCCCAATAATCGACGGTGATATCGAGGCCCGGCAGGAACCGCGGTTGCAGAATGGCGCCCAGCGTCAGGCTGTTCGAGGTTTCAGGCTTGAGGTCGGGGTTGCCGCCGGTGACGACGACGGGGCCGATCCTGGGGGTCTCGAAGGGGGTGTCGATCCCCAGAGCCTTACAGTTCGCCGCCCGCGTCTGGGAGGCGTAATATAGCGCCAGCGAGCAGGCGTCGGTATAGGCGCCGGTGAGCGTCTCGACCTTTGCTTCGTAAAGCTCGCCGAAATTCGGCGTGCGGACGCTTCGTGACACGACGCCGCGGAAGCTGAGGCCGTCCACCGGCGACCACATGGCCCCCGCTTTCCAGGCATGTGTGCTGCCGACGGTGCTGTAGTCCGAATAGCGATAGGCGCCCTCGACCTCGAGCCGCCGCGCGAACGGCAGGTCGCGGAGGAGCGGAATGACCACCTCGCCATAGGCCTCGCTCACATTGAACGATTTGTCGAGTTCGGGGTGTTCGGACGGACCGGCCCCGTAAACCAGCTCGCCCGCGAGCGCGAGCGGATCGTCCGTGGTCTTCAGCGTCTCCTTGCGATGCTCGACACCCACGGCAACCGACACATCGCCATAGGGAAGCGCAAACAGGGGGCCGTTGACGTTCGCGCCATAGATCTGCTGCGTGTTGACCCGCCGTTCGTGCCGGTCGGCCATCGCCCACTTGATCTGCGCCTCGGTCGCCGGCTCGGTGCTGAAGATGTCGAATGGCACACAGCCCTGCGCACGCGCCGCCGCATCGCGGCAGATGGGGGCGCCGGTCACCGGATCGGCGATGGCGTCGCGCGCGGCGATCCAGTGCGATTTCCAGGGAACATTCGCTTCGGTGACATCGTCGGTAACACGGCCGTATTGCCAGAAGGCCTCCCATTTGAAGCTCGACCCCAGCTTGCCGCTGAGCGAGGAGCCGATGGTGTAGCTTTCCCGGTCATGATCCTCTTCCCGCTCGGGGAAGTTGCCATAGGTCCGGTCGATATACAGCGAGGTCAGGTTGTTATCGAGCATCACCTGCCGGACGGAGTCAGGCAGATAGGGGTTGTCCAACTTCGCGCTGGCGCCGCGTCCGCCGGGCACCGGGCCGGAGAAATAGGTCGTCCGGCTGTCGTCGCGCCAATAATTATACGTCCCGTCGTACTTCTGGCGCGCATAGGAAAAGTGCGTGCTGAATTCGATGGCGTCGGTGATGCTGTAGTCGACCCGCCCCATCAGCGCCAAGGACTTCAGCCCGCCCCGGAATTGATCGCGGTCGCTCAGGTTCCTGCCGTCGCCGCCATCGCATACGGCATATTGTCCGGGGCTGTATTCGATGTCGCAGTTGGATTCGCGCACATTGCCGTTTTCGACCATATAGCGTTGACCGTTCAGCCAATAGGTCGGCACATAATCGAAATAGAGCTGCCGGGTGTTCGGCGCGAGCACCCGATCGGGGATGCCGTCATCGATGCCGGTATTGTCCGGGTTTGCCCGATAGGTCGGCCAGTCCCGCCAGTCGAAACGGTCGGTATAGATCAGCGGATTGGATTGCGAATAGGTGCCGCCGATCGAGAAGGAGCCCCGGCCGTCGGCAAATTTGCCGCCGGTAGCCAGCGAAACCAGATATTTCGCGGCATCGCCCCGCTCCGAAATGCCGGCGAGCCCCGAAATGTGCAGACCCTCGATGTTACGCTTGGTGATGATGTTGACGGCACCCGTCACCGCGTCCGCGCCATAGATCGCCGCGGCGCCGCCGGTCACGACCTCGATCCGATCGATCATGCTCACCGGGATCATGCCGATATCGACCGCGGACGATCGCGCAGAGCCAGACACGCGACGCTGCCCGTCGATCAGCGTCAGGCTGCGATTGGTGCCGAGATCGCGCAGGTTGACGGCCGCGATTCCCGCGTCCCAGCCCCTGACGTCGCTGCTGAGATTCTGGTTGGTGCCCAGCGCCGGGTCGAGCTCCAGCGCTTCGATGGCGCTGGTCCGGCCAAGGTCGAGCGCCCGCTCCATGTTGGTGACACTGACCGGCATCGGAGACTCGAGCTCGGGCCGGGCGATGCGCGATCCGGTGACGACGATCGCCTCTCCACTCGCTTGCGCTGCGTCTCCATCGCCGGAAAGTCCGGCGTCGGACGATGGCGTCTGCTGGGCGAATGCGGGGGCGGCGAATGCCATCAACATCGAAACCGTCGACGTCGCGAGAAACAGGCTTGTCTTAGACCTCATTACGTCCTCCACTAAAATATTGTATTTATTGGATAATCTGAATTTCCCGTGACGCAAGCCGCAGGCTGGCCGGGGCACGCGGTCCGAACCCCCTTTTGCGTGGCGGCCTCGAATCTACAATATCGTTAATGTAGAATTGCCAGATCATGCTCCAATAGTCAACGATCTTGCTATCGCACGGATTTATGACATATTTGTGCCATTCATCCGGGTGGAAGCAACCCTATGGACAGATCGGATATGTCAAATTACGATAACGATAATGTTCGATAGAGGAGGTAAGGGCGGTTGGCTCGTGACACGCATGCTACCCCGCTGACGCCGCCCGCCGGCGCGCCAGCCGCGGTTCGACCTCGCGGCGGCGCGCGCCGGCCGCTCCGAGAGCGATGCGTGGGCGTCGTGGCTGCCGCCGAATCGCGGAGCATGGGTTTCCGTGCGGCGGCTTCGGTGCGCCGATCGTCCGGGCAGCGCGGGGCGCACCCCAGGGCCGGGCGGACGCGCGACACGCCCCGCCCCGGCAGCGCAAGGCCCTCGATCCTGTCTGGCATCGCCCGAATCGCGACCGACTTCATTGCCAGAATGCTCGATCTGAACGATGAGATCGCACCATGCGCCGCACCCAAGGCCGGCGCTCCGGCCCGTCACCTTCAATCGATTGGACCCATCCGTTGACCCAAGCTCCGACCGTGACCGCCGGCCCGGCATCGGCAAAGAAAATGCCCCGAAAGGCATGGTTTATCATCGGCCTTGCGATGGCGCTGCTGGTCCTCAACTATTTCGATCGGCAGACGCTGGCCATCCTCAAGCCGGTCATGAAGGCGCAGCTTGCCTTCGACGACGAAGCCTATTCGCTGCTGACCTTCGCGTTCATGCTGCCCTACATCGTCATGTATGTGGTGAGCGGGCGGCTGATCGACCGGGTCGGTACGCGGGTGTGCATGACCGTGTTCGCGATCGGCTGGTCGGTTGCGAACATCGCCTCGGGCCTGTCTCACAGCTTCGGGCATCTTGCCGCGTCCCGGGTGTTGATGGGCGCCGCGGAACCGGGGGCCTTTCCGGTCGTTCAGCGCGCCATCCTCAACTGGGTTCCTGTCGAACGCCGCGCCCTCGCGATCAGCATTGCGACGCCGGCCGGAAATATCGGCGCCATCCTCGCCCCGCCGTTGATCGCCTTGCTGGCAACGGGCCTCAACTGGCGCGCGGCGTTCGTGATACCGGGGGTGATCGGGATCGTCGTCGCGGTCATGTGGTGGTTCACCGACACCAGGCACGGCTCTTCCGCGCAGCCGGTGCCGAACGCTCCGTCGCCATTGCCCGAAGCCGTCGATGAAGAGGCTCCGTCGGTCAAGGCGCTGCTCAGGGACAAGAGATTCCTGGCGATCGTCGCGGCGCGCATGATCAGCGACCCGGTTTGGTATTTCTATCTGTTCTGGAGCGCCGGCTATCTCCAGGAGCGCGCCGGGCTGTCGCTCGCCGAACTGGGCTTCGTCGGCGGCATCCCCTATATCGTCGCGGTGCTGGTCTGCATCGCGCTCGGCCGCCTGGTCGACCGCTATACGGAGCGCGGACATGATCCCATCCGCGTTCAGCTTCGCGTCTTCGCCCTCAGCGCCGCGCTGATGCCCTTGGGCGCGCTCATTACCATGGCGTCGAGCGCGTTCGTCGCGGTGGCCATCATCACCGTCGTCGTCGCCGTCTGCCAGGCCTGGTTCGTCGGATATAACGTCCTCCTGGCGGGCCTGTTTCCGGTCAAGATCAACGCGTCCGCGGTGGGGATACTCGGCGCGGTCGGCGCCAGCACGTCGCTCGTTCTCAACCTTCTGGCCGGATCGCTTCTCGCCCAGTTCGACTATATCGCGCTGTTCGCGGGACTGGCGATCCTGCATCCGGTCTCCGCGGTGATCCTGTTCATGGTGATCGGGCGGAGCAGGGCAAGGCGTGCGGCCGCGACCGGTGCGTGATCAGCGCGTCGTCGATGCCCGGATCGCGAGTTCCGGAACGATGCGCTCGGTCACGATCCGATCGTCGGCCATGCCCTGAATATGGTCGAGAAGGCGCCGCGTGGCGCGCCGCGCAACCTCCTCGAAAGGCAGGAGCAAGGTGGAAAGCGGTGGCTCCATGAACCGCGTGAACGGAAGGTTTCCCCATCCCATCACCATCACATCATCGGGAATGCGGATATTGCGCTCGCGCAGCGCACGGTAGAGGCCAAGGGCGTAATAATCGTCCCCTACGACGAAGGCATCGGGGCGCCGGCCACGATCGAGCAAGTCGGCGGCGACGCGATAGGCATCGTCGGCATGCCACGATTGGGAAACGCGAAACGAACGGGCAGGGGGAATGAGCGCGAGATTGTATCGAGGATCGAACGTCAGCCCGTGCCGCTCGAGCGAGTGCCGGAATCCCTCGGTCCGAAGCCGGATGGTCGAAAAGGGCATGTCTTCATCGAGCAGCACGACGTCCTTCGCGCCCCTGGCCAGAACGGCGTCGGTTGTGAGCTGGATGCCCGCGTCATTGTCGGTGGAGTAGAAATCGACTCCCAGTTCCGGAAGTTCGCGGCTGACGAGGACCAGCGGAATGCCCGCCTTGATCACCGGTGTCCATGCGGTGGAGCGTTCCTGCACCGGCGCCGCGATGAGGCCGTCCAGTCCGGATCGCAGCGCCCGGTCAATGGCATCGCGCTCGCGTTCCGCCGATTCGTACGAAAGGAGCAGCAGGACGGTGTAGCCGGCATGTTGCGCCTGAAGCTCGACCTCGCTGACCAGATCCGAGAAAAAGGGGTTCGAAATATTGCTGACGATTACGCCGATCGTCTTGCGTGCGCCGAGGACGAGCGAACGGGCATGGATATTGGGAACATAGCCGAGGCGTTCGGCCTCCGCCTTGATCAATGCGCGGGTGGTCGCGCTGACCCCCGGCCGGTCGTTCAACGCGCGCGATATCGTATTCGCCGTCAGCCCCACGACCTTCGCGAGATCCTGGAGCGTGGGCTGACGCCGCCCCCTGCTTACTTCCGCCATGCACGCACCTCCTTGAATGATAAGTCTAGCGCCCATCGCGGCACGCAAAACAACATTATCGTTATCTTATAATTCCATTTTCAGCAATTTCTGTGATATGCTAACAATTAGCAAGATTTAGATAATATCCTAATATATCATGATGATAAAGTCATCATTGACTGGATGATGAGCATGTGGCAGAGATACATTATCGATATCTAACATCTTTGCAGCGAGTGATTCAGGCCACGGCTCCAAGGCAGCCGAACGCCTCTCCCATTCAACCACCCGAACTGGCCAGTAGAAGAAGTATGTCCGCGATATTCAAACAAAATGCGTCGATCAGCGTGCCGCGCAGCGAGGTGCCTGTCGGTGGCAGCTATGACGTCGTCGTCTGTGGGGGCGGGCCCGCCGGCCTGATCGCTGCCGTGGCGGCCGCCCGCAACGGCGCGAAGACGCTGCTCATCGAACGCTACGGATTCGTCGGCGGGATGTCGACGAGCGCGCTGGTGACGCCGATTAGCGAATTTCGTCATTTCGGTAAGCAGCATATCGGCGGAATTCCGTTTGAGCTCCTCCAGAAAGCCGCCGAGCTCGGCGGCGCAAACGTCGCGCTCGAGAGCGGGAATTTCCCCGTCAACGACGAGATACTGAAACTCGCAGCGCAGCGTCTTCTGCTCGAAAGCGGGGTGACTTTGCTCTATCATAGCTGGTTTTCGGACTGCGTCGTCGAGGGCGACCGCGTTACCCATGTCATCGTGCAGAACAAGGCGGGCCGCGTCGCCTATGAGGCGGAGGTGTTCGTCGATTGCACCGGCGACGCCGATCTCGTGCGCGCGGCGGGCTTCCCGACCACCAAGGGCGACGTCCTGCAGCCGGCGACGTTGTGGTTCCAACTCGGCGGCGTCGATACGGACGCGCTCGATTATCTGTTCCGCGACGCCGTCGACGGGATGCTGCCGGTGTCCGAAATGATCCGCGGCCGGCTGCTCGAACTCAATGAACAGGGCGAGATTCCGATTTTCGGCGGCCCGTGGATCAACAAATTCTTCCACGACGGCATGGTCAGCATCAACGTGCTCCGCGAGGCGACCGACGCCAGCGACCCCGAATGGTTCACCAGGACCGAATGCAGCCTGCGCGAGAATCTGCAGCTCATCATCGAGATCCTGCGCCGCGAGTTTCCGGAATTTCGCGACTGCTGGCTGGCGAAATCGGGCATCCAGACGGGGGTGCGCGAATCCTATCACATCGTCGGCCTCTATGAGCTGCAACGCGACGACATTCTGTTTCCGAAGGCTTTTCCCGATACGATCGCGAAGGGCGCGCACGTCATCGACATCCACTCGAGCGACAGCAACGACCAGGACGGCCTCGTCATCCCGCGGCAGGAATATAATGTTCCCTTCCGCTGCCTGGTGCCGCGCGGCAGCGTCAATCTCGTTACGGCGGGCCGCTGTCTGAGCGCGGACGGTCCCGGCTTCGGCTCGGTTCGCGTGATGGCGACCTGCATGGCGATGGGGCAGGGTGCGGGAACGGCGGCGGCGTTGAGCGTCCAGCACGGCTACAGCATGTCGGCGATGAATTTCGAGCATCTGCGCGAAACGCTGATCGCGCAGGGCGCGGTGATCGATTTCGACAATGTCGTCGCCCCCGCGGCTCCGATCGAACTGACCGTCTATCCCGCGGTCAGTGCTGCCCGGTGATCATGGCCCGGCTTTCCGAAAGAATGTGAGATGAGCGTCGCCCGTCCCCGATATGACCGCGCGCGGCTGACGCCAGGAATTCTCCATATCGGCCTGGGCAATTTCCACCGGGCCCATATGGCGACCTACCTCGACGATCTGTTCGCGCTGGGTGAGGGGCATGACTGGGCGATCCTCGGCGCGGGTGTGCGTCCGGCCGATGCCCGGATGCGCGAAGCGCTCGAGGTGCAGGACTGGCTATCGACGGTCATCGAACTCGACCCCCGGGGCAAGCGCGCGCGCCGTGTCGGCGCCATGATCGGCTTCGTGGAGGTCGATCCCGCGAACGGTCCGCTGATCGAGGCGATGCGCCGGCCGGAGATCCGCATCGTCTCGCTCACCGTCACCGAAGGCGGCTATTTCATCGATCCCGCGACCGGGCGCTTCGATCCGGCGGCACCCGAGATCGCCGCCGACGGCGCGGCGCCCGATCGCCCGGCGACCGCCTTCGGGGCGATCGTCGCGGCACTTAGGGCCCGCCGCGACGCCGGCATCATGCCCTTTACGGTGCTGTCGTGCGACAATCTGCCCGGCAACGGCGATGTCGCGCGCGCCGCGGTGGTGGGGCTGGCCCGCCTGTCCGACCCCGGCCTTGCCGACTGGATCGACACCCACGTCGCCTTTCCCAACGCCATGGTCGATCGCATCGCGCCGGCGACCGGCCCCCGCGAGCGCGCGATCGCGGCGGCGTTCGGCCTTGGCGACGATCCGGTGCCGGTGACCTGCGAGCCGTTCCGGCAATGGGTGATCGAAGACCGCTTCCCCGCCGGTCGTCCCGCCCTCGAAAAGGTCGGCGCCATTTTCACGCCGCGCGTGCACGACTTCGAGACGATGAAGATCCGCATCCTCAATGGCGGCCATGCCGCCATCGGCTATCCGGCGGAGCTTCTGGGGATCGGGCATGTCCACGAAGCGATGGCCGATGGCAGGATCGCGGCCTTCCTCGACAAAATCGAAACCGACGAGATCGTGCCGATCGTCCCCCCGATTCCGGGTCACGATCTGCACGACTATAAGGAGCTCGTTCTGCAGCGTTTCTCGAACCCCGAGATCGCCGACACCGCGCGCCGCCTGTGCTTCGACGGATCGAACCGCCAGCCGAAGTTCATCATCCCGTCGATCAGGGACAATATCGCCAGAGGTGTCATGCCGACGGGGCTGATCCTCGCCAGCGCCTTGTGGTGCCGCTATTGCGAGGGCACCGACTCCCGAGGCCGCACGACCCTTCCGAACGACCCCCATTGGGACATGTTGACGGCGGCAGCGCGCGCGGCAAAGCAGGATCCCGCCAGATGGATCGGAATGCGCGCGATCTACGGCGATCTTTCGGACGATCCCGCGTTCGTCGCCGCGTTCGGGCAGGCGCTGCGTCTCGTCTGGAACGAAGGGGCAGGCGCGGCGATGGCGCGCTATGCAGAAGGCTGACCGATGCGACCTGCGCTCGCAGAAATCGACGAGAGCCAGACGCCGCCGAACACATCCGCCAGCATGAGCAGAGCGAGCCTTACCTTATGATGGAATATCCGCCCAGCCGCCGCACCCTTCTTCGTGCCGGTGGACACGCCGTGCTGTTTGCCGCGCTGGCGCGGACGCCTGCGTTCGCCGCGCCAAAATTTCTCGACGACCCGTTTACGCTCGGCGTCGCCTCGGGTGATCCGGCGCCCGATGGCTTTGTCATCTGGACCCGCCTCGCGCCGAAACCGCTCGAACCCCATGGCGGCATGCCGGCCGAGGCCGTGCCGGTCGGCTGGGACGTCGCCGAGGACGAAACATTCCACAGGATCGTGCGAACCGGCACCGCGCTGGCGCGGCCCGAACTGGCGCATTCGGTTCATGTCGAGGTCGAGGGCCTCGGCAGCCATCGCCGCTATTGGTATCGTTTCGTCGCTGACGGAATCCCCAGCGACATCGGCACCGTCCGCACCGCGCCCGCCGCCGGGGCGGTGCTGGACCGGTTGCGGATCGCGGTCGCCGGATGCCAGCATTACGAACGCGGGCTCTTCACGGCATGGCGCCATATCAGCGAGGAGCCCGACCTCGATCTCGTCTATCATTACGGCGACTATATCTACGAAGGAAAGACCGCCGGCCCGGCGGCGGCCGCCAAAGCGCCCCTCGTGCGCCACCACAACAGCGATAAGCTCTATAGTCTCGATGATTATCGGCAGCGTTATGCGCTCTACAAGGTCGATCCCGATCTTCGGGCCGCCCACGCCGCCACGGCGTTCGTGTCGACATTCGACGATCATGAAGTGGAGAATAATTGGGCGGGCGATCTCGATGACGGCAGTACGCCCAGCGAAGTCTTTCTGCTCCGCCGCGGCGCCGCGATGCAGGCGTGGTACGAGCATATGCCCGTCCGCAGGAGCCGGTTCCCCTATGGCGGATCGCCGCAGATATATCACCGGCTCGATTTCGGTCGGCTCCTGCGCCTTCACGTCCTCGACAAGCGCAGCTACCGCAGCATTCGTCTTTGCGAAAAGCCGGGTGACGGCAACTGCGTCGATGTGCGGGACAAGCCTGACACGATGCTGGGCGATGTGCAGGAACGCTGGCTCGGCAAAGGCCTGACGTCCGATTTCGCCTGGAATCTGCTGGGACTGGGCGGCCTCGTCATGCCGTTCGACCGGTCGGCGCAGAAAATTCCATCGAACGGCTACGACAATTGGACGGGCTATCCCGACGCACGCGAGCGGCTGGTCAGGATGATCCAGAAACGCGGCAAGAATGTCGTGATCGCCGGGGGCGACAGCCACATGTTCTTCATCGGCAATCTGCCGTCGCGTCGCGGGGACCTAGAAAGCCCGCCTGTCGCGCCCGAGTTCCACGGAACGTCGGTCAGCTCGATCAGCACCAACGGGCTTCCCATCGGCCCCGATCCGCGCGCGGCGACCAACCCGCATATCTCGATGATCCATGATCAGCGCGGCTATCTGTTGTTCGACGTCAAACCCGAAATATGGCACACCGATCTGCGCGTCGTCGACCAGCTGTTCACCCCGGGCGGCCGCATCGGCACGCTGGCGCGCTACGTCGTGGAGCCCGGCAGGCCGCAAGCGGTCAGGGCCTGATCGCCGTTCAGGACGGATCGGATTTTTCGTCACCACTGGCTCGGAAGTTCCCATGACATATTCTCCATTGATTGCCGGTCTCGAACTGGGCGGCACGAAATGCGTCGCCATTCTGGGGACCGGGCCCGACGATGTTCGGGCCCGCGAAACAGTGCCGACCACCGATCCCGCGACGACGTTGGCGGCGCTGGAGAAGATACTCGACGGCTGGTGCTTCGATGCGCTCGGCATCGCCGCCTTCGGTCCGCTCGATCTCGACCCGCGCAGCCCGGATTATGGCTCCATCAGCGCCACCCCCAAGCCCGGTTGGAGCGGGACCGATCTCACGCGCCGGTTCGCAGCGCGCTACGGTGTGCCGCTGGCCATCCAGACCGATGTGGTCGGCGCTGCGCTTGCCGAACAGCGCTGGGGCGCTGCGCGGGGATTATCGAGCCATTGCTATATCACGGTAGGCACCGGCGTTGGCGTCGGGCTGATCTCGGGCAACCGGCCGGTGCAGGGCGTGGCGCATGGCGAGGCGGGGCATATGCGCGTGCACCGGGCGCCCGGCGACGATTTCGCCGGCGCGTGCCCGTTCCACGGCGATTGCATCGAGGGTTTGATATCCGGGCCGGCGCTCGCCAGGCGGTTCGGCCGACCGGCGCACGAGCTTCCCGATGAAGGCGTCGAATGGGATCTGTTTGTTCATGACCTTGCGGGGTTGCTGCATAATCTGGTCGTCACGGCAGCGCCCGAGCGGATCGCGATCGGTGGCGGCGTGATGGCTTCGCGCGAACGGCTGTTTCCCAGGCTGCGCGCCGCACTCGCCGCGAGTATCGCCGCCTATGGGTCGCTCGCCCCTTATGCCGCGCAGCTCGACGACCGCCTTGGCCCGCCTGGACTGGGGACGATGGCTGGTCCCTTGGGCGCGCTCGCGGTAGGGTTCGATGTTTTGGACAAAGCGGACGGATAAGCAGCGGCCGGAAACGTTGGCCGGGTTCTTATGACTCAGCGCCTGCTTTGGACGCGCCTCTGCTGAGAGCTGCCAGTCCACACATGGCCAATGGCCGTCCAATTCATATCTTCAGGTATTTGGCTGTCATTCTTGAAAAGGGCCAGCGCGCATCGGTCCAGTATGATTCGCGTAGACGCGATCAAGATCGACTTGGGAGACCAAGGCAGCGAAAACCTAAACGACTGTGCAGGGTTCGAACAAAAAATCGCTCCATTTCAAGCGCACAAAAGAGCCTGAAACTTGAGCTTGTGCTATGTAATAGAAATATCGAACCCTAAATCTTTAAAAAATTGTGTAAATTCAGGGAGTGCACATATGGTGGTGAGCCCTGCTGGGTTCGAACCAGCGACCTACTGATTAAAAGTCAGTTGCTCTACCGACTGAGCTAAGGGCCCATCGTGGCGCCGGTGGCCGACGCCAGAAAAGGAGCGGTCGCCCTAGTGCGCTGCGGCGCGCCGGTCAACTGCCTTGCGGGCGACCGGCTTGGGACGGATAAGGCGCGCGGCGAGTTGACGGATCGTGTGCCCGCTCAGCGGATGGCGCCAGCCGGGCGCGATGGCGCGGAGCGGGCCGAGCACGAAGGCGCGGTCGGTCATCGCCGGATGCGGGATGTGGAGTTCGCCGTCGCTCCACGCGCCGCCCGACCATAATAATATATCGAGATCGAGCGTCCGCGCGCTCCAGCGCTGGCCGGTGCGGCGGCCGAACTCGGCCTCGATCCGTTGCAGGCGTGCGAGCATGTCGGGCGGGCTGAGCGGCGAGGCGACGAGCGCGACCGCATTGGCATAGCGGCGGCGCGAAGGGCCGATCGGCTCGCTGGTGATGATCGGGCTGACATCGACCGGCTCGACGTCGTCGGCCTCGATCGCCGCCAGCGCCGCCAGCAGCACCCGTCGCGGATCGCCGTGGCGCGCGTGCCGGCGATTGGAGCCGAGTCCGATGGCATAAAGCGGCAGGGGGGCCGGGAAGGGCGTTGCGCTGGTCATCCCCCCGCGCCTATCGCAGCCGCGTGGAGATTGACAGCCCCTTGCCCGGCACCGAGCCGCCGCGCGATTGCCCGCGCTGTCCGCGGCTCGTGGCGCTGCGCCGCGAATGTCAGGCCGAATATCCCGACTGGTGGAACGCGCCCGTTCCCTCTTTCGGCGATCCCGATGCGTGGCTGGCCTTTGCGGGACTCGCGCCGGGCAAGCATGGCGCGAACCGCACCGGGCGGCCCTTCACCGGCGACTATGCGGGCGATCTGTTGTTCGCGACGCTCGCCGAGTTCGGGCTCAGCAGGGGGCATTATGACGCCCGGATCGACGACGGGCTGACTCTCGACGGCGCGATCATCGTCAACAGCGTCAAATGCCTGCCGCCGCAGAACAAGCCGATCCCTAGCGAAATCGCCCATTGCCGCCCGTTCTTCGAGGGGCAGATGGCGGCATTGCCGAAAGTGAAGGTGGTCATCGCGCTCGGGCGGATCGCGCATGATGCCGCGTTGAGGGCGGAAGGCGTCCGGCTCGCCGCTTGCCCCTTCGCGCACGGCGCGGTTCATGCGCTGCCGAGCGGGCGGCATCTCGTCGACAGCTATCATTGCTCGCGCTACAATACGAACACCGGGCGGCTGACGCCGGAGATGTTCGCAGATGTCTTTCGCACCGCGCTCGCGCTGCGCGATCAGACGAGCGAACGAAATTCCTCGACGACGGCGCGGTAAAGCTGGCGCTTGAACGGCACGATCAGCTTTTCGAGATCGTCGAGTTCGACCCAGCGCCACGAACGGAATTCGGGGTGCGGGGTCGCGATATCGACGTCGCCATCGTTGCCCATGAAGCGCATCAGGAACCAGTGCTGGCGCTGGCCGCGATATCGGCCGCCCCACATCTTGCCCATCAGATGATCGGGCAGGTCATAGAAATGCTCGGTCCGGCTGCGCGCGATAATCTCGACAAGGCCGCCGTGGATGCCGGTTTCCTCGCCGAGTTCGCGGATCGCGGCGTCCTCGGCTTCCTCGCCCGGATCGATCCCGCCCTGCGGCATCTGCCATGCGTCGGCGGACGAATCGAGTCGCTGGCCGACGAAGACGCGGCCGTCGCGGTTCGCCAGCATCACGCCGGCGCAGGGGCGATAGGGGAGAGAGTCGTCGCTCATGCGGTCGCTTCGGTGACGATCGCCTTCAGCACCGTCAAGGCGCTGCGGATATCGTCCTTTGCGCTCGGGATGCCCTGCGCGAGGCAGATATAGCCGTGGATATTGCCTTTCGCCTCGCGATAGGTCGTCGGTACGCCGGCTTCGATCAGCTTCGCGGCATAGGCACGGCCCTGGTCGCGGAGCGGGTCGAGCCCCGCGGTGATCAGCAGCGTCGGCGGCAGGCCCTCGGCGGGAAAATCGATCGGTGAGGCACGGCGGTCGACGGGGTCGGCGGCATATTGGTCGCCGAACCAGATCATGCCGGCTTCGGTCAGCAGATGGCCCTCGCTGAAATCGCGGTAGCTCTGCCAGTCGTTGTGCGTCGTCACGGCGGGATAGATCGGGTGGATCGCCACCACCGGCTTCGACGCGGGCGCGTCGCGCAGCGCGAGCGCGGTGACGATGGTCAGGTTGCCGCCCGCGCTGTCCCCCGACAGAACAAGGCCGGTGCAGGGGATGTTGTCCGCGACCCAGCGCGTCGCCGCCTCGCAGTCGATCGGCGCGGCGGGGAAGGGATGCTCGGGCGCGAGCCGGTAATCGACCGCGACCACCGGCATGTCGAGGATGCGCGCGGCTTCGGCGCAATAGGGGTCGTGGGTTTCGAGGTCGCCGATCACCCAGCCGCCGCCGTGATAGAAGACCATCACCGGCCCCGCCGCGCGGTCGGGGCGGTTGTCGTAGATGCGGATCGGGATGTCGCCCGCGGGGCCGGGAATCGCCTTGTCCTCGACCTTCGCGATCTCGCCGCGCGGCACGTCGGCCATCTGCCCCATCACGCGCATCATCTGGCGGCCCGCCTCGGGCGGCATCTCCTCCATCTTCGGACCTTCCTGCGCGTTCAGGAAAGCGAGAAAGGCGGCCACGTCGGGCCGGGTGTAATGGGTCGTGCCGTCGGTCATCCTGTCATCCCTCGATTGTTTTTCGGCCCCAGCTATTCGGCATCGCCCGCCGATATTCAATCGCAAAATGAAACCCGTCGCGGCCTTCGCCTTTGCGGCGCACAATTTTTTCTGAATTGCGGCTTGCGGCTCGCGGGCCTAGGCCCATGTCAGAGGTTCGCAAGATTCAAAGGCAGACACAGAAAATGGCGACAGCGGTAGCGGACGAAGCCGGCAAGCGGCAGTCCCCTCTTTCCGACGCAGTGGTGGTTCGATTTGCAGGCGATAGCGGCGACGGGATGCAGCTGACCGGCGGTCAGTTCACGCTATCGTCGGCCCTGGCGGGCAATGATTTCGCGACCTTCCCCGATTTTCCCGCGGAAATCCGGGCGCCGCAGGGGACGCTGTTCGGCGTTTCGGCCTTTCAGATCAACTTCGGATCCTCGTCGATCGACACCGCGGGCGACGCGCCCGACGTGCTCGTCGCGATGAACCCGGCGGCGCTCAAGACCAATGTCGGCAATCTCAAGATCGGCGGCCTGATCATCGCCGATGAGGGCGAGTTCAACGACCGCAACCTCGCCAAGGCCAAATATGAGTCGAATCCGCTGGACGACGGCAGCCTCGCGAAATGGCAGCTTCTCAAGCTCAACATCAGCCAGCTCACGATGGACGCGGTGAAACCGTTCGGGCTCGGTAACAAGGAAGCGCTGCGCTGCAAGAATATGTGGACGCTGGGGCTGGCGCTCTGGATGTTCGACCGCGACCGCCAGCCGCTGATCGACTGGCTGAATGCCAAATTCGCCAAGGCGCCCGAACTGGCCGCGGCCAACGTCGCGGCGCTCAACGCGGGCCACGCCTATGGCGAGACCGCCGAGCTCGCGGGCCCGCTCAAACAGCATCATGTCGATCCCGCGCCGGTCGCGCCGGGCCTCTATCGCACGCTGACCGGGGCCGAGGGCATCGCGCTCGGCCTCGTCGCGGGGGCGCAGCTTGCCGAGCTGCCGATGTTCTTCGGCGGCTATCCGATCACGCCGGCGTCGGCGATCCTGCATCACCTGTCGCGGCTCAAGGAATATGACGTCACGACCTTTCAGGCCGAGGACGAAATCGCCGCCATCTGCTCGGCGATCGGCGCGAGCTATGGCGGCTCGCTCGGCGTGACCTCCTCGTCCGGGCCCGGCATCGCCCTCAAAGGCGAGGCGATGGGGCTCGCGATCATGACCGAGCTGCCGCTCGTCATCGTCAATTCGCAGCGCGGCGGACCGTCGACGGGCCTTCCCACCAAGACCGAGCAGTCGGACCTCTATCAGGCGGTCTATGGCCGCAACGGCGACGCGCCGATGCCGGTGATCGCGGCGCGCTCGCCCGGCGACGCCTTCGAATGCGCGATCGAGGCGTGCCGGATCGCGGTGCAATATATGACCCCGGTGATGCTGTTGACCGACGGCTATATCGCCAATGCGGCCGAGCCTTGGGCGGTTCCTGATCTGACGGCCTACGAAGCCTTTCCGGTCGAATTTCTGACCGAAGTGCCCGAAGGCGGCTTCAAACCCTATAGCCGCGACGAAAAGCTCGCGCGGCCGTGGGTCAAGCCGGGCACGCCGAACCTGCTGCACCGTATCGGCGGGATCGAGAAGGAGGTCGATACCGGCCACCTCAATTACGCCCCCGCCAACCATCAGGCGATGACCGACCTGCGCAAGGCGAAGATCGACGGGATCAAGGTCGCCGACCAGATCGTCGAACTCGGCGCCGAGGGCGGCAAGCTGGCGGTCGTCGGCTGGGGCTCGACCTTCGGCCCGATCCACCAGGCGGTGCGCCGCAAGCGTGCCGAGGGCGTGGACGTCAGCCATATCCACATCCGCCACATCTGGCCGCTGCCCGCGAACCTGAGCGCGCTGCTCAAAAGCTATGACAAGGTGATCGTGCCCGAAATGAACACGGGGCAGCTCAAGACCGTGTTGCGCGACCAGTATCTGGTCGATGCGAAGCCGGTGAACAAAGTGTCGGGCCAGCCCTTCACCATCGCCGAAATAGAGAGCGCGATCGAGGAGGCGCTGGGGTGAGCAAGGCCGCCCTGATAGTGATCGACGTTCAGCGGGGCATGTTCGCCGTTCCGGACCAGCCGCCGCATGACGGAGAGGTGGTACTGTCGCGGATTGCCGATCTCGTGGCGCGCGCGCGCGAAACATCGACGCCTTTGATCTTCGTCCAGCATGACGGCGGGGCGGGCCACCCGCTCGAAAAGCCGACCGAAGGTTGGGGCGTGCATCCGGATACGGGCTATCGCGCGGGCGATGCGGTGGTCGAAAAGCGCTATCCTGACGCCTTTCAGGATACCAATCTGCAAGAACGCCTCGCGGATCTGGATGTCTCCACGCTCGTTCTCACCGGGATGATGACCGAATATTGCGTGGACACGACCTGCCGCCGCGCTTTTTCGCTGGGATATGATGTCGTTTTGGCAAGCGATGCGCATACGACATTCTCGAAGCCCGGCATCAACGCCGACATGATCGTGCGGCATCATAATGAAGTTCTCGGCAACGGTTTCGCGAAGGTCGAGGCCGCGGCGGATATTGAATTCAAGCAGTACGAGGCGCTCCAATGAACGAAATGACCACCATCGCGCGGACGACGACGCTCAAGGATTGGGAGACCGATCAGGAGGTCCGCTGGTGCCCCGGCTGCGGCGACTATGCGATATTGAAGGCGGTGCAACGCACCTTGCCCGACATCGGCGCGGTGCCCGAAAATACGGTGTTCGTCAGCGGCATCGGCTGCTCGTCGCGCTTTCCCTATTATATGGAAAGCTATGGCTTCCACACGATCCACGGCCGCGCGCCGGCGTTCGCGACGGGGCTGAAGCTCGCCAATCCCGAACTCGACGTGTGGATCGTCACCGGCGACGGCGACGGGCTGTCGATCGGCGGCAACCACACGATGCACCTGATCCGCCGCAATCTCGATTGCCAGATCATGCTGTTCAACAACGAGATTTATGGCCTGACCAAGGGGCAATATTCGCCGACCAGCCGCGTCGGCACGACCAGCCCCTCGACCCCCTATGGCTCGGTCGACCGGCCGGCGCAGCCCGCGGCCTTCGCGCTCGGCGCCGGCGCGCGCTTCGTCGCGCGCGGGTTCGACGTCTCGAAGGAACTGCCGAACGTGCTGAAGGCCGCGCACGCGCACAAGGGCGCGGCCTTTATCGAGATTTTCCAGAACTGTATCGTCTATAATAAAGATGTGTTCGAGGATTTCGCTGCGCCCAAGGGCGCCGAGGACCGCCAGCTCTGGCTCAAGCAAGGCGAGCCGATGCTGTTTGCCAAGGGCATGAAGGGCATCGCGCTCGACAATCAGGCGCTGACGCTGAAAGTCGTCGATGTCGTCGACGGCGACTGGCAGGCAGCGGGCGTGATCGTCCACGACGTCACTAACCGTAGCGTTGCCCATATGCTCGTCGAAATGCGTTTCGGCGAATTCCCGATGGCGCTCGGCGTCCTCTACGACGACCCGCGCCCGACCTTCGAGGCCGACGTCTGGCGCCAGAACAAGGCCGCCAGCGAAGGCAAGACCGCGGACCTGCAAAGCCTGCTCAAGAAGGGGCAGACCTGGACGGTAGCCGAGGGCGGGCCGGAGCTCTAATAAATCTCGCACAAAGGCACGAAGGCACAAAGGGGGCGGGCGTGCACGATGTCGAGAAAATGGCGGCCGCCGCCGTTGATTGCGGTTACAGACTACATCGGGAAACCGGGCCGGGCCTGCTGGAGTCGGTATATGAGATTCTGCTTTTTTAAGAACTGAAAGAGGCGGGTTTCTTTGTCGAAAGACAAAAGCCGATTCCCATTAGCTTCCGAGGTCGGGTTCTTGATGAAGGGTTTCGAGCGGACATTCTCGTTGAACGGCGCTTGCTGATCGAACTCAAATCCACCGAGCGGAACGCTCCTGTTCATGCAAAGCAAGTCCTCACTTATTTGCGTCTCATGGATTTGCCACTGGGGCTGCTCATGAATTTCGGAATGGAGACGTTCCGCGACGGCGTCAAACGGCTTGCCAATCATTATTATAGGTGAAATTCCGCACTTTATCTTTGTGCCTTCGTGCCTTTGTGCGAGATTTTTCTGATGGACAATCTGACCCATAGCCTCGTCGGTGCCGTTCTCGGCCAGATGGGGCTCAAGCGGAAGACCGGCCTTGCGATGCCGGCGCTGATTCTGGCCGCGAACCTGCCCGACATCGACGCGGGCTGCACCGTCTATGACATCGAATCGCTCGCGATGCGGCGGGGGATCACGCATGGGCCGATCGCGTTGTTCGTTCTGCCGCTCTTGCTGTGGGGGCTGCTGATCGCGATCGATCGCTGGCAGACGCGGCGCGGCACGCGTCCGGTAACGCGTATGCCGGTTCGCAAGGGCTGGCTGCTCGCGCTCTGCTATGTCGGCTGTCTCAGCCATCCGGCGTTCGACTGGTTCAACAATTACGGTATCCGGTTGCTCGAACCTTTCAGTCATCGCTGGTTCTACGGCGATACGCTGTTCATCATCGACCTGTGGATATGGCTCGCGCTCGGCCTGTCGGTCTGGCTTTCGCTCCGGGATGAGCGGCGCGGAGAGGCCGGTTGGCGGCGCCCCGCCTGGATCGGCTTCGCGGCGGTTTGCGCCTATATCGCCGCGAACGGGCTGATCACGAGCGCCGCCGAGCGGACGACGGCCGAAGCGCTGCGCGCAACGGGAAAAACCGGAATAATCGCGGTCGCCAGCCCGCCGCCGCTGGCTTTCTGGAAGCGCGACATCTTCTGGCGCGCCGGCGATCGCTACGGCAGCGGCACCTTCGTGCCCGGTGTCGGCGGCACGCTCGATATCAGCGGCAAACCGACGGGGATGGCGGACCCGCGCCTCGCGACGTGGGCAAAGGCCGATCCCGCGGCGCGCGCCTTTCTGTTCTGGGCGCGGATGCCGGTCGTCGAGCGCGACGGCGATGCGATCGTTCTGCGCGACCAACGCTATATGCAGCCCTTCGCGCGCGACCGCTTCATGGTTCGCGTGACCGCGCCCGATACCGCCAGCCATCCCGAATGATCGCACGCAACTCCCCAAAGATGCGCGCGTTACTCGTCCGGAAACGCCGATCGCCGCGCGTTTCGCTCCGCTTCGCCGTGTGACGCCATGACGGCGCGCGCGGCCGATTGTCAGGATGCTGCTTTTGCGGCAGAAAGGCGATAATGAACACGCATGTCAGCCCCCGCCGCGGCAAGGCCCTGCTTCGCGCCGACCGGGCGTTCAGCTCGGGGGGCGCGCTGGCGCGGCTGATGGCGCTGGCGCCGGCGCGCTTTTTTCATCGCCAGCTCGACCGGATCGACGCCGGGCTCGCGCACGGAACGCTCGAGGGGTATCTGCCCGACGGTAGCGTGCGTATCCTCGGCGGGCGCGGCAAGGGGCCGACCGCGGTCGTTCATCTCAAAAGCTGGACCGCGCTGGTGCGGCTGGCGCTGTCGGGGTCGGTCGGCTGGTATCGCGCCTGGGACATGGGGGAATGGGATTCGCCCGACCCGGTGCCCTTGTTCGACCTGTTCATGCGCAATGGCGAGGCGCTCGGCAATGCGGGGCGGTCGCGCGGGCCGTGGCGGTGGATGGCGCGCGCCGTCCATTTCCTCAATCGCAACAATCGCGCGGGCGCTCGCCGCAACATCCACGCCCATTACGACCTCGGCAATGATTTCTACCGGCTGTGGCTCGACAAGGGGATGAGCTATTCCAGCGCGCTTTTCGCCGATCCGGGCCAGTCGCTCGAAGACGCGCAGGCGGCGAAGGTCGACGCGATCCTCGACCGGCTCGACCTTCGATCGGGCAGCCGGTTGCTGGAGATCGGCTGCGGCTGGGGGGCGCTCGCCGAGCGTGCGGTCGAACGTCACGACGTGATCTATACCGGCATCACCCTGTCTCCCGCGCAGGCCGAGGTCGCCGACCGGCGGCTGAACGCGATCGATCTGTCGGGCCGTTCGGCGATCGAGCTTTGCGATTATCGCGACGCCGTGGGTCCCTATGACGCGATCGCCAGCGTCGAGATGGTCGAGGCGGTGGGGCAGGCCTATTGGCCCGCCTATCTCGACGCGATTGCAGGGCTGCTGCGCCCCGGCGGGCGCGCTGCGATCCAGTATATCCTGATCAGCGACGCGCTGTTCGAGCGTTATGCGGCGAGTACGGACTTCATCCAGGCCTATATCTTTCCGGGCGGCTGCCTGATGTCCGAGAGCCGTTTTCGCGCGCTCGCTGAGGAGCGGGGGCTTGCGTGGCGCGACGTCCGCCGCTTCGGCGCCGACTATGCCGAGACGCTGCGCCAGTGGCGCGAGCGCTTCGACGCGGCGGTCGCGGACGGGCGGCTCCCCGCGGGCTTCGACGAGCGCTTCGTGCGGCTCTGGCGCTATTATCTGCAATATTGCGAAGGGGGCTTTCGCGGCGGCGGCATCGACGTCGCGCAGGTCACTTTGGAAAAAACAGCCTGAAAACGGGGGAGAGGATGATGCGAAGATTTTGGGCGGCCGTGCTGCTGGGCACGGCGACGGCGGCATTGACCGCCCCCGCGACGGCGCAGACCGCCGACACCATTTCCCAGAAACTGCCGGAGGATTTGAACGTGCTGTTTTGGAGCCAGGATCAGCGTGACGCCGCTTTCCGCACGATGGAGACGGTCCCCAAGGTGGTCGTCCACACGATTAAGGCGGGCGGCCCCGTCTATCCGCTGCCCGAGGGTAAGCCGATCGACCTCGGCCTCGATGTAGACGCGCATATGGCGCAGCAGCGCAACGCGGGGCTGATCATCGTCCAGGACGGTAAGATCCGGCTGGAGAAATATGCGCTCGGCTATGGCGCCGCGGGCCGCTGGACGAGCTTTTCGGTCGCCAAGAGCTTCACCTCGACGCTCGTCGGCGCGGCGGTGAAGGACGGTTATATCAAGAGCCTCGACGACAAGGTGACCGTCTATATCCCCGGCCTGCGCGGTTCGGCCTATGACGATGTCAGCGTGCGGCAGCTGCTGACGATGACCTCGGGCGTCAAATGGAACGAGGATTATACCGACCCCAAGTCCGACGTCGCGCAGTTCAACCTGCAAAAGCCGGTCGCGGGCGAGGACATCACCGTCAGCTATATGAAGACGCTGCCGCGCGAGGCGCCTGCGGGGTCGAAATGGGTCTACAAGACCGGCGAGACGAATTTGATCGGGGTGCTGGTGTCGAGCGCGACCGGCAAGACGCTGTCCGACTATCTGTCCGAAAAGGTGTGGAAGCCCTTCGGGATGGAGCAGGACGCGGTGTGGATGCTCGGGCCGACGGGGCATGAGATCAGCGGCTGCTGCATCTCGGCGAGCCTGCGCGACTATGCGCGTCTCGGCGAATTCATCCTGAACGGCGGCGTCGCGGGCGGGCAGAAGGTGCTGCCCGACGACTGGCTCCCCGCGGCAACCACCAAGCAGGCCGACATCGACTTGCCGGGGCGCGGCTATGGCTATCAATGGTGGACGAACGACGACGGCAGCTTCGCCGCGCAGGGCATTTTCGGTCAGGGCATCTTCATCGACCCGAAGCGGGGGCTGGTGATCGCCTCGAACGGCAACTGGCCGACCGCCACCGATCCCGAAGGCGTCGGCAAGGCGCGCGAGGCCTTTTACAAGGCGGTGCAGGCCGCGGTGGATCGGGAAGCGAAATAAAACCCGTCGCCCCGCGAAGGCGGGGCCGCGGGCCGCTTTGCGCTACGCCGATAGCGGCCCCCGCCTTCGCGGGGGCGACGATCAGGCGGCCGTGCCCGCAGCCCGCTGCGCGGCCCAGGCCGCAACCAGCGGAACGAGCACGCCCAGCGCCATGATCCACCAGCTGTCCGAAAAATCGGCGGCGCTGTAGAGCGCCGCGCCGATCACCGCGCCCGCGACGACCCAGCCCGGACCGTTGCCGCCCGAAACGCGCATCGCGAGCCACGCGCCGCCGAAGGTGCCGACGAACCACCCCACGATCAGCGCGATCGTCGAGCCCAGCGGGATCAGGATTTCGCCGGTGTCGACGTCATATTCGGCGGGGGCGACCTCGCTGCCCGCATATTGCGACAGCCAGAGCAGGGCGAAGGCGAGGAGAATACCGACCAGAGCGGCGATCACCGATCGCAGGATGCTGCTTTTCATTCCCAAAACCTTTGCCCCAACTCCAAACCTGCCCGCATTTGGCACAGAGTTGCAAAGAACGGGTTAAGCGTCCAGCATCACTTTGGGCAGCGCGTGAAAGGCGGTGCTGTCGAACCCCTCGACCATCATCGCGGCGACGAATTCGCCGACCGCCGCAGGGTCCTTGATGCTGTGCGGATCTTCGCCGGGATAGGCGCGCGCGCGCATCTGGGTGCGGGTGCCGCCGGGATCGAGGATTGCGGTGCGGACGCCCGAGATATTGCGCATCTCGGCGCCATAGCTGGTCACCAGCGCTTCGAGCGCGGCCTTCGACGCGGCATAGGCGCCCCAATAGGCGCGCGGGTTGCGCGCGACGCCGCTCGACAGCGCGAGCAGGCGGCCGCTCGCCGCGCGGCGGAGAAGCGGGTCGAAATTGGCGATCAGCGCCTGCTGCGCGACCAGGTTGAGCGTCAGCAGGCGGTTGAATTCCTTGCCGTCGATCGCCGCGACCGGGGTCAGCGTGCCGAGCATCGCGGCGTTCAGAGCCAGCATGTCGAGCTTTTTCCAGCGCTCGGCCATGGCGCTGGCGAGGCGGGCGATGCTGTCGCCGTCGGTGAGGTCGAGCGGCGCGATCGTCGCGCTGCCGCCGGCGTTGTGGATGCGGTCCTCAAGCTCCTCGAGCCCGCCCGCGGTGCGTGCGGTGATCACGACATGCGCGCCGCGCGCTGCGAGCGCTTCCGCGATCGCTTCGCCAATGCCGCGGCTCGCCCCGGTGACGAGCGCGACCTGGCCCGCCAGTTCTTCAGATTTCATGCTCATGTCGTCAGACAACCCGCTCGGCAAGCAGCGAAAACTGATCGTCGATGCTGTTTTCGTCGAAATCGGTCAGCGTCGTCGGATAGTCGCCGGTGAAGCAGGCGTCGCAATATTGCGGGGCGTCGTCGGCGCGCTTCGCTTCGCCGAGCGCGCGATAGAGGCCGTCGATGGTCAGGAAGGACAGGCTGTCGGCGTTGATGAAGTTCGCCATCTGTCCGACCGTCATCTGCGCCGCGAGCAGTTTCGCGCGCTCGGGCGTGTCGACGCCGTAGAAGCAGCTATGCTGGGTCGGCGGGCTGGCGATGCGCATATGCACCTCGGCCGCGCCGGCATCGCGCATCATCTGCACGATCTTGAGGCTGGTCGTGCCGCGTACGATCGAATCGTCGATCAGCACGATGCGCTTGCCCGCGATCAGCGCGCGGTTGGCGTTGTGCTTGAGCTTGACGCCGAGATGGCGGACCTTGTCGCCGGGCTGGATGAAGGTGCGGCCGACATAGTGCGAGCGGATGATGCCGAGCTCGAAGGGAATGCCCGATTCCTGCGCATAGCCGATCGCCGCGGGGGTGCCCGAATCGGGGACCGGGATGACGAGGTCGGCATCGACCGGATTTTCGCGCGCCAGTTCGGCGCCGATCGCCTTGCGCACCGAATAGACGCTCGTCCCGTCGACGATCGAATCGGGGCGCGAGAAATAGACATATTCGAAGATGCACGGGCGCGCCGCGCGCTCGGCGAAGGGATGGTGCGATGTCAGTTCGCCGTCGCGGATGATCACCAGTTCGCCGGGCTCGACCGACCGCACGAACTCGGCCCCGACGACGTCGAGCGCCACCGTCTCGGACGCGAGGATATAGGCGTCGCCCAGCTTGCCGAGAACAAGCGGGCGAATGCCGAGCGGGTCGCGGCACCCGATCATTCCCTCGGCGGTCAGGCAGATCAGTGAATAGGCGCCTTCGACCTGTTTCAGCGCGTCGATGAAGCGGTCGAGCAGGGTGCGGTAGTTGGAGGTCGCGACGAGGTGGATGATCACCTCGGTATCGCTGGTAGACTGGAAGATCGAGCCGCGGCGGACGAGGATCTTGCGCAGCGCCGTCGCGTTCGAGATATTGCCGTTGTGCGCGACCGCGAAGCCGCCGGTCGCCAGGTCGGCGAACAGGGGCTGGACGTTGCGCAGCGCGGTTTCGCCTGTCGTCGAATAGCGGACATGGCCGATCGACGAGGCGCCCGCGAGCTGGCGCATGATGTCGTCGCGGTCGAAATTCCCCGCGACGTGCCCCATCGCGCGGTGCGTGTGGAACTCCTTGCCGTCGAAAGCGGTGATCCCCGCGGCTTCCTGCCCGCGGTGCTGTAGGGCGTGCAGCCCGAGCGCGACCACGGCGGCGGCGCTTTCGGCGCCATGGATACCAAAGACGCCACACTCCTCGCGGAGTTTGTCGTCATCGAAAGGATGCGTCGTCAGCATGTCGATCCAGGGGCAGGGGGCGGTGACTGCCGCGCATATAGGAGCGGTTGTTCCAAATGTCGCCCCCCATCTTCACACTATTGTCATCGAACGCCGCCGCCGGTGGCAACGCCAGTTGGTTTTGGAAGAATCCATTGTCCTTTTTTCGTCACCCCGGACTTGATCCGGGGTCCCGCTTGTCGACGTCGCGGAGCGGGACTCCGGATCAAGTCCGGGGTGACGGGAAGAGATGGAAAAGCAGTGCCGCCTTCATCGCTGCGGTGGGGTGACAGCGGCCCCGGTCCTGCTCTAAAGCGCTGCACATGGACCCGACCAGCGATGAAACCGACCGCTTCCTGCCGCGCTTCGACGCCGCGGGCCTCGTCACCGCGATCGTCACCGATGCGGAGACCGGCACGCTGCTGATGGTCGCGCATATGAACGCCGATGCGATCCGGCTGACGCAGCAGACCGGCGCGGCGCATTTCTGGTCGCGCTCGCGCCGCTCGCTGTGGCGCAAGGGCGAGACGTCGGGCAATGAACTGACGCTCGTCGAGATGCGCGTCGATTGCGACCAGGACGCGCTGCTGCTGCGCGTCCGGCCGGCGGGGCCAGCGTGCCACACCGGGCGCCGCTCGTGCTTCTATCGCCGGGTCGAGAACGATGGATCGCTGACGTTCCTGGGCGACGATGCCTGATCGCGGCGCTCTCTGGTTGATCCTGCCGCTTCTGCTCGCCGGCTGCGACCGGGGGGCGCCCGATCGCGCGGGCAGCGAAATCGACGCGGGCAATCCGCTCGAAATCGCGGCGCGCGAGCGCGGGGTCGTTCGCCCCGACACGGCGACGCCCACCGGCGTGTTCGAGCGGAGCCATGAGCTGGGGCGCGACGCGATGTGCGCGGTCCCCGATGGGGCAGGGCGCTGGCGCTTCGCGGTCACCGCGGCGTTCGGCCCCGGCCTGCGCTGCACCGCGCGCGGCACGATGACGAGCGAGCGCGACGGCTGGCGGATGCGCTTCGCCGGTGTCGAGGGCTGCGACATGTTGGTGCGCGAGGAGGAGGACGAGCTTCGCCTGCCCGGAAAGCTGCCGTCGCAATGCGACAGCCTGTGCCCCGCGCGCGCGTCGCTCGCCGGGCTCGACCTGCCGCGCGCGAGCTGGTCCGAAGAGGATGCGAAACGCTTGCGTATCAGCGACGGGCGCGGCAATATCATCGGGCTTTGCGGGGATTGATGTTGCAGGCTCCCCACCGCTCGGCCAGCCTTGACGTTCACGTCAACGGAAACTATCCTCGCCGCATGACCGAAGAATACGGCCACGCCCATATCGATACGCCCGATCACCTCGGCCGCGACCAGTTCAGTATCACCGATCTGTCGACCGAATTCGGTGTCACCGCGCGCGCTCTGCGCTTTTACGAGGACGAAGGGCTGATCAGCCCTTCGCGCCGCGGCTTGTCGCGCATCTATTCGAAGCGCGACCGCGCGCGGCTCGCCTGGATATTGCGCGCGAAGCGCACCGGCTTCAGCCTGGCCGACATTCGCGAGATGATTGATCTCTACGACGTCGGCGACGGGCGCAAGACCCAGCGCCAGGTGACGATCGAAAAATGCGAGCAGCGCATTGCGCTGTTGCAGCGCCAGCGCGACGATATCGATAGTGCCGTCGATGAACTGACACGGTTCATCGATACGGTCAAAAAGGTCGAGGCGGGCCGAAAAGTGCGCTGAGCTTCGGCTCCTGGCCTCCCCGGGCGAGATGTTTGCCAACCCGTGATTTTCAGAAAGACGAGTCATGCCCGTTTACCGCGCCCCCGTTCAAGATACGCTGTTCCTGCTCAACGACGTGCTCGGCATCGATCGCTATGCGGCCCTGCCGGGGTTCGCCAACGCATCGCCCGACATGGTCGAGGCGGTGCTGACCGAAGCGGCCAAATTCTGCGAGGAAGTGCTGTTCCCGATCAACTATTCGGGCGATCAGCAGGGCTGCACCCGCCACGACGACGGATCGGTGACGACGCCCGACGGGTTCATGGAGGCCTATAAGGCCTATTGCGAGGCCGGCTGGACGCT
Organism: Sphingopyxis sp.; assembly: GCF_025869345.1. Classification (GTDB taxonomy): domain Bacteria; phylum Pseudomonadota; class Alphaproteobacteria; order Sphingomonadales; family Sphingomonadaceae; genus Sphingopyxis. Next base: position 50,034 of record NZ_JAOZVW010000004.1, read on the forward strand.
GCTGACCCAGCCCGAGGAATTCGGCGGGCAGGGCCTGCCGCACGTCGTCGGCTTTCCGGTCGAGGAATATCGCATGGCCGCGAACCAGGCCTTCGCCATGTATCCGGGGCTGACGCAGGCCGCGGTCGCCGCGATCCTCGTCAAGGGGTCGGAGGAGCAGAAGGCGACCTATGCGCCGCGGATGATCTCCGGCGAATGGGGCGGGACGATGAACCTGACCGAGCCGCATTGCGGCACCGACCTCGGCCTCATCCGCACCCGCGCGGTGCCGAACGGCGACGGCAGCCACGCGATCACCGGCACCAAGATCTTCATCTCGTCGGGCGAACACGACCTCACCGACAACATCATCCACCTCGTCCTCGCCAAGACCCCCGACGCGCCCGACAGCGTCAAGGGCATCTCGCTGTTCATCGTGCCCAAGTTCCTCGTGAACGAAGACGGGTCGCTCGGCGAGCGCAACACGCTGTCGTGCGGATCGATCGAGCACAAGATGGGCATCCACGCCAACGCGACCTGCGTGATGAATTATGACGGCGCGAAAGGCTGGATGGTTGGCGAGGAGAATAAGGGCCTCGCCGCGATGTTCGTGATGATGAACGCCGCGCGCCTCGGCGTCGGCATCCAGGGGCTGGGACAGGCCGACATCGCGTTCCAGAACGCGGTGCAATATGCGCAGGACCGCCGTCAGGGCCGCGCGCTCACCGGCCCCGCCGACCCGCAGGAAAAGGCCGATCCGTTGTTCGTCCACCCCGACGTGCGCCGGATGCTGATGGACGGCAAGGCGGTGGTCGAGGGGCTGCGTGCGCTCTGCCTGTGGGGCGCGCTGCAGGTCGATCTCGCCCATGCCGCCGAAAGCGAGGAGGAACGCCAGCAGGCCGACGACCTCGTCAGCCTTCTCACCCCCGTCATCAAGGGCTACGGCACCGACAAGGGGTTCGAGGTCGCGGTGAACGCGCAGCAGGTGTTTGGCGGCCACGGCTACATCGAGGAACAGGGCATGAGCCAATATGTCCGCGATGCCCGCATCACCATGATCTACGAAGGCGCGAACGGGGTGCAGGCGATGGACCTCGTCGGGCGCAAGCTGGCGCAGAACGGCGGCCGTGCGATCCAGGCCCTCTTCGCGATCGTCGACGCCGAATGCGCCGCCGCGAAGGACAAGCCCGCCTTCGCCGATTTTGCGGGACGCCTCGAAAAGGCGAACGGCGAGCTCAAGGCCGCGACGATGTGGTTCATGGCGAACGGCATGGCCAACCCGAACAATGTCGGCGCGGGCGCGCATCATTATATGCACATCACCGGCATCGTCGCGCTCGGCCTGATGTGGCTCCGCATGGCTGAAGCGGCGCAGAAGGCGCTCGACGAAGGCCGCGGCAGCAAGGAGTTTCTCGAGGCGAAAATCGTCACCGCGCGCCACTTCGGCGAACGCTTCATCCCCGACGCCGGCGCGCTGCGCCGCAAGATCGAGGCGGGCAGCGAGGCGATGATGGCGCTGACCCCGGAGCAATTCTTCGGCGCTTGACGAAAAGAGGGGCGGAGATTCCGAGCGCCATCCTGCCTACCTGTTCCCCCGCGAAGGCGGGGGGCCATCTCCTACGCTGTCGTTTTTAGCACCGCGCGCTGAATCTCGAGAGGGCTGGAGATGGGCCCCCGCCTTCGCGGGGGAACAGGGTGGGCTCGGAACCGCAAAAATGCCGAAAGCGCTTGCAACCATCGCCGCCACGGTGCGTGCTGGCGATGATGGGGAGCGAATTGACACCGATCGTCGTCGAGGGCCGCAACTGCTGGCGCATCGAGCGCGCCGACAAGGTGCGGATGATCGTCGATGCCGCCGATTATTATGCGCTGCTCGAACGGCTGATGGCCAACGCGAAGGAACGCATCCTGCTCATCGGCTGGGATTTCGATCCGCGCATTGCGCTAAAGCCCGACAGCCAGGGGCAGGGTGAACCGCTCGGCGACTATCTGCTCCGCCTCGCGAAGAACTGCCCCGATCGCGACATCGACATCCTGCGCTGGAATTTCGGCGGGCTCAAACAGTTCGCGATGCCGCGCATCGTCTCGATGGTGCTGCGCTGGAAGATCACGCGCTCGATCAGCTTCCGCCTCGACAGCGCGCATCCGGTTGGGTGCAGCCATCATCAGAAGGTCGCGGTGTTCGACGATCACCTCGCGGTCTGCGGCGGCATCGACGTCGGCGCGCGCCGCTGGGACACGCGCGGGCACAAGGACGGCGACCCGCATCGCACCGCGCCCGATGGCAAGCCCTATATGCCGTGGCACGACAGCACGATGATCCTCGCCGGGCCGGTCGGCACCGCGCTCGCCGACCTTGGCAACGAGCGCTGGCAGCGCGCGACGAAGAAGCCGCTGCGCGAGTTGAACGGCAAGGGCGAGAATTGGCCGGACGATCTCGATCCGGATTTCGAGGGCGTCGACGTCGCCATTTCGCGTACACGCGCCGAATATGACGGCCATCCCGAAATCCGCGAGATCGAGCGTCTCTATCTCGACATGATCGCCGCCGCGAAGCGCTTCGTCTATTTCGAGAATCAATATTTCACCTGCGGCAAGATCGCCGCCGCCATCGCCGAGCGGCTGGATGAGGACGATCCGCCCGAATTCGTGATGGTGATGCCTCAGCAGGCCGACGGCTGGCTCGAACAGATGGCGATGGACGCGGCGCGCGTGCAACTCGTCCGCGCGGTCGCCAAGGCGAAGCATGGCGACCGGCTGAAAGTCTATTATCCGCGCACGCACGACGGCGAGGCCATCTATGTCCACGCCAAGACCGCGATCGTCGACGACCGGATGCTGCGCGTCGGGTCGGCGAACATGAACAACCGCTCGATGGGGCTCGACAGCGAGTGCGACGTGACGATCGACACCGCACTGCCCGCGAACCATGGCGTCGAACCCGTCATCCGGCGCCTGCGCGAGTCCTTGATCGCCGAGCATCTGGACGCCGACCCCGCGGAGGTCGCGCGCCGTTTCGACGCCGCGGGATCGCTGATCGAGACGATCGAGGCGCTGCGCGGCGCCGGCCGCTCGCTCGAATTGCTCGACCTCGTCCCGCCGGGGCCGCTCGACGAGTTCATCGCCGATAACGAACTGCTCGATCCGACGAGTCCCGATGCGATGTTCGAAGGAATCGCCGAGCGCGGGCTGAAGAAAAGCTGGCACCGCGGCAAGGCGTGGATGAAGCGGCATCGGCCTTTTCGGTGAACCCCGTCATTGCGAGCGAAGCGAAGCAATCCAGGGCGTAACAAGCCGCCCTGGATTGCTTCGCTTCGCTCGCAATGACGAAGGGGCGGGCGCTAATCCGCCAGCGACAGGATATGCTGCGCCTGCTTGAGGTGCGGCGCGTCCACCATCTTGCCGTCGACCTGCAGCACGCCGACCCCCGGATTGGCCGCGAAGGCATCGACGATCGCCTGCGCGCGCGCGACCTCGTCGGCCGAAGGCGTGAAGGCCGCGTTGATCGGTCTGATCTGCGAGGGATGGATCGCCATCATGCCGGTGAAGCCGTCGCGCCGCGCCCGCGCGGCATAGGCGGCGAGCCCCGCTTCGTCCTTGATCGCCGGGAAGACGGTGTCGATCGCCGCGACCCCCGCGCCATGCGCTGCGAACAGCGTCAGCGCACGCGCGACTTCATAGGGCGAGGTGTAGCTGCCGTCCTCGTTCCGGCTGGTGGTCGCCCCGATCGCGGCGGGCAGGTCCTCGGCGCCCCAGGTCAGCCCGACGAGCCGTTCCTTCGCCTCGCGATAGCTGCCGAGCGTGAAGACCGCCGCGGGCGTTTCGGTTGCGATCGGCAGGATCGGCGGCAGCGAGGCATCGCGCGCGGATTCGCTGCGCAGGATCGTGTCGAGCTGCTGGATGCTCGGCGCGCCCTCGGCCTTGGGAAGCATGATCGCGTCGGGCCGCGCGGCGGCGATCGCCGCGACGTCGGCCGCGGTCATATGCCCGTCGAGCGGATTGACGCGCACGAGCGTGATCACCTCGCGTTCGCCCGCCAGATAGTCGGCGATCGCGGCGCGCGCGACCTCCTTGTTCGCAAGCGAAACCGAATCCTCAAGGTCGAGGATGATCGCATCGGCGCCCGACGCGGCCGCCTTGGCGAAGCGTTCGGGGCGGTCGCCGGGGACGAAGAGCAGGGAGCGGAGGCGCATCAGGCGTCCTTCTTCTTGATCAGCGCCGAGCGTTCACACTGGCAGACGGTCTCATCGCGCTGGTTGATACAGCGATGCAGGAAAGTGACGATACCCGCATTCGGCCGCGATTTCGATTCCTTGAGGCCGATCACCTCGCTCGTCGCGCGCAGCGTGTCGCCGAGGAACACCGGCTTCGGCATCACCAGCTTGTCGTAGCCGAGATTGGCGACGAGCGTGCCGAGCGTCGTGTCGCCGACCGACAGCCCGACCATCAGGCTGAAGGTGAAGGTGCCGTTGACGAGAATCTGCCCGAACTCCGACGCCTTCGCCGCCTCGATGTCGAGGTGCAGCGGCTGCGGATTGTGGGTCATCGTCGTGAACAGCAGATTGTCGGTCTCGGTCACCGTGCGCCGGATATCGTGCGCCAGTGTGTCGCCGATAGCCCATTCATCGAAAAACCTGCCTGCCATCGTCAGTCCCTCAAATGCAATTTCATGCCGACATGGCTCTGTACGAAGCCGAGCCGGGCATAGAAGCGGTGCGCCGCGGTGCGTGTAGACGACGACGTCAATTGGACAAGCTTGCAGTCGCGCGCGCGGCACTGGTCGACCGCCCACAGGATCATCTGCTCGCCCAGTCTCTGTCCGCGCAGGTCGGCGACGATGCGCACCGCCTCGATCAGTCCGCGCCAGCTTCCGATAAAGGAAAGCCCCGGCAGGAAGCTGAGTTGCATCGTCCCGACGACGCGGCCGTCGAGCTCCGCCGCGATCAGGCGCTGGTTCGGGTCGGCGTCGATCGCCTCGAACGCGGCGAGGTAACGCGGGTCCGATGGGTCGGCCTCGCGGCCCGGCGGGATCACATCCTCGGCGAGCATCGCGAGGATCGCGGGAAGGTCGGCCTTCGTTGCGTCGCGGAGGATCAGGCCGCTCATTTGGCCGCCTCGATCTTCGCGAGCAGCGCCTCGACCTGCACCTGCGCGCCCGCGATGGCGTTGAGTTCGGCGACCACGCCGTCGAACGGGGCGGTCAGGCTATGCTCCATCTTCATCGCCTCGAGGGTCAGCAGCTTCTGTCCCTTCGTCACCGCGTCACCCGCCGCGACATCGACCGCGATGATCTTGCCCGGCATCGGCGACAGGATCGCGCCGTCGCCTGCTGCGCCGGTAGACGCTCCACCGGCGCGGAACGGCTCGAACCGGTGCGGCCAACCTTTGTCGACGATCAGGATTTGATCGCCATGCTGCCAGAGCAGCGAGCCCACGCCGAGGCGCGTCGAGCCGATCACGGTGCTGCGCGGTTGCCCGTCCACAAGCATCCAGATCGTTTTGTTGGCGGGCGCATTGGCTCTGAAACCGAAGAGGTCAGTCCAAGCGTCGACGAACTCATCGCTATATTTCTGCGGTGCGATCGCGACATCGGTTCCGCCAGTTCGCTTGAAAATGTTGATCGCACCCATTTCAAGCAGGGGGTCGGTCGGTTCGGCCCCGGCAACGAGCGTGTCGAGATTGGCGGCGATGAAGCCGGTATCGAGCGCCGCCGCGCGGACGGCTTCGTGACGGAGCAGGGCCGAGAGAAAACCGGCGTTGTTCTTGACCGGCCAAGTCAGGGTTGAATCGCAAGTGAAGGCGAGGCGTTCAAGTGCGTCCGCCCGGTTGACCCCCTTTACCACGAGCTTCGCAATCATCGGATCATAGAACGGAGACACTGTATCGCCGCCCGTCACGCCGGTCTCAATTCGCGCGATCTCGTCGTCGAGATGGAAGTTGTTCAGCGCGCCCGTGCTTGGAAGAAAACCGGTCAGCGGATCCTCAGCGTAAAGGCGAGCTTCCATCGCCCAGCCGTCGATTGTCAGTTCGTCTTGGCGAAGCGGCAACGGTTCGCCCGACGCGACGCGGAGCTGCCATTCGACCAGATCGACGCCGGTGATTTCCTCGGTCACCGGATGCTCGACCTGCAGCCGCGTGTTCATCTCCATGAACCAGATGCGGTCGGCGCGCAGGCCCTCGCTGGCGTCGGCGATGAACTCGATCGTGCCGGCACCGACATAATCGACCGCCTTCGCGGCGCGCACTGCGGCGGCGCAGAGTTCGGCACGCGTCGCTTCGTCCATGCCGGGGGCAGGGGCTTCCTCGATTACCTTCTGGTGGCGGCGCTGGAGCGAGCAGTCGCGTTCGAACAGGTGGACGACATTGCCGTGCGTGTCGCCGAACACCTGCACCTCGATATGGCGCGGGGTCAGGATATATTTCTCGATCAGCACATGGTCGTTGCCGAACGACGCCGCCGCCTCGCGCTGGCACGAGGCGAGCGCGTCGGCGAAATCGGCCGCGGCATCGACCTTGCGCATCCCCTTGCCGCCACCGCCCGCGACCGCCTTTATGAGGACGGGATAGCCGATCTTCGCGGCCTGTTCGGCGAGGAAAGCCGGGTCCTGATTCGCACCCATATAGCCCGGCGTCACCGGCACCCCGGCCTCGGTCATCAGCTTCTTGGCTGCATCCTTGAGACCCATCGCGGTGATCGACGAAGGCTTCGGGCCGACCCACACGAGCCCGGCATCGATGACCGCCTGTGCGAACCCGGCATTTTCGGACAGGAAGCCATAACCCGGATGGATCGCCTCGGCGCCAGTGGCCTTCGCGGCGGCGATGATCTTTTCGCCCACCAGATAGGATTCACGTGCCGGCGACGGCCCGATATGCACCGCTTCGTCGGCCTCCCGCACATGCAGCGCCTTGGCGTCGGCGTCCGAATAGACCGCAACAGTGCGAATGCCCATCTCGCGCGCGGTGCGGATGATACGGCAGGCGATCTCGCCACGATTGGCGATGAGGAGGGATTGGATCATTCTTCTTCTACCAATTTTGCCAATCGAGCTGAAATGGCAGTCAGGCCCTTTTCGGTTTCAGCGAGGAGAGTTGCTTTTTCGTTTTGCCGTCCGAAGGGTGATTTTTCCCAAAGGAGATCGGCAACATCGTCGCTGACTTTGAAAAAGAGTGGGTGCTCGAACATTCTCTTCACTAGGGAGTCGACTGGCTCTCCAAATTCCGAACTGCCATGGTGCAAGATGTCAGTGAAAGGGTGGTCACCGGGACGTCCGTTTGCCATCATAGTCTCCTGTCACATCCTGAACACGCCGAACCCGCGGTCCTCGACCGGAGCGTTCAGCGTTGCGGCGAAGGCCAGCCCCAGCACATCCCGCGTCTGCGCGGGATCGATGATACCATCGTCCCAGAGGCGCGCGGTTGCGTGATAGGGGTTGCCTTCATCCTCATATTTCTGGCGGATCGGCACCTTGAAGGCTTCGGCTTCCTCTGCCGTCCATTTGTCGGCGTCGCGGTGGACGGTCGCCAGCACCGATGCCGCCTGCTCGCCGCCCATCACGCTGATCCGCGCATTGGGCCAGGTGAAGAGGAAGCGCGGCGAATAGGCCCGCCCACACATGCCGTAATTGCCCGCGCCGAAGCTGCCGCCGATCAGCACCGTGATCTTCGGCACCGTTGCCGTCGCCACCGCGGTCACCAGCTTCGCGCCGTGTTTGGCGATCCCCTCGGCCTCATATTTGCCGCCGACCATGAAGCCGCTGATGTTCTGGAGGAAGAGCAGGGGAATGCGCCGCTGCTGCGCCAGTTCGATGAAATGCGCGCCCTTGACCGCGCTTTCGCTGAACAGCACGCCGTTGTTGGCGAGGATCGCGACCGGAATACCCCAGATATGCGCGAAGCCGCAGACGAGCGTGCTCCCGTAGTTCGCCTTGAACTCGTGAAACTCGCTGGCATCAACGATGCGCGCGATAACCTCGTGCACGTCATAGGGTGCGCGCACGTCCTGCGGGATGATGCCGTAAAGCTCCTCCGCGGCATATTTGGGTGGGCGCGGGTCTTTCATCGCCACCTCGAAGCCTTGCTCGGCCCCGAAGGTCGAGACGATGTCGCGGACGATCGTCAGCGCATGTTCGTCATTCTCGGCCAAGTGGTCGACGACGCCCGATTTCTTCGCGTGTAAATCGCCGCCGCCGAGATCCTCGGCGCTGATCTCCTCGCCCGTCGCCGCCTTCACGAGCGGCGGGCCGGCGAGGAAGATCGTGCCCTGATTGCGAACGATCACCGTCTCGTCGCTCATCGCGGGGACGTAAGCGCCGCCCGCGGTGCAGCTGCCCATCACGCACGCGATCTGCGGAATACGTTTCGCGCTCATATTCGCCTGGTTGAAGAAGATGCGCCCGAAATGGTCGCGGTCGGGAAAGACCTGATCCTGATGCGGCAGGTTGGCACCGCCGCTGTCGACGAGATAGAGGCAGGGCAGACGGTTCGCTTCGGCGATCTCCTGCGCGCGAAGATGCTTCTTGACGGTCATCGGATAGTAAGTGCCGCCCTTCACCGTCGCGTCGTTGCAGACGATCATCGCTTGCCGCCCCGACACGCGGCCGATGCCGGCGATCATGCCCGCGCCGGGAACCTCGCCCTCATACATGTCGCCCGCCGCAAGCTGCCCGATCTCGAGGAAGGGCGAGCCCGGATCGAGCAGCCGCTCGACCCGTTCGCGCGGCAGCAGCTTGCCGCGGCTCGTGTGCCGCTCGCGCGATTTTTCATTGCCGCCGAGCGCCGCCGCGGCGACCCGCGCATGGAGCTCGTCGCGCAGGCCGCGATTGTGCGCGGCATTGGCGCGAAACGCGTCGCTTTCCGCATCGATCATCGTTCCCAAGACAGGCGCGCTCACGTCTTTCACTCTCCCGCTGAAGTCCGGCGGGATACCCCGCCGCTCGTCGACCCACAAGGACCGCAGGCCGAAAATGGTTGGCATTGAAACCGGATCGTCACAGGCCTATGCCCCTTCGCATCCCCCATAAAAGCAAGGCCGACCCCATGAAAAAGACCGTCTTCGCCATCCTTCTGTCCACCGCCGCGATCGTCGCGGGCCCGGTCGCCTGTTCGAAGGGCGGCGACAAGGCCGACGCCAGCTACACCGTCGGCACTGAACTCGGCATCAGCAAGACCGCGATGGACACCAGCGTGAAGCCCGGCGACGACTTTTACGCTTACGCCAATGGCAATTGGCAAAAGACGACCGCGATCCCGGCGGACCGCTCGTCGACCGGCGCCTTCTACATCGCCTTCCTCGAAACAGAGAAGCGCACCCGCGAACTGGTCGACGCGATCGTCAAGAGCGGCGGCGACCCCAAGACCGACGACGGCCGCATCGCCGCCTTCTACAACGCCTATATGAATACCAAGGCGATCGACGCCGCGGGGATGAAGCCGGTCGCGGCCGATCTCGCGCGCTTCGCGGCGATCGCCGACAAGGCTGCGCTGTCGAAGGTGCTGGGCGAGCAGACCCGCGCCGACGTCGACCCGCTGAACGCGACCGATTTCAACACCGAAAATCTGTTCGGCATCTTCGTGACGCAGGGCCTCGCTACCCCCGGCGAAGTGATCCCCTATGTGCTGCAGGGCGGCCTCGGCCTGCCCGAGCGCGAATATTATCTGTCGGCCGATCCCAAGATGGCGACGATCCGCACCCAATATCAGACCTATATCGCCAAGCTGCTGACCGCCGCCGGGCAGAGCGATGCCGAGGCGAAGGCGAAGCGCATCTATGACCTCGAGGTCAAGATCGCGAAGGCGCACGCAAGCCGCGAAGAGAGCGAAGATTTCGCCAAGTCGGCGGGCGTCTGGGCGAAGGGCGATTTCGCGACGAAGGCGCCGGGCATCGACTGGGATGCCTATTTCGCGGCGGCGGGGCTCGGCAAGGCGGCGAAGTTCGGCGCCTATCATGCGAAGGCGATCACCGGCCTGTCGGCGCTCGTGGCGTCGGAGCCGCTCGATACGTGGAAGGACTGGCTGGCGTTTCACCAGATCAACAGCCACACCGACGTGCTGCCGAGCGCGCTCGATAATGCGCACTTCGCCTTTTACGGCACGACGCTTTCGGGCACACCGCAGCAGCGCAGCCGCGACAAGCGCGCGCTCGACGCGCTGAACACCGACCTCGGCGACGCGGTCGGCCGCGTCTATGCCGAGAAATATTTTCCGGCATCGGCGAAGGCCGAGGTCGGCGACATGGTGAAGGGCATCAAGGCGGCGTTCGCCACGCGCGTGAACGCGATCGACTGGATGGCCCCCGAAACCAAGAAGGAAGCGATCAAGAAGGTCGAGACGATCGTCGTCGGCGTCGGCTATCCCGAAACCTGGCGCGATTACGGCAGCTACACCGTCAGCACCGACAATGCCTATGCCAACGAGATCGCGGGCGAGAAGGCCGAATATGCGCATCAGCTCGCCAAGATCGGCAAGCCGATGGACAAGGCCGAATGGTGGATGACGCCGCAGACGGTCAATGCCGTCAACCTGCCGGTGCAGAACGCGCTGAACTTCCCCGCCGCGATCCTGCAGCCGCCCTTCTTCAACGCTGCCGCCGACCCAGCCTATAATTATGGCGCGATCGGCGCCGTCATCGGCCACGAGATCAGTCACAGCTTCGACAACAATGGCGCGGCGTTCGATTCGACCGGGGCGCTGCGCAACTGGTGGACGGCCGCCGACCTCAAGAAGTTCGAGGAAGCGGGCGCCGCGCTCGCCGCGCAGTTCGACACCTATAAGCCGTTCCCCGACCTGGCGGTGAACGGCAAGCTGACGCTGGGTGAGAATATTGCCGACGTCGCGGGCTTGCAGGCGGCCTACGACGCCTATCACGCTTCGCTCGGCGGCAAGGCCGCGCCGGTGATCGACGGCTTTACCGGCGACCAGCGCTTCTTCATCGCCTATGCGCAGACCTGGGCGACCAAGATGCGCGACGAGGCGCTGCGCGCGCGCATCGCGACCGACGGCCATGCGCCGGGCATGTACCGCGCGCTGACCGTGCGCAACCTCGACGCCTGGTACAAGGCGTTCGACGTCAAGGAAGGCGACAAGCTCTACCTCGCGCCCGACAAGCGCGTGCGGGTGTGGGGATGAATTAGCCCCGTCATTGCGAGAACCCCGGGCTTGATCCGGGGGACGCGGCAATCCAGAGCGGGCGTAAACCGCTCTGGATTGCTTCGCTCCGCTCGCAATGACGTCAATCATTGGGAGCCTGTTTTTTCGCCGGCTTCTTGCGGATCAAATGGCTGTAGACGCCGACCAGATTGATGCAGAGCAGCGCGACATTTTGCCAGCCGATGCCCTCGCTGTCGGGTTGCAGGAAGCCCCAGCCGATCAGCGCGAGGCTGCTCGTCACGAAGATCACGAACGCCCAGCCGTTCCACCGCTCGCCGAGATTGAGCGAGACGAGCAGCGCCGCGAGCGTCGCGGCGGCGGCGCCATAATATTGCAGCGCGTCGAGCAGGGTTTGATTCATGCGAAACCGCCGATCAGGGCGAAAAGCCCCGCCGCGCTCAGCACGGGCCAGGCGATGTGGCGGCCCTTCGTATAAGCGGCGTTGAAGAGGCCCGTCGCCAGCCAGGCTGCGCCGATGGCTATCAGCAGCCCCTTCGGCGTGCCCGGCCACACAACCGCCGCCGCCGAAACCAGCATCAGCACCGATGTCGCATGCCAGGCGAAGCGGACGATCCGGCGGACCAGCGCGTCGGCGAGCAGGCCGTCGCCGCTCCGCAGCAGCGGCGCGATCAGGCGCCGATAGCCGAGCACCGAATGCACCAGCGCTGCCGCCACCATGAAGGCGGACGACAGCCCGGTCCAGATCACGCGCCGGCGCCGATCAGTTCGCGGCCGATCAGCATGCGGCGAATCTCGTTGGTCCCCGCACCGATGTCGAGCAGCTTGGCGTCGCGCCAGTAACGCTCGACCGGCCAATCCTTCGTATAGCCCGCGCCGCCCAGCGCCTGGATCGCTTCGCCCGCGACCTTCACCGCATTCTCGCTCGCGAGCAGGATGCAGCCCGCGGCGTCGAAGCGCGTCGTCTGCCCCGCGTCGCACGCCTTGGCGACGTTGTAGACATAGGAGCGCGCCGACTGGAGCATGACATACATGTCGGCGACCTTCGCCTGCATGAGCTGGAACGACCCGATCGGCTTGCCGAACTGCTTGCGCTCGCGAACATAGGGAATGACCGTGTCCAGGCACGCCTGCATGATGCCGAGCTGGAGCCCCGCGAGCACGACGCGCTCATAATCGAGCCCCGACATCAGCACGCCGACGCCGCCGTTCTCCGGCCCCATCACCTGGCTCTCGGGCACCTCGCAATCGGTGAAGACGAGCTCGGCGGTCGGCGAACCGCGCATCCCGACCTTGTCGATCTTCTGCCCGATGGCGAAGCCCGGCATGTCCTTCTCGATCAGGAAAGCGGTGATGCCGCGCGATCCCGCTTCGGGGCTGGTCTTGGCATAGACGACGAGCGTGTCGGCATAGGTCGCGTTGGTGATCCAGAACTTCGTGCCGTTGAGGATGAAGCGGTCGCCCTTCTTTTCGGCCTTCAGCTTCATCGACACGACGTCGCTGCCCGCACCCGCTTCGGACATGGCGAGGCTGCCGACATGCTCGCCGCTGATCAGCTTGGGGAGATATTTCGCCTTCTGCTCGGCATTGCCCCAGCGGCGGATCTGGTTGACGCACAGGTTCGAGTGCGCGCCGTAGCTGAGGCCGATCGCGCCCGATGCCCGCGACACTTCCTCGACCGCGATGACATGTTCGAGATAGCCGAGCCCGAGCCCGCCCCATTCCTCCTCGACGGTGATGCCGTGCAGGCCGAGCGCGCCCATCCCGGGCCAGAGTTCGGCGCGCGGGAACCAGTCCTCGGCGTCGGCTTTGGCAGCGAGCGGAGCGATCTGCTCGTCGGCGAAGCGGGCGGTGGTCTCGCGGATCATGTCGGCGGTTTCGCCGAGCGCGAAGTCGAAATCGGGGGTGGCGCGCATGAGCATCCCTTCGGTCAGGGGCGGAACAGGACCCCTGTCTGCCCGAAAGCGCGTTCATATGAAAATTGAAACTACGCGCGATTCAGCATAAGGAAAATTTATGATAAAGCGCTCGCACATCCGGCAGTTCCTCGCGGTCGTCGATGCGGGCAGCTTCACCCGCGCGGCGCAGCAGATCCGCGTGACCCAGCCCGCGCTCTCGACGGGAATCGCCGACCTCGAACGCCTCGTCGGCGCGCCGCTCTTCATCCGCAACCGCCGCCAGATCCGGCTGGCCGAGGCGGGCGGGCGCTTCCTGCCGATCGCGCGCGACCTCGAACGCGGCTTTCGCGCCGCCGACGGCTTCGGCCGCGTCGAAGAGGGCGACAAGCCGCTGCTGCGGCTCGGGACGATCCGGTCGGTTCCCGGGGAGGTTCTGCAAAATATCGCGGGCCTCCTCGCGCGCGATTTCGGGCTCGAGATCGGCGAGAACAGCGAGTCCGAACTGCGCGCCGCGATCCACGGCGGACGTCTCCACATGGCGATCGTCCCGCTCCGCCCCGGCGAGCGAGCGCCCGACGTCGTGCCGCTCTATGACGAACCTTTCGTGATGTTCGTCGCCGCCGATCATCCGCTCGCGGGGCGGGGAGAGGTCGATCCCGAGGAACTCGCGTCCGAAACGATGATCGCGCGCCGGTCGTGCGAACTGCTCGATGCGACAAGCCGCTTCTTCACGCGCCGCCGCGTTCGTCCGCGGTTCGCGCTGCGCAGCGACAGCGACGAGCGCTGCCTGCGCATGGTTGCCGCCGGGGTCGGGATCACCACGGCGCCCGTGTCGCTGGCGATCGGCGGCGTCGTGCCGCTGAAGGTGACGGGCTATGACTTCCGGCGCGAACTGGGGCTGGTCCTCGACCCGGCGTGGCGCGCATCGTCCGCGGTCGCGCCACGGCTGGGCCGCGCGCTCGAAGCGATCGGCTCGATCGGCGCCGAATGGCGGCAGGGAAAGGTCGATGCCGCCGGATGAACCCGCGATCTCACAAGCCAGACTTGCAACGCCCAAAGGCCATAATGTTTGCCCATATGCCGGGCGCGGCGTTACGGCGGCCCGCATATCCCGTCCAATTGGACGTAGGGCGAAATGAAGAATGCGCTAATCCGTTGCCCGGCGGACATATGAGGAGGCTGGTTGGTGTCGTCTGATTTGCGGGCAGGATCGTCCGAGTTGACCCATCTCGACCGGCTGGAGGCCGAGAGCATCCATATCATGCGCGAAGTGATGGCCGACGCCGCCAAGCCCGTGATGCTCTATAGCGTCGGCAAGGACAGCGCGGTGATGCTGCATCTCGCGCGCAAGGCCTTCTATCCCTCGCCGCCGCCGTTTCCGCTGCTGCATGTCGACACGACGTGGAAGTTCAAGGCGATGTACGAATTGCGCGACCGCATGGCGCGCGAGAGCGGCATGGAACTCATCGTCTATCAGAATCCCGAGGCAAAGGAGCGCGGGATCAATCCGTTTGATCACGGCCCGTTGCACACCGACATGTGGAAGACCGAAGGTCTGAAGCAGGCGCTCGACCTGTACGGCTTCGACGTTGCCTTCGGCGGCGCGCGGCGCGACGAGGAGAAGAGCCGGGCGAAGGAGCGCATCTTCTCGTTCCGCACCGCGAGCCATGGCTGGGACCCCAAGAAACAGCGCCCCGAGCTTTGGAACCTCTACAACGCCCGCAAGGCGAAAGGAGAGAGCATCCGCGTCTTTCCGATCTCAAACTGGACCGAACTCGACATCTGGCAATATATCGCGCGCGAGAATATCCCGATCGTGCCGCTCTACTTCGCCGCGCCGCGCCCGACCGTGGAGCGCGACGGGCTGCTGCTGATGGTCGATGACGAGCGCTTTCCGTTGAAGGCGGGCGAGGTGCCGGTGGAGCGCTCGGTGCGCTTCCGCACCCTCGGCTGCTACCCGCTTACCGGCGCGGTCGAGAGCGAGGCGGCGACTTTGTCCGAAGTCATTCAGGAGATGCTGCTGACCACGACCAGCGAACGCCAGGGCCGCATCATCGACAAGGACGGCGGCGACGCCAGCATGGAGAAGAAGAAGCAGGAGGGGTATTTCTGATGCCAAATACCTCCGACACTCCTGTTTACGTCACCGACGCGCTGATCGCCGAGGACATCGACGCCTACCTCACGCAGCACGAGAAGAAGTCGCTGCTGCGCTTCATCACCTGCGGCTCGGTCGACGACGGCAAATCGACGCTGATCGGGCGGCTGCTCTATGACTCGAAGATGATCTTCGAGGACCAGCTCGCCGCGCTGGAGGCGGACAGCAAACGCGTCGGCACGCAGGGGCAGGAGATCGATTTCGCGCTGCTCGTCGACGGCCTGGCCGCCGAGCGCGAGCAGGGCATCACGATCGACGTCGCCTACCGCTTCTTCACCACCGAAAAGCGCAAGTTCATCGTCGCCGACACGCCGGGGCACGAACAATATACGCGCAACATGGTCACCGGCGCTTCGACCGCCGACCTCGCCGTCATCCTGATCGACGCGCGCAAGGGCGTGCTGACGCAGACGCGGCGGCACAGCTTTCTCGCGCATCTGCTCGGCATCCGGCACATCGTGCTCGCGGTGAACAAGATGGACCTCGTCGGTTACGACAAGGCGGTGTTCGATCGCATCACGCTCGCCTACCGCGCCTTCGCGAGCGAGATCGGGATCACCAGCTTCACCGCGATCCCGATTTCGGGTTTCAAGGGCGATAATATCACCGGCCTTTCGGCGAACACGCCGTGGTTCAAGGGACCGGCGCTGATCGAACATCTCGAAAATGTCGAGGTCGGCAGCGCCGCCGATGAAGCGAAGCCGTTCCGCATGCCGGTGCAGTGGGTCAATCGCCCGAACCTGGATTTCCGGGGCTTTTCGGGCCAGCTTGCCAGCGGCACCGTCAAGCCCGGCGATGCGGTGCGCATCCTGCCGAGCGGCAAGACGACCAGCGTCAGCCGCATCGTCACGCTCGATGGCGATCTGCCCGAAGCCGTCGCGGGCCAGTCGGTGACGTTGACGCTCGCCGATGAGGTCGATTGTTCGCGCGGCGACGTCATCGCCGCCACCGATGCGCCGCCCGAGGCCGCCGATCAGTTCGAAGCGACGCTCGTCTGGATGGCAGACGAGGCGATGATCCCGGGACGCGCCTATTGGCTGAAGCTCGCGACGCAAAGCGTGTCGGCGACGGTGCAGGCGCCGAAATATGAGATCAACGTCAACACGCTCGACCATCTCGCGGCGAAGACGCTCGACCTCAACGGCATCGGCGTCGTCGAGTTGTCGACCGACAAACCGGTGGTGTTCGAGGCCTATGCCGACAACCATAGCCTCGGTGGCTTCATCCTGATCGACAAGCTGACCAACGCGACCGTCGCGGCGGGGATGCTGCATTTCAGCCTGCGCCGCGCGCAGAACGTCCATTGGCAGGCGACCGACATCGACCGCGACATGCGCGCGAACCTCAAGAACCAGCGCCCCGCGCTGCTCTGGTTCACCGGGCTCTCGGGCTCGGGCAAGTCGACGATCGCCAACCTCGTCGAAAAGAAGCTGCACCGGATGAACCGGCACAGCTTCCTGCTCGACGGCGACAACGTCCGCCACGGGCTCAACCGCGACCTGGGGTTCACCGAGGCCGACCGCATCGAGAATATCCGCCGCGTCGGCGAGGTTGCGAAGCTGATGACCGACGCGGGCCTGATCGTGATCACCGCCTTCATTTCGCCCTTCAAGGCCGAACGCGACATGGTGCGGTCGATGCTGCCCGAAGGCGAGTTCCTCGAAATCTTCATCGACACGCCACTTGCCGAAGCCGAGAAGCGCGACGTAAAGGGCCTTTATAAAAAGGCACGCGCCGGTCAGCTCAAGAATTTCACCGGGATCGACAGCCCCTATGAGGCACCCGGCGCGCCCGAAATTCGCATCGACACGACCGCGATGTCGCCCGAGGAAGCGGCCGACCTGATTATCGATCGCTTGCTGGGGTGAGCATGGCCGAGAGTGACGAGCAACTCGCCGAAAGGCTGGCGACCGCCGCGGGGGCGATCCTGCTGAACCTTCGGACGCGGGGCGATCTTGTGGGCAAGGACCTCGGCAAGGCCGGGGACGCCGAGGCCAATGCGATGCTGTGCCGCGAACTTCGCGCCGCGCGCCCCGGCGACGCGCTGCTGTCCGAGGAAGAGAAAGACAATCCGGCGCGCTGCGACCGGAACCGGGTGTGGATCGTCGATCCGCTGGACGGGACGCGCGAATATGGCGAGGGCCGCGACGACTGGGCGGTGCATGTCGCGCTGGCGGTGGGCGGCGCTGCCACGGTGGGCGCGGTCGCGCTGCCGGGGCTCGGCGTCACGCTGACTTCGGGCGCTCCCGCGCCGCTCCGCCCCGCGAATGCACCGCTCAGGATGCTCGTCAGCCGCACGCGCCCCGCTGCCGAGGCCGTGTTCGTCGCGGAGAGGCTGGGCGCGGAGCTTGTCGCCATGGGTTCGGCAGGCGCGAAGGCGATGGCGGTGGTGCGCGGCGAGGCCGATATCTATCTCCACACCGGCGGCCAATATGAATGGGACAATTGCGCCCCCGTCGCGGTGGCGCAGGCCGCGGGGTTGCACGTCAGCCGCGCCGACGGGTCGCCGCTTTGCTACAACAGGCCGAATCCCTATCTTCCCGATCTGTTGATCTGCCGGACGGAATTGGCCGCGGACGTCCTCCGGCTCGCCGCGGAATATTCGCCCGCCTGACGGGCAGGCCATTGCCAGCAAGGCTGGCGCCCCCTAATTCGGTTGCATCGAAAAACCGAACCACGGGAGACGCGCGATGACCGACCTGCCTGAAACCAACACCGTCATGGTGACCCTCGTGAAGCCCGAGGGACAACTCGAGGTTTATTTCGAGCGCCGCCCGATGCCCGAGCCCAAGCCGCACGAAGTGCTGGTGAAGGTGCTGACGACGCCGATCAATCCGTCGGACCTCGGCCTGCTGTTCGGCGGCGCCGACATGACGACAGCGCGCGCGGGAACGCGCGACGGCCTGCCGATGATCACCGCCGATGTGCCCCCGGCGGGGATGCGCGCGATGGGCGGGCGGATCGGCGACGCGCTGCCGATCGGCAACGAAGGCTGCGGCACCGTCGTCAAGGCGGGGGACTCGCCCGAAGCGCAGGCCCTGATAGGCAAGACCGTCGCGCTGCTCGGCGGCGAGATGTATGCCGAATATCGCTGTCTGCCTTTGCAGATGGTGATGCCGCTCCCCGATGGCACCGATCCGGTCGACGGCGCTTCCTGTTTCGTCAATCCGCTCACCAGCCTTGCCTTTACCGAGACGATGCGGATGGAAAATCACAGCGCGATCGTCCACACCGCCGCCGCCTCCAACCTCGGCCAGATGCTCGTCAAGATCTGCGCGAAGGACGGCATCCCGCTGGTCAACATCGTGCGCAGCGACGCGCAGGTCGACATATTGAAGGGCATCGGCGCGCAGCATATCGTCAACAGCAGCGACGAGGATTTTCAGGACAGGCTGGTTGCGGCGATCGTCGAGACCGGCGCGACGCTGGGCTTCGATGCGATCGGCGGCGGCAAGCTGGCGGGCCAGATCCTCTCGGCGATGGAGGTCGCGGCGGTCAAGCGCATGACCACTTACAGCCGCTATGGTTCGGACACGTTCAAGCAGGTCTATATCTATGGCGCGCTCGACGTCGGCCCGACGATCCTCAACCGCAGCTTCGGCCTGACCTGGTCGCTATCGGGCTTCCTGCTTACGCCCTTCATGGCGAAGGCGGGGATGGAGGTCGTCGGCCGTATGCGTCAGCGCGTCGTGGACGAGCTGACGACGACCTTCAAGAGCCACTACAGCCACGAAATCTCGCTGACCGAGGCCCTGAGCCTCGATATCGCGCACGCCTATAATGCGAAGCGGACCGGTGAGAAATATCTGATCCGTCCGCATGGTTGAGAGGCGCTAGCGACCGGAAGCGGGGATAGGTAAGGATCATAGTCTCTCCCCTTGAGGGAGAGATACGAAGGCTTGGTAGCTTGCTGCCTAGCCGAAGTTGAGAGGGGGTTTTGCGTCCGCTGGCGTCGCACCCCTCTCCAAGCTTCGCTAGCTCCCAAGGGAGCAAGCTGGGCTATCCTCTCCCTCAAGGGGAGAGGAGGCTATGGCCGCTCCCCACCCCAAAGCCGCCATTTCGGCTAGTCTTTTCTACCGCTTCATGCACTGACGCGTGTCGTCGCGCTTATATTCGCTGCAGTTCCACAGCGCCTTCTCGAACCCCGCCTTGTCGTCGCGGAGGTAGGAGAAGGTCATGGCTGCGCGCTGCATGTCGCTCATCGTGTCGCTGTCGGGTTTCAGTGTCGGGTTGGTCCAGCCCATGAACTTGCAATAGGGCTTGTCGCCGCACAGCCGGAGCGCGGTCGTGACGAAGCTCTCGGGCGCGGCGCGCCGGTCGAGCGCGACATAGATGGTGTCGCGGCCCGCGGCCTCCCCGGCGCCGGCGACGACCTTGGGCGCGCCGATCGCGGCATTGGCGTCGACCCCGGCGAGCTCGACCGGCGGCGCGCCGACCGCGACCGCGTGGGCAGGGGAGAGGGCGGCCATCTTGGCAACCCCGGCGTCATTCCCCGACACCGCGCCGCGAAACGCCCCCGGCGTTCCCCAATAACCCGGCCAGCGAAAGAAGAGGTGGGTATCGACGATCGCGATCTTTTCCAGGCTGTCACTCCAATAGGGGCGCACCCAGTCGGTGTGATAATGGGTCGCGAGCCCGACCCTGGGGTCGGTGGTGCCCGACAACATGCTCTCGGCATTCGCCTGCGCCCGCGCCCAGGCGGCGTCGGAATAGCGGCGGTTCAGCGCGCCGTCGCAGGTGAAGGTGAACTGGCACCCGGTCGCGCGCTCTGACCCCTGGAATACGACGCCGCAGATCGATTTGGGAAAAGCCGGATGCCGCGCGCGGTTGATCACCACCTGACCGACCGCAAGCTGCCCCTTCGAATCGTCGCCCGCCTCATAGAGCATCGCGGCGGCAAGACAGTCGCGCGCGCGAACGCGGGCGTCACCGCTCCCGGCATAGAGAAAGGGCCGCGCCGCGACGAACCCCTTGGTAACGAGGGGGATATCGGCATTTTGCGCGCGCGCGTCGGCCTCGGTGACCGGCGCGAGTTCCATCGGCTGGACGTCGGGGACGACGTCGGCGGGTGGCGCCACCGGGTGCGGCCGCGCGCCATGCCGGCCCGCGCTTGTCTGCCCGCTTGCATAAAGCACCGCGACGATCGCCGCGACGGCGATCAGGACGAATAGCCAGCCGGTCCAATCAAGACGCGACGTCGCCGATGAATCGCCGGTCAGGCGCATTCGAGGGTTCAGATCTCGGGCAGGAAGTCGGGAACCGAAAGATAACGCTCGCCGGTGTCGTAGTTGAAGCCGAGGATGCGCGTGCCGGGCGGAAGCTCCGCCAGCTTCTGCTCGATCGCCGCCAGCGTCGCGCCCGACGATATGCCGACGAGCATCCCTTCCTCGGTCGCTGCGCGCAGCGCCCAACGCTTGGAGTCGGCGGCCTCGACCGTGATCACCCCGTCGAGGAGGTCGGTGTGGAGGTTGCGCGGGATGAATCCGGCGCCGAGGCCCTGGATCGGGTGCGGGCCGGGCTGACCGCCCGAAATGACGGGCGACTGGGTCGGCTCGACCGCGAAGACCTTGAGGTTCGGCCAATGCTGCTTGAGGAACTGCGCCGCCCCGGTGATATGGCCGCCGGTGCCGACGCCGGTGATCAGCACGTCGATCGGCGTGTCCTTGAAGTCGGCGAGGATTTCCGGCCCCGTGGTGCGGACGTGGACGTCGATATTCGCCTCATTTTCGAACTGCTGGGGCATCCAGGCGCCGGGGGTCG
Source organism: Sphingopyxis sp. (assembly GCF_025869345.1). Classification (GTDB taxonomy): domain Bacteria; phylum Pseudomonadota; class Alphaproteobacteria; order Sphingomonadales; family Sphingomonadaceae; genus Sphingopyxis. The sequence goes on from NZ_JAOZVW010000004.1 coordinate 70,935, forward strand.
TCTCGACCAGCTCGATCGCGCGCTCGATCGCGCCCTTCATGCCCTTTTCGCGCGGAGTCAGGTCGAAGGTCGCGCCATAGGCGAGCATCAGGCGGCGGCGTTCGAGCGACATGCTTTCGGGCATGACGAGGATCAGCTTGTAGCCCTTGACCGCGGCGGCCATCGCCAGGCCGATGCCGGTGTTCCCCGACGTCGGCTCGACGATGGTGCCGCCGGGCTTCAGGCTGCCGTCGCGTTCGGCGGCCTCGATCATCGCCAGGCCGATGCGATCCTTGATCGAACCGCCGGGATTGCTGCGTTCGGACTTGATCCAGACTTCGGCGTCCGGAAACAGCTTTGCCATGCGGATGTGCGGCGTGTTCCCGATGGTATCGAGGATCGAATTGGCTTTCATGATCGGTACGCTCTTTCCTTGAATTCGAACCGCGGGTCGCGGCGGACGCGGTTCGGCCAGTCTCCGGCGCGCAGCCACTGGCTTTCGTCCGCCAGCGCCGGCGTCGGCGCGGGTTGTAACGAGGCGAGCAGATACTGTCCATAAGGCCAGTCCCCGATCCCCGAGTCGGCGTTGATGTGCCCGAACGGCCCGGCGTTGACGAAGCGCGCGTCCCACTGGCGCGCGAGGCGCCAAACGTGCGCGGTCTTGGCATAGGGATCGTCGTCGCTCGCCACGACGATGATCGGCGTCTGCGAGGTGAAGCCGGGCGTGTCGGCAAAGCCGGTGATGCGCTTTTCGTGCTGCAGGCGCCCGAGGTCGGGCGGCGCGACGAGCAACGCCCCCGCGATACGGCTGCGCGTCGGCGTGCTCGCCGCCGCGAACCAATGCGCGAAGGCGTGGCAGCCGAGGCTGTGCGCGGCGATCAGCACCGGCGCGCTTTCGGCCTCGATCACTTCGGCGATGCGGCGCATCCACGCCTCGCGGTCGGGGTGCGACCAGCGGCCGAGTTCGACTCGGCCGGCGTTCGCGAACTTGCGTTCCCACAGGCTCTGCCAGTGGGTCGGGCCGCTGTTGTGCAGGCCCGGAATGGTCAGGATTTTATGGCGGATGCTGGTATCTTGCATGGCGGGTTCTCCATCGATGAAAGGGAGGGAAACCGCGGTGACGGGTGCATCCTATATAATTCAACTAAATAAATTGACAATAGCTTTGTGGCGAAAGGAGCACGACTTGCGACGAGCGGATTCGAGGGTTGGGCTTGCGGAGATCCAGATGCCGCCATTCCTGATTGTGTGTCCCCGCGAAGGCGGGGACCCATCTCCGGTCGGTTCAAAATAGGGCGGGCCGGAGATGGCCCCCCGCCTGCGCGGGGGAACACGGCTTCTTATAAAATCGACGCGATTAGTCCGAACCCGCACAGGTCGTGGCCAAGCGGCGCGGAAAAGCGTCAGTCGCTCATGTCGAACCGCGCCTCGAAAGTCCGCGCCCGCCGCAATTCGGGAAAGAGCCACGACCAGAGCGCGGTGACGCCGATCGCCGCGGCGCCCCCGACGACGACCGCGTTGATCGGCCCCAGCGCCGCCGCCATCGCGCCCGCGCGCATCTCGCCGAGCTCGTTCGAGGCCGAAATCGCCAGCCCCGACGCGGCGCTGACGCGGCCGCGCATATGGTCTGGAGTGTTGAGCTGGATCAGCGTGCCGCGCACGAAGACCGAGAACATATCGGCCGCGCCCATCAGGACGAGCAGCGCCAGCGAGAGCAGGAGGTTGGTGGAAAAGCCGAAGGCCACCGTCCCGGCGCCGAACACCGCGACCGCCCACAGCATCTTGACCCCGACGTTGCGCTCGATCGGGCGGATGGCGAGTCCGAGCGCGACGACCGCGGCCCCGACCGCCGGTGCGGCGCGCAGAAGGCCGAGTCCTTCGGAGCCGACATGCAATATGTCGCGGGCATAGACGGGCAGCATCGCGGTCGCGCCCGACAGGATGACCGCGAACAGGTCGAGCGTAATCGTGCCGAGCAGGAAGCGCTCGGCCCACACGAATTGCAGGCCGTCGACCATTTCGCGCAGCGGATGGCGGCGCACCTCGGCGGGCGGCGGCAGCACGGGCCGCACCCGGCTGATCGTCCAGGCCGAGATGACGAGGAGGATCGCGGCGAAGATATAGACCGACGTCGGATGCGCGGCATAGAGCAGCCCGCCTGCCGCCGGGCCGATCACCGACGCCGATTGCCAGGCGATGCTGCTCATCGCGATCGCGCGGGGCAGGATCGCGGGCGGGACGATATTGGGCGCGATCGCGCTCATCGCCGGGCCCGAAAAGACGCGCGCGACGCCGTGCATGGCGGCGAGGCCGAACAGCAGGGAAAGCGTCAGCCCGCCGCTCCAGGTGAACCAGCCGAGCGCCGCCGCAATCCCGAAATCGATGGCGTTGGAAAAGATCGCGACGCTGCGCCGCTCGAAGCGGTCGGCGGCCCAGCCCGCGACGGGGGTCAAGAGCGCGATCGGCACGAACTGGACGAGCCCGAGCAGGCCGAGCTGGAACGACGCTTCCTTGATCGTCATGCCATAGTCGGTGCGCGCGGTGTCGTAGAGCTGATACCCGATCACCACGACCACCGCGATCGTCGCCATCACCGCGGTGAAGCGCGCGATCCAGTAATAGCGATAATCGGGGATGCTGAGCGGGGAGGGGTCGAGGATCGCCGGACCCGGCATTTCCGGTTCTTCGCCGTCGGGGGGGAATATCGTCGCCATCGGCCCTACGCCCTAGAGGGGAATTCGCCTCTGTCCAGAGCGCATGACCATGCCGTTCGTCGATTAACGGGTGTCATTCGTCGGACGCGGTGGCAGAAACCCGCCATCGATTGAGGGAGACTATCGAATGACACGTCAATTTGCCCGCTTCGGCGGTGCCGCCATGGCCGCGGCGCTGCTCGTCCTCACCGCCTGCAACGCATCGGGCGACAAGCCCGCGTCGGGATCGGACGCGAAGAGCTGGACCGAATTTCGCGACAATTTCCTTGCGGGCTATTTCCCGCTCAACCCCAATTTCGCGGTCTATCAGGGCAAGCATGAATTTGACGGCCAGCTTCCCGACTGGTCGGCCGACGGCCTTCAGAAACAGATCGCGTTCCTGGAGAAGACGATCGCCGACGCCAAGGCGTTCGACGGCAAGATGACCGATGCCGAGAAGTTCGAGCGCGATTATCTGGTCCATGTCGCGCAGGGGCAGCTCTTCTTCCTGAAGGACGCCGATTTCCCGCACAAGAACCCGGCCTATTATGTCGGGCAGCTCGACCCCAACGTCTATGTCTCGCGGCCCTATGCCGATGCGCCGACGCGGATGAAGGCGTTCATCGCCTATGCGCAGAAGGTTCCGGCGGCGGCCGAGCAGATCAAGGCGAACATCAAGCTGCCGCTGCCCGCGACCTTCGTCAAATACGGCACCGCGGGCTTCGGCGGTTTCGCCGACTATTATACCGGCGACGCCAAGAAGGCCTTTGCCGAAGTCAAGGACCCCGAGCTTCAGAAGCAGTTCGACGAGGCGGCGGCCAAGGCCGCGGCGGCGATGAAGGATCTCGCCGCCTATATCGGCTCGAAACCCGGCACGACGGACGGCTACGCGCTCGGTGCCGACAAGTTCGCGAAGATGATCCTGACCAACGAAGCGGTCGACACGGCGCTGGATGAGCTGGAGCGCATCGGCCAGGCCGACCTCAAACGCAATCAGGATGCGCTGAAGGCCGCCTGCGCGACTTACGCCGCCGGCATGACGATCGCCGATTGCATGAAGAAGATGAACGACGACAAGCCCGAGGGCGGCCCGGTCGCCGAGGCGCGGCGCCAGCTTCCGGCGCTGCGCGCCTTCATCGTCGAAAAGGACCTCGTCTCGATTCCCGGCACCGAGCAGGCCAAGGTCGAGGAATCGCCGCCCTACAACCGCCAGAATAGCGCCTATATCGACATTCCGGGGCCGTATGAGAAAGGTCTGCCGTCGGTCTTCTATATCTCGCCGCCCGACCCGAGCTGGGACAAGGCGACGCAGGATGCGTTCGTTCCGGGCAAGAAGGACCTGCTCTTCACCTCGGTCCACGAGGTGTGGCCGGGTCACTTCCTCAATTTCCTCCACGCGAACCGCGCGGAAAGCATCTTCGGCAAATTGTTCGTCGGCTATGCCTTCGCCGAGGGCTGGGCGCATTATACCGAGGAGATGATGTGGGATGCGGGGCTCGGCAACGGCGACCCCGAAACGCATATCGGTCAGTTGTCGAACGCGCTGCTGCGCGACTGCCGCTTCATCTCGGCGATCGGGCTCCACACCAAGGGGATGACCGTCGCGGACTCGGAAAAGCTGTTCAAGGATCAATGCTATCAGGACGAAGGCAACGCCCGCCAGCAGGCGGCGCGCGGCACATATGATCCGCTCTATCTCAACTATACGATGGGCAAGCTGATGATCCGCAAGCTGCGCGACGACTGGACCAAGGGGGACAGGACGAAGTGGAAAGCGTTCCACGACGAATTCCTCTCATACGGCGGCCCGCCGATCCCGATGGTGCGCGCCGCGATGATGAAGGAGGACTCGCCGAAGGCGGTCTTCTGAGGCTGGCGAATCGAATGACCCCCGGCTAGCCTCTCACCAAAGGGGCTAGCCGATGGTCGATGTCTTCATTTCCTATTCGCGCGACAACAAGGCGCGCGTGGCCGAGATCGCCGAGGCGGTCGCGGCGGCGGGCTATGACGTCTGGTGGGACGCCGAACTGCCGCCGCATCGCTCCTACGGCGATGTGATCACCGAAAAGATCGGCAGCGCCAAGGCGGCGATCGTCGTCTGGTCGCAGACCTCGGCGCAATCCGAATGGGTGCGCGCCGAGGCCGATGTCGCGCGCAACCAGAAAAAGCTGGTGCAGACGTCGATCGACGATGTGATGCCGCCGCTGCCCTTCAACCAGATTCAATTCGCCGAACTCGCCGACTGGAACGGCGAGCCCGACCATCGCGGCTGGCGCAAGGTGATGATGAGCCTGGAGGAGCTGTGCGGACGGGAGGCGGCGCCTGCGGCCGCCTCGCAGCCCGCACCGCCCAGACCGGCTGCGGCCGACCGGCAGGAGCCCCCCCCGGCCCGAAAGCCATCTTTCCTGCCATGGGCGCTGCTGGGGCTTGCGGTCGTTGCCGTCGCCCTGCTCGCGTGGAAACTGCTTCAGCCGTCGCCCGAACCCGCGACGGCGGCGGCGCCCACCGAAACCACGGCGGCCCCCAAGGAAGCGGATGCAAGAGCGACACCGGTCGCCACGTCGCCCGCAGAGGCCTTCACGCTGGCGGCGGTGATCGACGATCCCGACGGCTTCACCAACATCCGCTCGGGGCGGAGTGCCAAGGCGGCAATCATCGGCAAGGTGCTCGAGGGCGAAAAATTCCTGACTTATCAGCAACCCGGTTCATGGTGGCGGGTGCGCAAGGCCGACGGCACCACCGGATATATGTTCCGCAAATATATCCGGCTGATCGAAGGGGGAGGGCCTCCGCCGCCGCCCGCCGACACGGGCAAGGGCGCGATCATCGCCGATTCCTCGACGCGCGCGCTGACCGCGGCCGATGTCGCGGGCCTCACCCCGGAGCAGGCGCGGCTGGCGCGCAACGAGATTTTCGCGCGGCACGGCCTGCGCTTCAAGGACCCCGGCCTGCAAGCCTATTTCACGTCCTTGCCCTGGTATCGGCCGACCAGCGACAGCGTCGCGCTGTCGGCGGTCGAAAAGGCGAATGTCGCGCTGCTCCAATCGGCCGAAACCGCCGCGCAATGACGGCATCGGCCGCCGCCGTCGAAGCCGAGGTCGCGCACCGGCTGGGGCAGGGCGATGCGCTGAGCGCGTTCGACTGCGCGGCGGCGGCGCGGCGCGAGGGGATCGAGAGCCCGCGGCTGCGCTATCTGATGGTGCGCGCGCTCGCGGCGTCGGGCGACAGCCTCGGCGCGATGCACCTTTACGAACAACTCGACCTTGGCGCGACGGGCGATGTCGACAGCCTCGCGCTCGCCGGGCGCATCTGGAAGGACGAAGCCTTCGATCATGACGGCGACCAGCGCGCTGGTTTCCTGCGCAAGGCCGCCGCCGCCTATGACCATGCGTTTCAGGCATCGGGCGCCGATTTCCCGGCCATCAACGCGGCCAGCCTGTATGCGATGCTCGGCGAGCGCGAGCGCGCGGCGGCGCTGGCCGAACCGATCGCGGCGCATGGCGCCGCCGACACTTATTGGGATCAGGCGACGCTCGTCGAGGCGCTGCTGCTGCTCGGGCGCGGCGAGGAGGCGCTCGTCCATGCGCGCGGCGCCAATGCGCAGGCGGGAACGCGCGCGGGTGACCGCGCCTCGACCTGCCGCCAGATCGCCCGGCTTGCGGCCAGCGGCGCGATCGACGCGGGCGATGCGCAAGACATCGCCGCGCTGCTGCGTCCCGCGCCGGTCGGCGTCTATTGCGGCCGCATGTTCCGCGCGGGCGGGGCGGGGGAGGCGAATGCGGCGCGGGCGATCGCGGGGGCGCTTGACGCGCAGCCGCTTTCGGCGCTGATCGGCCCGCTGGCGTGCGGCGCCGACATCCTGTTCGCGGAGGCCGCGCTCGATCGCGGCATTGACCTGACCATCGTCCTGCCCTTTGCCGAGGATGATTTCATCGCCCAGTCGGTCCGGTCGGGCGGCGCCGAATGGCTTCCGCGCTATCGCCGCTGCCGCGACGGCGCCGCGATGGTCCATTTCGCGAGCAACGCGGGCTATGTCAGCGACGATTGCCAGTTCATCCTCGGCTCGCACACCGCGATGGGGCTTGCCAGGCTGCGCGCGCGCGAACTCGAAACCGCCGCGATCCAGCTTGCGGTGGTCGATCCGGCGGTCGCCGCGCGTTCGGGGGCGGAGATTGCCGGAACCAACGCCGATATCGCGCTCTGGCAGGGCGGGGGCGGGGAGACGCGGACGATCCCGGTCGGCGATCTCGACCGCAATCTCGATTTTCCGCCGGCGCCGAAACCGCCCGCAGGCACGCAGCGGGGTCTCTACGCGATATTGTTCGCCGATTTCGCGGGCTTTTCGAAGCTCGGCGAGGCCGAACTGCCGGTCTTCGCGCACGAGGTGATGGGCGGCATCGGCCGCATCCTCGACGGGTTCGGCGACGCCGTGCTGTTCCGCAACACCTGGGGCGACGCGGTCTATGCGGTGATCGACACCCCCGGCGCGGCGGCACGGATCGCGCTCGCGATGCAGGAACGGCTCAACGTGCTGCCCCCGGGGCTGCGGCTGGAGGGGCATAAGGCGGGGATGCGCACCGGCATCCACTTCGGTCCGATCTATCGCGGGATCGACCCGGTGGTCGGCAACGAGCTGTGGTACGGCACCGAGGTTACGCGCACCGCGCGGATCGAGCCGGTGACATTGGTCGGGCAGGTCTATTGCACCCAGCCGCTCGCCGCGATGCTCGCGCTCGACAATGCGCGCGATTTCGACTGCGATTATGTCGGCAAGGTCGGGCTTGCCAAGGATTATGGCGAACTCGCGCTCTATCGCCTCTCCCGCCGCTCAGGCGGCTGACGGTGCGCGCAGCCGGGCGATGAAGAAGCCGTCGAGCCCGCCAGCACCGGTGAGTATGCCGGGCAGCGTGCGCACGAAACCGCTGTCGTCGGGGACGATGCCGCCGGGCAATTCGTCGGGCGTCACCGGGGCGATGGCCCAATCGCGATGCCAGTCGAGAAAGGCCGCGACCTGATCTTCCCCCTCGGCGCGTTCGAGCGAGCAGGTCGCATAGATCAACGTGCCGCCGGGCTTGACCCATTGTGCGGCGCGCGCCAGCAGTTCGCCCTGCAATTCGGCCATCTCTTCGATCTGGCGCGGCTCAACGCGGTGCAGCACGTCGGGATGGCGGCGAAAAATTCCCGTCGCCGAGCAGGGCGCGTCGAGCAGCACCGCGTCGGCAGGGGTATCGGGCTGCCATCGGCGAATATCGCCCTGGACGATCTCGGCGCGGAGGCCGGTTCGCGCCAGATTGTCCGAAAGCCGCCCCAGCCGCTTGGCGCTCGAATCGACCGCGACGACATGCCAGCCCGCCGCCGCAAGCTGCATCGTCTTGCCGCCGGGCGCGGCGCAGAGGTCGAGCAGGCTTTGCCCGTTCCCCGGCCCCAAAAGCCGCGCGGGAAGGCTCGCCGCGAGATCCTGCACCCACCAGCCGCCTTCGCGATAGCCAGGCATCGCCTCGACCGCCTGACCGCGCGGCAGGCGGCGGTGGAGGGGGGCGAGCGCGGTCGCCTCGGCCCAGTCCTCACCGTCGGGTTCGGCGGCGAAGCTGAGGTCGATCGGCGGCGGCGCGCTCCATGCCGTCGCGGCGGCGGCGGCGATCGCGTCGCCCCACTCTGCCGCCCAGCGCTCGGCGACCGCTTCGGGCAGGCTGGCGCTCTCGGGCAGGCTCCACTCTTCCTGCTGGGCGCGCGACAGGAGCGCGTGGACGAGGCGGCGCGGACCGCCCGCAACGAGCGGCAGCGCGGTCGATACGACGGCGTGCGGCGATGTCTTGAGGACGAGCAATTGCGCCAGCGCCAGCCGCAGCACCGCGCGCGACTTGACGTCTTCGGGCAGGGCCTGTTCGGTCGCGCCGTCGATCAGCGCATCGATGTCGCTCATCCAGCGCAGGGTTTCGGATGCGATGGCGATGGCGAAGCCGCGGTCGGCGGGCGGCAGGCCCTGCGTCGCGGCGTGCGCTGCGATGTCGAGCGGGTCGCCGCGCCGCAGAACGGCATCGAGCAGGCGCAGCGCGGCGCGCCGCGATGCCGTGCCCGGCGGATCGGTTTCGGCCGGGCGGCGGCGTTTTCTAGGATCGGCCATGGCTTTCCATCCCGTTATGGCTGGCGCGGAGCAAGCGAAATCCTGTAGGAGGGGCGCCATGGCCACGAATGATGATAGGATGATGGGCGGAACGCCGCGCGCAACGCGGCGTCCGGCGCATGTGAAACCGCCCGCGAACTGGACGAACAGCCCGCTGCCCGAACCCCTGCCGCCCCGCGAGGACAAGGCCGAGGATCAGCCAGGCGGGCGCAATCCCGTGCGCTATGGCGACTGGGAGCTGAAAGGGCTCGCGATCGATTTTTGAGGGCGTCCGGCGGGACCAGGGCCGCAAGCGCGGAGCGGTTCGGCTCCGGCGCTCGCGGCGATGATCCCGGCTTTTCCGTCAGACCGCCGGAACCTGGACCAGTTCCGGCACCCGGCCCGACTTCACCTGCTCGGCAAAGACTTCGCGCATCAGCTGAAGCGAGAAGAGGTGGGCGAAGATCAGGCCGAGGATGCCGTTCTGCATCATCTTGCGCAGCACGTCGCCGCGCAGTTCGCGCAGCTTGTTCTCATCGACCATCTGGAAGCCGCGATAGACATAGGGCTTGTCGCTGCCTTCGGGTTGAATCGCGACTTCGCCGTCCATCAGCAGATCGGCCTTCTTGAGCTCTTCCATGAAAAAGCCGGTGCGCTGGCCCGCTTCCTCGAAATTCTTGCAGAATTCGAGGATCGCGTTGACCGGCTCGGTCGGCTTGCCGTCTTCGAACAGCGCGTCGCCATCCTCGAACTTGCCGATCGCGGCCGACGTCGGGTCGAAGCACAGCGACAGTTCCTCGCTGTCGGGGTTCAGCCGCGCGAGAAGGAAGGGATAGCGGCGGATATAGGCCGGGACATAGACCGGATTGAGCAGCTTGCCGTCGCTATCGACGAACGTGTTCACGCCCTCGTTGAGCCCCATCAGCGCCAGCGGCACCGGATTGTCACCCGCCGAAAAGACGATCGGATAGAAACGGCAGGCCGACACGAACTCGTCCGACGTCAGCGGCACCGCGTGCTGGTTGACCAGGAACCCCGCATTGTCGAGCGGGCGGGCGCGGAAATCGGCATGGTCGACGCTCGAAAGCGGAACGATGTCGTTATAGAAAATCGGCAGATTGTTGGCGGGCGCGGTGGCCATGATGAAACTCCGGATCGGGCGCCCCGGGGTGCCGGGGCAAAAAGACTGATGGCGCGCCATATTGGCAGGCGAGGCGCGGCGCAAGGGGCGATGGCGCGGAGCGGCGCCCCGATCAGCCGATCAGTTTGCCGGGATTGAACAATCCGGCGGGATCGAGCCCCGCCTTGATCGCGCGCAGCGCGGCGAGGCGCGCCGGGCTGTCGAGCTCGGCCAATATGTCGCGCTTCATCTGCCCGATGCCATGTTCGGCGGAAATCGAGCCGCCCAGTTCGACGACATGGGCGTAGACGAGGCGGCTTGCCGCCGCGCCGTGTTCGGCGAGCCAGACGGCGCCGTCGGCGCTTTCGGGCGGCTGGACATGATAATGGATATTGCCGTCGCCCAGATGCCCGAAGGACGCGGTGCGGATGCCGGGAAAGGCCGCGGCGAGCCGGCCGGGATTGTCGGCGATGAAACGCGGCATCAGGTCGACCGGGACGCTGATGTCATGCTGCAACGCCGGCCCCTCGGCGCGCTCGGCCTCCGATATCGAATCGCGAAGGCGCCAGAAATCCTCGCTCTCCCGGTCGTTCTTCGCCATCGCGACGTCGTGGATCAGTCCCGCGTCCAGCGCCGCCGCCAATTCACGCTCCAGCTCTTCGCCGAGCAGGGCGGCATCGTCACCGGCCAGTTCGACCAGCGCATACCAGGGGCTGGGTTCGGCAAGCGGATGGCGGGTCTGGGGAATGTGGCGCAGCACCGCCTCCAGCACGGGATGCGGTATGATCTCGAACCCTTCGAGCGCATCGCCGAGCGCCGCGTCGAGGCGGCGGAGCAGCAGCAGCGCGTCGTCGGGCGAGGCGAGGCCGATCCAGGCGGTCTGGCGCGCCGCACTGGCGGGAACGAGGCGCAGGCTGGCCGCCGTCACGACCCCCAACGTCCCCTCGGCGCCGCAGAACAGATGTTTGAGGTCATAGCCGCGATTGTCCTTCTTGAGCGGCGCGAGCCCCTCGAAGATGCGGCCGTCGGGCAGCACCGCCTCGATCCCCGCGACGAGTGCGCGCATCGTGCCGTGGCGCAGCACCTGGGTTCCGCCCGCATTGGTCGAAACCAGCCCGCCGACCGTCGCGGATCCCTTGCCGCCCAGCGTCAGCGGGAAGCGCAGCCCCCGGTCGAGCGCGGCGTGGTGGAGATTTTCGAGGATGACGCCCGCCTCCGCCACGACGATCCGCGCCGTCGTGTCCAGCGCCCGGATATGGTTCATGCGCCGCAGGCTGAGCAGCAATTGCCGCCCCGACGCATCGGGCGTCGCGCCGCCGACCATGCCGCTGTTGCCCCCCTGCGGAACGAGCGCGACGCCTTCGGCCGCGCAGGCGCCGACCACCGCGGCAACCTCGGCGGTGGTCGCGGGCGACAGCATCGCCGCCGTCTGGCCGTGATATTTGCCGCGCCAGTCGGTGAGCCACGGCGCCAGGACATCGGGGTCGGCGCTGAAACCCTTCGGTCCCAATATGTCCGTGAGCCTTGCGAGCAATGCGGGAGATGGGGAGCGGGACATGGCGGACCTCCGGGAATCGACGCCGACCGACCATATGGGTCTCGACAGCAATTCATTTGATGTTCAATCAGGGGCGTTAAAGGGGCGATGGACGATAGTTGGCTTTTCGTCCAGCATCGAAGCGGGAGTTGCGGGTGGACATCATCTTCTGTCAGGGCGCTGGAAGGACGGCCGCGCGGCCGTGCTGACCGTTGCGACCCTGTTGGCGATGATCTGGGCGCCCGCCGCGGATACGCCGATGCCGTCGATTCCGCCCGAACCCTTGGTCGTCGTTTCGATGCCGGAGCCGGGCGAGCAGACGGCGGGTTTTTGGCAGATGGTGATCGAGCAGCGGCTGATCATCCGCGTTCCGGCGCAACGGTCGCCGCTGAACAATTTCTCCGCCGCCCCCGCCCCGCAGGCGCGGTTGCGGCAGCTGCCGGTCGAGTGGAAGGAAAAGAAGGCGCCGAAATGCGTCGCGATGCGGAACATCGCGGGGATGCAGGCGACCGAGCATGACAGCATCGACCTGCTCACGCGCCAACGCCAGCGATTGCGCGCCGAATTGAGCCGCGGATGCCGCGGACTCGATTTCTATGCCGGCTTTTACATGCAGGGAACCAAGGACGGGCAACTCTGCGAGGATCGCGACGAGATTCACGCCCGCACCGGCGCCAAATGCCAGATCAAGAAATTCCGCCTGATGGTTCCTGTCGTGCGCGACGACGATTGATCGCGGCAATCGACGCCTTTTCTTGACTTTTCGTCCCCGCTTCCGCAAGGGGCGCCGCAGCAACGGCGCTCGTGGGACGCCATGCCGAAACATTTTCCGGACAGTTTGCCCTTATGAAATTTGCCGACCTCGGCCTTTCCGATGAACTTTTGCGCGCCGTGACGGAAGCGGGCTACGACGAACCGACGCCGATCCAGGCCGGCGCGATCCCTTCGGTGCTGATGATGCGCGACATGATCGGCATCGCCCAGACGGGGACGGGCAAGACCGCGTCCTTCGTGCTGCCGATGATCGACATATTGGCGCATGGCCGCGCCCGCGCCCGGATGCCGCGCTCGCTGATCCTCGAGCCGACGCGCGAACTGGCGGCGCAGGTCGCGGAAAACTTTGAAAAATACGGCAAGTATCACAAGCTGTCGATGGCGCTGCTGATCGGCGGCGTGCAGATGGGCGATCAGGTCAAGGCGCTCGAAAAGGGCGTCGACGTCCTCATCGCGACCCCGGGCCGCCTGATGGACCTGTTCGAGCGCGGCAAGATATTGCTCACCGGCTGCAACATGCTCGTCATCGACGAAGCCGACCGGATGCTCGACATGGGCTTCATCCCCGATATCGAGAATATCTGCACCAAGCTGCCCGCGAATCGGCAGACGCTGCTTTTTTCGGCGACGATGCCGCCGCCGATCAAGAAGCTGGCCGACAAATTCCTGTCGAACCCCAAGACGATCGAGGTCGCGCGCCCGGCCAGCCGTAACGAGAATATCGAGCAGTTCGTCGTCAAGACGGCGGAGCGCGGCAAGCGCGACACGCTGCGCGGGCTGATCGAGGCCGAGGACGTCGGCACCGCGATCATCTTCTGCAACCGCAAGACGACGGTGCGCGAACTGGCGAAGTCGCTTCAGCGTTCGGGTTACCAGGCGGGCGAAATCCACGGCGACATGGACCAGTCGAGCCGCATCGCCGAACTCGACCGCTTCAAGGCGGGGACGATCAACATATTGGTCGCATCGGACGTTGCCGCGCGCGGGCTGGACGTGAAGGGCGTCAGCCACGTCTTCAACTTCGACGCCCCGTGGCATCCGGACGATTATGTCCACCGCATCGGCCGCACCGGCCGCGCGGGGGCCAAGGGCCGGGCCTTCACGCTGGTGACGCCGTCGGACGACGAAGCGCTCGACAATATCCAGAAGCTGACCGGCTATCAGATCCCGGTTTACGACACCGGCAAGGCGGAGGCGCGGCCGGAGCGCGACAGCGACGAGCCGCGCGAACCGCGGCGCGGCGGCCGCTCCGAACGCGGCGGGCGCTCGAACGCCGAAAAGACGCCCCGCGGCACCAAGCGCGCGGCGGAGAAAAAGCCCGAAGCGCCGAAGAAGGATGCCGGCCGCAAACCTGCACCGGCTGCTTCGCGGCACGACGATGACGGTCCCGACGACGGCTGGAACGGCCCGATGCCGGGATTCCTCTCGGTCGGTTTCGGCAACTGAGCTGATCGTCGCCCCCGCGAAGGCGGGGGCCGCTGTCGTTTTACGCAGCGATGCAGAAGCAACCCGTCAGCGGCCCCCCGCCTTCGCAGGGGCGATGGCCGGAAATGCTTTACAACCGAATCAGCATCTTGCCGATATTCTCGCCCGAAAACAGGCCAAGAAAGGCGTCGGGCACCGTATCCAGTCCCTCGCGCACCGTCTCGCGCATCGTCACCGCACCGCTGGCGATCAGCCCGCCCATATCGGCGTAGAATTCCTCGGCGCAGTCGATGAACTGGTCGGTATAGATAAAGCCCTCCATGCGGATGCGCGCCGGGATGGTGCGGATCAGATGCTTCATCTCCTGGGGCTTGCCGTCGTTATAGACGTCGATCATCCCGCAGATCGCGAAGCGCGCGAAGTCATTGGCGGCCGCGAAAGCGGCGTCGAGATGCTCGCCGCCGACATTGTCGAAATAGACGTCGATGCCCGGCTTGCCGAGGCGTTCGAGCGCCGCGGCGAGCTGCGGCAGGACCGGACCGGCCTTATAATCGACCACCGCATCGGCGCCGAGTTCGTCGACCCAGCACCCCTTTTCCGCGCCGCCCGCCGAGCCGATGACCGTCATCTCGCGCGCCTTGGCGATCTGCACCACCGCCGAGCCGACCGCGCCCGCCGCCGCCGAAACGAAGACCGTGTCGCCGGGTTTCGCGGCCGCGACGCGGAGCAGGCCGATCCACGCGGTTCCGCCGGTCAGGCCCATATTGTGCAGAAAGGTCTGCGGCGATAGGCCCGCCGCGAGCGCCTCGGCGGGAAGCTTGTTCGGCATCATGTCGAGGCCGATGATGCCGCCATCGCGCCAGCCGCCCATATGCAGGATCAAGTCGCCCGGCGCGAAACCCTCCATCCGGCTTTCGACGACCTCGCCGATCGCGCCGCCGGTCATCGGCTGGTCGAGCTGAAACCCCGCCGCATAGCTTTTCGCGTCGTTCATCCGTCCGCGCATATAGGGATCGACCGAGAGCCACAGGTTGCGGACGCGGATCTGGTCGGCGTCGAGTGGGCTGTCGGGAAGGTCGCGCAATGCGAAATCGTCGTGCGTCGGCAGTCCCTGCGGACGGCGGATCAAATGCCATGCCTTGCTCATGGTGCCCGTTTCCCCCAATTTTTCCGGTCGCGGCGACAATCGTCAGAAAAGCCGTTGCCACTGTCAACCAGTCTCGCTAAGAGCCGCCCGGTCGCGGGGCCGTAGCTCAGATGGGAGAGCGCTGCAATCGCACTGCAGAGGTCAGGGGTTCGATTCCCCTCGGCTCCACCAGCGACCATATTTCCCCAACTCTATCCCTCGCCATAGCTGTCGATCGCCGAGAATATCCGCGTCAACTGCGCGCGTTCGTCGGCGTCGATGTCGGGCCGCCATATCTCGAAGATCAGGACGATACGGTCGGCCGTGCCCCGATTCCAGGCTTCATGTTCAAAGCTGTCGTCGAAGATCAGCAATTCGCCTTCGCGCCACGCGCGCGTCTCGCCGCCGACTCGAATGCCGCAGCCATCGGGAACGATCAGCGGCAGATGACAGATCAGCCGCGTGTTGAGCAGCCCGTGATGCGGCTCGATATGCGTCCCGGGCTTGAGGCGCGAAAAGAGCGCGAACGGAGCGCGGGCCGGAATCACCGGCTGTGGAACCAGAGCGAGCGCGGCGAGCGCCTGCGGGCAGAGCGCATCCATGCCTTCGACGACCGCGCCTTCCTTCCACAGCCAGGCGGCGCCCCAATCGGCATTATCGAGCAGCGGATTGTTCGGCGGCGGCCTGTCCGCGCTGGCCGTCACATAGGGGCCGAAGCGGTCGGCGGATTGCTCGATCAGCGCCGCCAGTTCGGCGCGGATCGCGCCGGTGGCGGCTTCGAGCGCGGGAACCCAATCGAACGCGGCCCGCTCGAAGAACGGGCGCTGCGCCAGGCCCGGAAAATAGAACATATTCGGTTGTTGCAGATAGAGCGGCTGCTCGCCCGCCAGCATCCGCAAGGCCTCCGCCACCCGCGGCGCCGCGTTCCGCTGGTCGATCCCCGCGCCGCGAAGCTGACCGAGAAGATGGTCCGAAAAGGCCTGTTCATTCGCTGTCAGAAATGCCTGGGCGCGTTCCAGGCCGGAATGCAGGGCGGGATGGACCGTCCGTGCCTGCGCGGCCACTCCGAGCGCGAGGCGATAAAAGCTCTGCGCGGCGCGATCGTCCTGCTGGCGCCGCTTGAGTTCGGCCATGGCGAGGATCGCGGCAATATTGCCGCGATCGGCCCGGATCGCGGCATCGAGCGCCGCCGTCTCCGCCGCGATGTCGCCGCGGCGATGGGCGTCGCGCGCCTGGTCCAGCCATATCGTCTGCCCCGTCATGGCCCAAGCCATAACGCGGCGCCGGACCTTTGCAAGCGACGCCCGCGCCGGTGATTTCTATTCCGCCGCCGCCGCCGCATCGGCCGTGCGGCGTCCGCCGAGCCATTGCCGCACGCGGACGGCAGGCGCGGTGCGCCAGAGGAACAGCAAGAACGCGAACAGCAGCGCCCAGGGCAGCACCGCGGCGCCGACGACAAGCACGAAGGAAAGCAGGGTGCCGCCGCTGCGGACGAGCACGGTGGCGGCTTCGCGGAACGGATTGCCATAGCCGATTCCGGGCAGCCCGCCCGTGCCCTGATAGTCGAAGGTCATCGGGGTCGTCGCCAGCAGGGCTTCGCCGGCGCGACGAGTGTCGCGCTCGCTGCCCATCTGCTGGCGCAATTCGGCGATCTGCTGCTGGATCTCGGTGCGTTCGCGGTCGCCGAGGCCGCTCTGCCTCAGGCGCGCCTCGATGCGGGCGACCTCGTCCGCGATCCCGGCGCTGCGGCGCTGCGAGTCGCTGATCTGCGTTCCGACATCCTCGCCGCTGATGCTGGCGAGCGCGAGAACGCCTTCGGCCTTTTCGACGCTGGCGATGGCATCCTTGCCGAATCGGCGCGCGATGGCGGGATCGAGTTTGAACTGAAGCTGCCCCTCGACCTCATGTTCGCGAACGAGGCGATAGCTCATGCCGGTAATGCGGCATCGCGCGATGCCCAGCGCTTCGCACGCGGCCGCATGTTCTTCCTGCACGCGCGCGATGCGGTCGTCATCAAGGCGGAAGGTATATTGGTAGTTGAAGGCGACGCCGGGCGCCGCGGTGACGGCTACATCGGGCCCGCCGGCGGCGTCGGCGGCTTCGGCAAGGGCAGGCGGACTGGCTTCGCTGGAGCTTCGATCGGGGGCCTTTTGGCCGCAGCCGACCAGGGCGAGCGCCATCGCGCCCGCCAAGAGCCTGTTTCGCATATGCTTTCTCCCAAAACGCGACTCGTCGATCGCGGGAGATGGAATATCATAAGTAATGTAGTTGACAATAAGATTCAGGCGGCGCGCACGAAGCCGTCGAGAACCTTCTTGCTGCCTGCCTGATCGAATTCGACGTCGAGCTTGTTGCCGTCGATGTCGATGATCTCGCCATAGCCGAACTTTTCGTGGAACACGCGCATCCCGATCGCGAGGTCGGAGCGCGGCTTGGCGCCGACCGAGGCGGCGGGGCCGCGCTCGCTGGGCGCGGGGGCGCGGGTGATCGTCGGGGATTGCGCCGCGGCACGCTGCCACGCCGGGCCGCGCGTCATCGTGCGCGCGGGATTACGTTCGGCGACATGCGCGAAGGGGTCGCCCTGCGCCGACCAGTTGGCGCGCCACAGGCTCTGCCCACCGCCGAAGCTGTTTTCGCTTGTCACATGCTCGGGCGGAATTTCGCCGATGAAACGGCTCGGGATGCTGCTCATCCACTGGCCATAGATGCGGCGGTTCGCGGCGTGATAGATGCTCGCGCGCCGCCGCGCGCGGGTGATCGCGACATAGGCGAGGCGGCGCTCCTCCTCCAGGCTCGCGGTGCCGCCTTCGTCCATCGCGCGCTGCGACGGAAAGACGCCGTCCTCCCAGCCGGCGAGGAAGACATGATCAAATTCGAGGCCTTTCGCCGCGTGGATCGTCATGATCGTGACCGTCTCGGTGTCGTCATTCTGGTCGCGGTCCATGACGAGGCTGACATGCTCGAGAAAGGCTTCGAGCGAGTCATACTCCTCCATCGCGCGAACGAGTTCGGAGAGGTTTTCGAGCCGCCCCGCCGCCTCGGCGCTGCGGTCGGCCTGGAGCATTGCGGTATAGCCCGATTCGTCGAGGATGAGCTGGGTCAGTTCGGGATGCGACAGCTCGGCCGCCTTGCCCTGCCAGCCGTGCATCTGCGCGACGAAATTGGCGAGCTGTCGGCGCGCCTGCGGCGTGAGCTCGTCGGTCTCGGTGATCCGCGACGCGGCGTGAAACAGCGGCGCGTGCTCGTGCCGCGCGAACTGGTGGATGCGCGCGAGCGCCTTGTCGCCGAGCCCGCGTTTCGGGACGTTGACGACGCGCTCGAAGGCGAGATCGTCGGCGGGCGACTGGACGAGACGCAGATAGGCGAGCGCATCGCGGATTTCGGCGCGCTCATAGAAGCGGAAGCCGCCGACGATGCGATACGGCATCCCGATCGCGATGAAGCGATCCTCGAACTCGCGCGTCTGGAACTGCGCGCGGACGAGGATCGCGGCGCGGTCGAGCGACAGGCGCTGGCGCTGAAGGTCTTCGAGTTCCTCGCCGATCCGCCGCGCTTCCTCCGGCCCGTCCCACACGCCGACGACGCGCAGCTTGTCGCCCGCGTCGAGTTCGGTCCACAGCGTCTTGCCCAGCCGGTCGCTGTTCTGTGCGATCAGCGCCGAGGCGGCGGCCAAAATCTGCGGGGTCGAGCGGTAATTCTGTTCGAGGCGGATCACCGTCGCGCCGGGGAAATCCTTTTCGAAACGCAGGATGTTCGCAACTTCGGCGCCGCGCCACGAATAGATCGACTGGTCGTCGTCGCCGACGCAGCAGATATTCTTGCGCGACTGCGCGAGCAGCCGCAGCCAGAGATATTGGCTGGCGTTGGTGTCCTGATATTCGTCGACGAGGATATATTTGAAGCGGCCCTGATACTGCTCCAGCACGTCGCGGTGCGTCTTCAATATCACCAGCATGTGGAGCAGCAGATCGCCGAAATCGCAGGCGTTCAGCGTCTTCAGCCGTGCCTGATAGAGCGCATAGAAATGCTGCCCCTTGCCGTCGGCATAGGCTTCGCGGTCGGCAACATCGAGGTCGCCGGGGACGAGCCCGCGGTTCTTCCATTTGTCGATCAGCCCGGCGAGCTGGCGCGCCGGCCAGCGCTTTTCGTCGAGCCCTTCGGCCTGGATGAGCTGTTTCAGGACGCGAAGCTGGTCGTCGGTGTCGAGGATGGTGAAATTGCTTTGCAGCCCGACCAGTTCGGCGTGGCGGCGCAGCATCTTGGCGCAGATGCTGTGGAAGGTGCCGAGCCACGGCATCCCCTCGACCGCGTCGCCGATCATCCGTCCGATGCGCTCGCGCATCTCGCGCGCCGCCTTGTTGGTGAAGGTGACGGCGAGGATTTCGGACGGCCAGGCGCGACGGGTCGCGATGATATGCGCAAGCCGCGCGGTCAAT
>NZ_JAOZVW010000005.1 GCF_025869345.1 Sphingopyxis sp.
GTTCATGGTCCGCAACACCTATATCTATCCGCCCGAACCCTCGATGCGGATCATCTCGGACATCTTCGGCTATACGTCGCGCGAGATGCCGAAGTTCAACAGCATCTCCATCTCCGGCTATCATATGCAGGAAGCCGGGGCGACGCAGGTGCAGGAGCTCGCCTTCACCATCGCCGACGGCGCCGAATATGTGCGCTACGGCGTCGCCTCGGGCCTCGATATCGACAAGTTCGCGGGGCGCTTGTCCTTCTTCTTCGCGATCGGCATGAATTTCTTCATGGAGATCGCCAAGCTGCGCGCCGCGCGCGTGCTGTGGCACCGCGTGATGACCAACCTCGGCGCCAAGGACGAGCGGTCGAAGATGCTGCGCACCCATTGCCAGACGTCGGGGGTCTCGCTCACCGAGCAGGATCCCTACAACAATGTCATGCGCACGACGATCGAGGCGATGGCGGCGATGCTCGGCGGCACCCAGTCGCTGCACACCAACGCGCTCGATGAGGCGATCGCGCTGCCGACCGATTTCTCCGCCCGCATCGCGCGCAATACGCAGATCGTCATCCAGGAAGAGACGGGGATGACCAAGGTCGTCGATCCGCTCGGCGGCTCATACTATGTCGAGGCGCTGACGCAGGAACTGGTCGACAAGGCGTGGGAGATCATCGAGCGGGTCGAGAAGGAAGGCGGCATGGCGAAGGCCGTCGCCGCGGGCTGGCCCAAGGCGATGATCGAGACCGCCGCCGCCGCGCGGCAGGCGCGCGTCGACCGCGGCGACGATGTGATCGTCGGCGTGAACAAATATCGCCTCGCCAACGAGGATCTGCTCGAAACGCTCGAAGTCGACAACACGAAGGTGCGCGAGGCGCAGATCGCGCGCATCAACAAGATGAAGGCGAGCCGCGACGAAGCGGCGTGCCAGGCGGCGCTCGATGCGCTGCGCAAGGCGGCAGCGGGCGAGCAGTCGATCGAGAACAACCTCCTTGCCCATGCGGTCGAGGCCGCGCGGGCCCGCGCAACGCTCGGCGAGATTTCGGCGGCGATGGAGGAGAGCTTCGACCGCTACGGCACCCAGCCGACCCCGGTGAAGGGCGTCTATGCCGCGCCTTATGCGGGCGATCCGCGCTGGCAGGCGGTGATCGACGGCGTCGCGGCGGTCGAGCGCCGCATGGGGCGCAAGCCGAAGCTGCTCGTCGCCAAGATGGGGCAGGACGGCCATGATCGCGGCGCCAACGTCATCGCCTCGGCCTTCGGCGACATGGGCTTCGACGTCGTGTCCGGGCCGTTGTTCCAGACGCCCGAGGAAACGGTGGTGCTCGCGCTGGATTCGGGCGTCGATGTCGTCGGCGCGTCGAGCCTCGCGGCGGGGCACAAGACGCTCATCCCCGAACTCATCGCCAAGCTGCGCGAGGCGGGCCGCACCGACATCAAGGTGATCGCGGGCGGCGTCATCCCGCCGCAGGACTATGATTATCTCCGCGACGCGGGCGTGCAGGGCATCTATGGCCCGGGCAGCAACGTGGTCGAATGCGCCGCCGACGTGCTGCGCCTGCTCGGCCACAATATGCCTCCGCTGGAGGATGCTGCATGAGCGATGATATCGACGAGGGGAAGGTTGCGGTTGTGCCTGAACTCCACGACAGTTCGGCCTATCTCTATGATTATTTCAAGCATCTGACCTCGCTGTCGATCCTGACGCTGGGCGGGGTGCTCGCGATCTCGACGGCTGCCGGCGAGGCCAAGGCTTCGAAGGAGTCGATGATCGCCGTCGTTGCGCTGGTCGGCATCGCCGCGCTGCTCGCCTTCAGCGGGACCAGCGAAATCGTCCGCCAGAAGGCGACGGGAGAGGTCAAAGCCAAATGGCTGACCTTCTATCGCGTGGGCGCTCCGATCGCGCTGTCGCTTGGCGTTGGCGCATTTCTCTATCTTTTCCTGAAAGGCCTTCCCAAATGACCGGACAAAAGCCCGAAACGCTGACCGTTCACGCCGGCACAGCGCCCGATCCGACGACCAAGGCGCGGATCACGCCGATCTATCAGACGTCGTCCTATGTCTTCGACAGCGTCGAACATGCCTCGCGCCTGTTCAATCTCGAAGAGTTCGGGAATATCTACACCCGGATCATGAACCCGACCAACGGTGCGCTCGAAGGCAAGATCGCGGCGCTGGAGGGCGGGCAGGCGGCGCTGGCGGTGGCGTCGGGCCACGCCGCGCAATTCCTCGCGTTTCACACGCTGATGGAGCCGGGGTGCGAGATCGTCGCGGCGCGCAAGCTCTATGGCGGATCGCAGAACCAACTCGGCCAGAGCTTTCGCAAGATGGCGTGGACGACGCATTTCGTCGATGCCGACGACGCGAGCAATGTCGCCGCCGCGATCACCGATCAGACGCGCGCGGTGTTCATCGAAAGCCTCGCCAACCCCGGCGGCGTCGTGCAGGATATCGAGGCGATCGCCAAGGTAGCGCATGACGCGGGCGTGCCGCTGATCGTCGATAACACGATGGCGACGCCGATGCTGTGCCGCCCGATCGAGCATGGCGCCGACATCGTCGTCCATTCGACGACCAAATTCCTGAACGGCCACGGTAATGCGATCGGCGGGGTGATCGTCGATGCGGGCAGCTTCGACTGGGCGAAGGGCGGCAAATATCCGACGCTGAGCGAACCCAATGCTTCCTATCACGGGCTCAAATTTACCGAGGCGTTCGGGCCGCTCGCCTTCATCCTCGCCGCGCGCACGCTCGGCCTGCGCGATCTCGGGCCCGCGCTGGCGCCGATGAACGCCTTCCTCGCGCTGACGGGCATGGAGACGCTGGCGCTGCGCATGGACCGGCATTGCGACAATGCGCTGGCGCTCGCCAAATGGCTGCGCGCGCATCCGAAGGTCGATTGGGTCTCCTATGCCGGGCTGGAGGACGACCCCTATCACGCGCTCGCCAAACGCTACCTCGGCGGCCGCGGCGGTGCGGTGTTCACTTTCGGGCTCAAGGGCGGCTACGACGCCGGGGTCAAGCTCGTCTCGTCGGTCAAAATGTTCAGCCATCTCGCCAATCTCGGCGACACGCGCTCGCTGATCATCCACCCCGCCTCGACGACGCACAGCCAGCTTTCGGAGGCCGATCTGATCGAGACGGGCGCCGGTCCCGACGTGGTGCGCGTGTCGGTGGGGATCGAGCATATCGACGACATCATCGCCGATCTGGCGCAGGCGCTGGAGGTGGCCGCGTGAGCGTGCGTTCGGCCCTCGCGGCGCTGGCGATCCTCGTCGCCGCATCGCCCGCACTTGCGAAGGACGCGGGGCAGCCGAGCGAATATCGTCCGGGCGTCGCGGTCGAACGACTCTATACGCAGCAACTCGACGACGTCTATTACACGACCTGGTTCGGCCGCCTCGAAAAGTCCGACGGCGGCTGGCGCGACGTCTATGTCGAAACGGCCGAGAAATATGTGAACAAGGGGCTGATCAGCTTCAATTGCTCCGATCCGAAGGCGGACATCGGCCTCATTCTCTATGACGTCGGAACCTACGGCGACGCGGCCGACCGGCGCGTCGTGCGCGTTCGCTTCGCCGACCGCAAGGCGTGGGCCGGGGAAAGGTTCGAACCGCTTTACGGCGAAACCCCGCCCTATCAACTCTATCTCGCGGCGCGCCAGCGCTTCTGCAAATGACGAAGGGACCGATCATGAACTTTGCCATCGATGACGAGGCGCCGCGCACCGACTGGACGCGCGAGGAGATCGCCGCGCTGTTCGACCTGCCGTTCGACGAACTGATGTGGGAGGCGCAGGGCGTCCACCGCCGCCATCATGCGCGCGGCGAGGTGCAGCTTTGCACCCTGCTGTCGATCAAGACCGGCGGCTGCGCCGAAGATTGCGGCTATTGCTCGCAATCGGCGCACGCCGACACGGGACTCAAGGCGACCAAGCTGATGGACGTGCGCGCGGTGCTGCAGGCGGCGGCCGAGGCGAAGGATGCGGGCTCGCAGCGCTTCTGCATGGGCGCGGCGTGGCGCAACCCCAAGGACCGCGATATGCCCGCGATCGTCGAGATGATCGAGGGTGTGCGCCAGATGGGCATGGAAACCTGCATGACGCTGGGGATGCTCACGAAGGACCAGGCGCAGACGCTCGCGGTCGCGGGGCTCGACTATTACAACCACAACATCGACACGAGCCCGGAGAATTACGGCAACATCATCTCGACGCGGACCTTTCAAGACCGGCTCGACACGCTGGAGGAGGTGCGCGCGGCGGGGATTAACGTCTGTTCGGGCGGCATCGTCGGCCTGGGCGAGACGCGCGATGATCGCGTCGGCTTCGTCCACGCGCTCGCGACGCTGCCGCGCCATCCCGAAAGCGTGCCGGTCAACGCGCTGATCCCGATCAAGGGTACGGTGCTCGGCGACATGCTCGCCGATACGCCGCTGGCACAGGTCGACGACATCGAATTCGTCCGCACCGTCGCGGTCGCGCGCATCACCATGCCCAAATCGATGGTCCGCCTGTCGGCGGGCCGCGAGAGCATGTCGGAAGCGACGCAGGCGCTCTGCTTCATGGCGGGCGCGAACAGCATCTTCACGGGCGACAAGCTGCTGACCACCGGAAACCGCGGTGACAGCGCCGACGCGGCGCTGCTCGCGAAGCTGGGGATCGTGCCGATGGTCAGCGAAGAGCCGATGCGGATGGAGGCGGCGGAGTGAGTTTCGGCCGCTATCTGCTGCTCAAGATGGTGGTTGGCCTTATCCTGTTTTGCGTGTCGGTACTCCCGACCTTCTATCTTGTCGGATTGGTTGCTGTGCAAATGCCGAAGGCTGCGACGCCGATTGCTTTTGCATTAGCCGGGCTGGTTTGGCTCATCGGAATGATGTTCGGCACTCATTTTATCACAGAAAAACTTAGCAAGCGCTGGAGCCACTAGTGTTCAAGAAAATCCTGATCGCCAACCGCGGCGAAATCGCCTGCCGCGTCATCAAGACCGCGCGTCGCATGGGCATCGCGACCGTCGCCGTCTATTCGGACGCCGATGCGCGCGCGCCCTTCGTGCGGATGGCCGACGAGGCGGTGCATATCGGCCCGTCGCCCGCGTCCGAATCCTATCTGATCGCCGACAAGATCATCGAAGCCTGCAAGGCGACCGGCGCCGAGGCGGTGCATCCGGGTTATGGCTTCCTGTCGGAGCGCACCAGCTTCGCCGAGGCGCTGGCGAAGGAAAATATCGCCTTCATCGGCCCGCCGGTGAACGCAATCGCCGCGATGGGCGACAAGATCGAGTCGAAGAAGCTCGCCAAGGAAGCGGGGGTCAACGTCGTCCCCGGCTTCGTCGGCGAAATCCGTGACACCGAGCATGCGGTCGAGATTTCGAACGAGATCGGCTATCCGGTGATGATGAAAGCGTCGGCGGGTGGCGGCGGCAAGGGGATGCGCCTCGCCTATGACGAGAAGGACGTCCGCGAAGGCTTCGAGAGCGTCAAGCGCGAGGGGCTGAACAGCTTCGGCGACGATCGCGTCTTCATCGAGAAATTCATTCTCAACCCGCGCCATATCGAGATCCAGATCCTCGGCGACCAGCACGGCAACATCCTCTACCTCAACGAGCGCGAATGCTCGATCCAGCGCCGCCACCAGAAGGTGGTCGAGGAAGCGCCGTCGCCCTTCGTCACGCCCGCGATGCGGAAAGCGATGGGCGAGCAGTGCGTCGCGCTGTCGAAAGCGGTCGGCTATTACAGCGCAGGGACGGTCGAGCTGATCGTCTCGGGCGCCGATCCGACGGGCGAGAGCTTCTATTTCCTCGAAATGAACACCCGGCTTCAGGTCGAGCATCCGGTGACCGAAGCGATCACCGGCATCGATCTGGTCGAACAGATGATCCGCGTCGCGGCGGGCGAGAAGCTCGACCTGACGCAGGATGACGTCAAGATCGACGGCTGGGCGATCGAGAACCGCGTCTATGCCGAGGACCCCTATCGCGGCTTCCTGCCGTCGACCGGGCGGTTGACGCGCTACAAGCCGCCGGTGCCGGGCTGGACCGACGACGGCGCCGAGAACGGGCGCCGCGGGGTCGATGGCGTGCGCGTCGACGACGGCGTCTATGACGGCGGCGAGGTGTCGATCTTCTACGATCCGATGATCGCGAAACTGATCACCTGGGGCAAGACGCGCGACGAGGCCGCCGACCTGCAGGTCGCGGCGCTCGACCGCTTCGAACTCGAGGGGCTCGGCCACAATATCGATTTCGTCTCGGCGATCATGCAGCATCCGCGCTTCCGCTCGGGCGAGCTGACGACGGGCTTTATCGCCGAGGAATATCCCGAGGGCTTCCACGGCGCCCCGGCCGACGACGCGGTAACGCGCGCGCTGGCGGCGATCGCGGGCTTCATGGCGAGCGCCGAGGCCGACCGCGCGCGGCGCACCGACGGCCAGCTCGGCGACCGGCTCGACCCGCCCGCGAAATGGCAGGTAACGATCGGCGGCGAGAGCCACAAGGTCAAGCTGGGCCACAAGCATATCAAGGTCGATGGCGAGAAGATCGACATCGCGCTCGAATATACGCCGGGCGACCGGCTGGTGGTCGCGGAGATCGACGGTAGCGAGCTGGCGGTGAAGGTCGCGAAGACGCGCACCGGCTGGCGTATGACGACGCGCGGCGCCATTCACGACGTGCGCGTGCTGCCGTGGCACGTCGCGCCGCTCGCGACGCACATGATCGAGAAGATTCCGCCCGATCTGTCGAAGTTCCTCATCTGCCCGATGCCGGGCCTGCTCGTCGCGCTGCATGTCGGCGAGGGCGACGCGGTCGAGGCGGGGCAGCCGCTTGCGACGGTCGAGGCGATGAAGATGGAAAATATCCTCCGCGCCGAAAAGACGGGTGTGGTGAAGACGGTCAACGCGGCGCAGGGCGACAGCCTGGCGGTCGACGCGGTGATTTTGGAGATGGAATAGCCTTCCGCTTTTCGTCATTGCGAGGAGCGAAGCGACGAAGCAATCCAGAGCGGCGAAAACCCGCTCTGGATTGCTTCGCTTCGCTCGCAATGACGGAGTTTGCTTGATGCACGTAAATCACGACCACGAAGCCCCTGCAGCCGAACCCATCGCCTTCGATGATTTCCTCCGCGTCGACATCCGCATCGGCACGATCGTCGAGGCCGAACCCTTTCCCGAAGCGCGCAAGCCGGCGTTCAAGCTGAAGATCGACTTCGGCCCCGTCATCGGCGTCAGGAAAAGCAGCGCGCAGATCGTCGCGCGCTATGATCTCGCGGAATTGCCGGGGCGGCAGGTCGCGGCGGTGGTCAATTTCCCGCCGCGCCAGATCGGCAAGTTCATGTCCGAGGTGCTGACGCTCGGCTTCGCGGACGAGGCGGGCGAGGTGATCCTCTTCGCGCCCGACCGCGCGGTCCCGAACGGCTCGCGGCTGTTCTAGGCCGTCGCGGGTTCGCCCATCAGCCGTTTCGCGAGGAACAGCTTGAACAGGATGAACGCGACCAGCCCGACCGCGGCGGTCGCGACGTGGAACAGCCAGAAGCTGGTCGTCGGCATCGACGAATACCAGGTGCCGACCTCGCCGACGACCTTGTTCGCGCCGAAGAAGGCCAGATAATAGATGCCGACGATCGTCGCGTTGAGCGCCTTCGGCGCCAGCTTGGTGAAGAGCGCAAGGCTGACCGGCAGGATGTGCGCAAAGCCGATGCTGTTGAGCAGATGGAACATCACCGGCCAGAACAGCCCGATCTTGCCGCCGCCCTGCGTCGCCGCCGCCATGACCAGACACAGCCCGCCGGCGATGGTGAAGACGCTGCCGATGATCATCTTGCCGAGCTCGTCGGGTTCGCGGTGGCGCTTGCCGTACCAGACATAGAAGGCGGCGACCGCGGCGAGCATCGAGAAGCTGGCCGCGGCGTCGATCGTGATCATCCAGCTCGTCGGCAGGGTGGTGCCGAAGAAGGTGAGTTGAAAATGCTGATCGGCCCAGACCAGATAGGCGTTGAAGATTTCCTGATTGGTGAGCAGCGCGACCGCCATCACCGGCACCAGCACGATGACGGCGAGGACGCGCAGCCCGTCCTGCCGCGTCATCGGTTCGGCCGCCTTCGCCTCGGCGTTTTTCCCGGGCCGGTTGTCGGCGGGCAGCCACGGTCCCGCCATGATGTAGAGGATCAGGCCGAGCACCATCACCACGCCCGCGGTGCCGAAGCCCCAGTGCCAGCCGACCTTCTCGCCGAGCGTGCCCGAGATCAGCGGCGCGGCGATCACGCTGACGTTGATCGCGATATAGAAGATCTGGAACGCCATCGCGCGGCGGAGATCGTTCGGCGCATAGAGCTCGCCGACCTGGCTCGCGATATTGCCCTTGAACAGCCCGACCCCGACGATCAGCGCGAGCAGGGCGAAGAGGAAGGCGCCTTCGAACGCCATCAGGAAATGCCCCGCCGCCATGAACAGGCCGCCGAGGATCAGCGTCGTCCGCCGCCCGAGCCAGCGGTCGGCGATCAGCCCGCCGAGGATCGGGGTCAGATAGACGAGCGAGGTATAGTCGCCGAAAATCTTCGACGCGAAGGGCTGGCCGTCGATCCCGCCATACCAGCCGCGCAGGGCCTCGAGCCCGACCACGCCGGCCGCATGTTCGGGCAGCAGCAGATATTTGACCATGTAGAGGACGAGCAATGTCTGCATCGAATAATAGGAAAAGCGCTCGCACCCCTCGACGAAGGCGAGATAGCCGAGCCCTTTCGGATGGCCGAGAAAGGCGCGGTCGCTGCGGTCCGCCTCGAAATCGGGCGTCGCTTCGGCGATGGTCATGGATTGTCCCCCGGTGATCGGTCTTGTTGCCGCGACCCTAAGGTTTCAGATGAAACTTGCCAGCGGCAATCGACGAACGACGGGGATGGGGCTGGCGGGTTTCAAGCGAACTCTGTCATCCCGGCGAAGGCCGGGATCTCGCCGGTGCGTCATGCCGATAGGATGAGATCCCGGCCTTCGCCGGGATGACGAGATTGGTGAAGCGATGCTGTGACGCGCATTTTATGCTACCAGCGCCACCGCCCTGATCCACCCCGCGCTGGCGCGTTCGATCTTCACCGGGAAGCAGGAGAGCGTCCAGCCGGTCGGCGGCAGCGCCGCGAGATTGGTCAGCTTCTCGATCTGGTAATAGGGCTTGATCCGCCCCGCCTTGTGGCCTTCCCAGATGATCGACGGGTCGCGCGTCTCGGCCCAGCGCTTTGCGGTGTGGCTGAACGGCGCGTCCCAGCTCCAGGCGTCTGTGCCGACGACCTTCACCCCGCGTGTCGTCAGGTAAAGCGTCGCCTCGGCGCCCATGCCGCAGCCCTGATCGGTGAAATTATCGGTGCCGTAGACCGCCCCCGACTGGACGAGCACGATGTCGAGCGGCTGGAGTGCGTGCCCGATGCGCGCGAGTTCGGCCTCGACCTCGGCGGCGCTCACGACATGGCCCGCGGGGCGGTCCGAGAAATCGAGTTTCACGCCGGGGCGGAAGAAAAGGTCGAGCGGTGCCTCGTCGATGCTCGGTGCCGCGCTGGCGCCGCTGTCGGTCGTCGAATGGAAATGCCACGGCGCGTCCATGTGGGTGCCGTTGTGGGTGCTGAGCGTCAGGCTCTCGACCGCCCAGCCCTCGCCGTCGGGAAGGTCGTCCTTGGTCAGCCCGGGAAAGAACATCGCGATCTGCTCCCACGTGTTTTCGTGGGTCATGTAGGTGATCTGCGGACGCATCACTGGCGGGTCGGACACGACGTCGTTGGTGATCGGGATCGAAAGGTCGATGAACTGCATGGCCCCAGTCTGCCACCGTTATGCCGCCGCGCCAAGAAGGCTTGCGCGATGACGCTGGAAAGCTACACCGGCCTAAATCCGTTCGTGTCGAGCGAAGTCGAGACACCCGTCGGTTGCATATGTCCCCGGGGCATCTCGACTTCGCTCGATGCGAACGGCAAGAGGAGATGCCCGAACCGGGGCAGGGGAGAGTGTATGACCGACGCAGCCGCCGTCGCCGATCACGGCGCGGGCTATCAGCCGACCGCGCAGGATATTCGCCTGGTCATCGCCGCTTCGTCGGCGGGGACGATCTTCGAATGGTATGATTTCTTCATCTACGGCACGCTCGCGGCGATCATCGGCAAGGCGTTTTTTCCCAGCGACAATGCGACGCTGGAGGTGCTGCTCGTCTGGGCGGGGTTCGCGGTCGGGTTCGGCTTTCGGCCCTTGGGCGCGGTGCTGTTCGGTTTCCTCGGCGATCGGCTGGGGCGCAAATATACTTTTCTGATCACCGTCACGCTGATGGGGATCGCGACCGCGGGCGTCGGCATGATCCCCTCGGCGGCGGCGATCGGCATCGCGGCGCCGATCATCGTCATCGCGCTACGCATCCTTCAGGGACTCGCGCTCGGCGGCGAATATGGCGGCGCCGCGATTTACGTCGCCGAGCATTCGCCGCCCGAAAAGCGCGGTTTCTACACCAGCTTCATCCAGGCGAGCGTCGTCGGCGGTTTCGTGCTGAGCCTGATCATCGTGCTCGGCTGCAAGGCCGCGATGTCCGATGCGACCTGGGAAAGCTGGGGCTGGCGCGTGCCCTTCCTCCTGTCGCTGGTGCTGCTCGCCGTTTCGCTGTGGATGCGGCTCAAATTGTCCGAAAGCCCGGTGTTCCGCGCAATGAAGGCCGAAGGCGAACTCGCGAAGAATCCGCTCAAGGAGAGCTTTACCTATCCCGGCAATCCGAAGCGCATTCTCGTCGCCATGATCGGCATCGCCGCGGGGCTGACGGTGATCTGGTACACCGCGATGTTCTCCGGCCTTTCCTTCCTCAAGGGCCCGATGAAGGTCGAGGAGACCGCCGCGGAGATCATCGTCGGCGTGGCGGCGGCGCTCGGCATGGGCTTTTTCCTGCTGGCGGGGCGCCTGTCGGACCGGATCGGGCGCAAGAAGCCGATCGTCTGGGGCTATGGCGTCACGCTCGTGCTGCTCTTCCCGCTATTCTGGTGGATGGGCAGCGTCGCCAATCCCGCGCTCGAAGCGGCAGCAGCACGCGCGCCGGTCGTCGTCACCGGGTCGCAGTGCAGCTTCGATCCCTTCGCGAAGGAGCAGGCGACCGCGTGCGGCAAGACGCTCGGCGAGCTGACGAAGCTGGGGGTGCCTTACAAGGTCGCGGCGAGCGGCAGCGGCTTCGACAGCGTCGTAATCCATATCGGCGGCAAACAGGTCGCGAGCGACGATCCGGCGCTGCTCAAGCCCGCGCTCGAGGCGATGGGCTACAGCTTCGAGCCGCAGGTTCCCGGCGCGCTCGGCATCGCCGTCATCCTCATCGCGCTGCTCGGATTGAGCGCCTTGTCGGGCTTCACCTACGGCCCCGTCGCCGCGCTCCTCTCCGAAATGTTCCCGCCGCATGTCCGCTATTCGTCGCTGTCGATTCCCTATCATCTCGGCTGCGGCTATTTCGGCGGCTTCCTGCCGCTGATCGCGAGCTTCATCATCGCCAAGACGGGCAATGCCTATGCCGGCCTCTGGTATACGTGGGGCGTCGTGCTAGTCGCTTTCCTGCTCACCGCTTTCATGCTGGAGGAGCCGGTCGAGGGCCAGTGGGACAAGCCGGCCGCTGGCTGACCCCATTGGCGCTGCCGGCAAAGGCGTATAGGCCGGGCGCATGATCGACATCGCCTCTCCGCTCCGCCTTCGCCTCGATTCCGCCGCGCTCGTCCAGAACTGGCAATGGCTGGCGGCGCGAAGCCCCGGCGCGTGCGGCGCGGCGATCAAGGCCGACGGTTACGGGTTGGGCGCGGCCGAGGTGATGCGCCACCTCGCCGCCGCCGGGTGCCGCGATTTCTTCGTCGCCACCTGGGCCGAAGCCGCCGCGCTGATGCCGCTCGCCGGCGATGTGTCGCTGTCGGTCTTTCACGGCGTGGGCGAGGCTGACATGGTCGCCGCCCGGACGCTGCCCGCGCGTCCGGTCCTGAACAGCGTCGAACAGGTCCAGCGTTGGCGCGCGGCGGGTGAGGGGCGCGCGTGCGACGTCATGGTCGACACCGGCATGAACCGCCTCGGCCTGCGGGTCGAGGAAGCGGTCGGTGGCGCGCTGGACGGGCTGGCGATCGACACATTGCTC
Organism: Sphingopyxis sp.; assembly: GCF_025869345.1. Taxonomy (GTDB): domain Bacteria; phylum Pseudomonadota; class Alphaproteobacteria; order Sphingomonadales; family Sphingomonadaceae; genus Sphingopyxis. Next base: position 12,102 of record NZ_JAOZVW010000005.1, read on the forward strand.
AGTCATCTCGCCTCGGCCGACGAGGACAGCGAGCAGAATGCGCAGCAACTCGCGGCCTTTCGTGCCGTGCGTCGGGCCGTCCCGGCGCGGCGCACCAGCCTCGCGAACAGCGCGGGCATCTGCCTCGGCCCCGACTATGGCTTCGACCTGACGCGCCCCGGACTGGCGCTTTACGGCGGCACGCCGCGCCGCGAGGCGACGGGGCATATCCGCCAGGTCGCCTTCCCCGAAGCGCGCGTGCTGCAGGTGCGTAGCGTCCGCGCGGGCGAACCGGTTGGCTATGGCGCAACCTGGATCGCGCCGGCCGATGGCCGCGTCGCGATCGCCAACATGGGCTATGCCGACGGCTATCTGCGCTGCCATGCGGGACGGGGCGGCGCGGCTTGGCGCGCGCGCGATCTGCCGCTGGTCGGCCGCGTGTCGATGGACCTGGTCGCCTTCGACGCGAGCGCGGCCGATGGCCTGGCCGAAGGCGACTGGCTGGCGCTCGATTACGACCTGCCCTCGACCGCGGCACGCAGCGGCCTGTCGCAATATGAATTGCTTACGGGACTGGGGAAGCGGTTCGAGCGATATTGGATCTGAGAACGCCACCCGAACTTGCGGGTCTCGCATGTTGCGGCGCATCAATCTTTGGTGTTAAGGTCCGCTGGCCGGGAACCACCCGGTGGCGATCGGATGCGATCGACAGGAGCAGAGGGCAGCATGGCAAAGTCGAAGACGGCCGCGGACGGCGATGTCGTCACCATCAAGAAATATGCCAACCGGCGCCTCTATGACACCGAACGCAGCTGCTACATCACGCTCGATGATCTGGGCACGATGGTCCGCGACGGGCGCGATTTTCGCGTCGTCGATGCGAAGAGCGGCGAGGATATCACGCACAATGTGCTGACGCAGATCATCATGGACACCGAAACGCGCGGTGAGACGTTGCTGCCGGTCAATTTCCTGCGGCACCTGATCGGCATGTACGGCGACAAGATGCAGTCGATGGTGCCGCAATATCTCGAAGCGTCGATGACCGCGTTCCGCAAGAATCAGCAGGACGTCCGCGCGGCCCTCGAAGGCGCGATCGGATCGAACCCGCTCGCCGAACTGACGCGCCGCAATTTCGAGATGTTCAGCCAGGCGGCGGGCGCCTTCATGCCAGGTGCTGCCGCCGGCAAGGGCAAGGACGCTGAAATCGCCGCGCTCAAGGCCGAAATCGCCGAGCTCAAGGCCGCGCTCGCCAAACAGAAATAATCCGGGGCTCTTTGGGGCTCTCAGCACAGAAAACAGGACAGATGATCAAACATGCGCTCAGCGTAACCCGTCAGGCCGACTTCGCGGCCTGGTATCAGGATGTCATTGCCGAAGCCGATCTCGCCGAGGAGTCGGGAGTGCGCGGCTGCATGGTGATCAAGCCGTGGGGCTATGGCATCTGGGAACGCATCCAGACGGTGATGGACGCCGCGATCAAGGATGCCGGCGTCCAGAACGCCTATTTCCCGCTCTTCATCCCCTTGAGCTTCTTTGAGAAGGAAGCCGACCATGTCGATGGTTTCGCGAAGGAAATGGCGGTCGTCACCCACCACCGCCTGATCGCGGACGGGAAGGGCAAGCTGGTGCCCGATCCCGAGGCGAAGCTGGAGGAGCCGCTGATCGTCCGCCCGACGTCGGAAACGGTGATCGGTTCGGCGATGAGCCGCTGGGTGCAGAGCTGGCGCGACCTGCCGCTGAAGGTCAATCAGTGGGCCAATGTCGTCCGCTGGGAAATGCGCACGCGGATGTTCCTGCGCACCAGCGAATTTCTGTGGCAGGAAGGCCATACCGCGCATGCCGACAAGGATGATGCGATGGCGGAGACGCTGCGCGCGCTCGAAATGTATCGCGCCTTTGCCGAAGACGTCCTCGCGATGCCGGTGATCGCGGGCGAGAAGCCTGAGAATGAGCGCTTCCCCGGTGCCGTGGCGACCTATTCGATCGAGGCGATGATGCAGGACGGCAAGGCGCTGCAGGCCGGCACCTCGCACTATCTCGGCACCGGCTTCGCCGAGGCGGCGGGCATCCGCTATCAGGACAAGGAGGGCGGCCACAGCCTTTGCCACACGACAAGCTGGGGCACCTCGACGCGGATGATCGGCGGCGTCATCATGACGCATGGCGACGACGATGGTTTGCGCTGCCCGCCGCGCATCGCGCCGCACCAGATCGTCATCGTGCCGATGCTGCGCGACAATGAGGAGGATGCCGCGATCCTCGACTACTGCCGCGCACTCGAAAGCGAGCTGAAGGCGCTCGACGCCTTTCGTGAGCCGGTGCGCGTGCTGCTCGACGCGACCGCGAACAAGGCGCAGACCAAGCGCTGGGGCTGGGTCAAGAAGGGCGCACCGATCATCCTCGAGATCGGCCCGCGCGATGTCGCCGGCGGCAATGTCGCGGTGATCCGCCGCGACCGGCTCTATCAGGAGAACGGCAAGCTGAACACGGCCTTCGTCGCGAAAGGCGATTTCGTCGCGGGCGCGGTGGCGATGCTGGAGGAAATTCAGGCGAGCCTTCATGCCGAGGCGAAGGAGCGGCTGCATTCGAACATCCGCCGCGACGTCACCGACCTCGCGGCGCATTTCGGCGGCGACGACAAGTTCGTGGGCTGGATCGAGGTGCAATGGGCGCGTCCGACCGGCACCGTGCTCGAAGGGATCGTCGAGACGCTCAAGACGCTCAAGCTGACGATGCGCAACACGCCCCTCGACGCCGCACCGGCCGATGGCGCTTGCTTCTTCACCGGCGAGCCCGCGGTCGAGCGCGTACTGATAGGACGAACCTATTGATTTATTTCACGCGGAGGCGCGGAGACGCGGAGAGATCGTGCTTGCCGCGAAGCGGCTTTCCCGTATTGGCGCCGCGTCAAGGCGCATCGCTTGATCGAGAAAGGGGCCTGCCGGCCCGGGCGATCTTCTCCGCGTCTCCGCGTCTCCGCGCGAACCATTCGGACGACCCGCGATGAAAAAGCCCAAGCCGCACCCCGGGCTCCCCTCACGCGAGCAGATTCTCCGCTTCATTCACGACAGCCCCGGCGCGATCGGGAAGCGGGAAATCGCCAAGCATTTCGGTCTGCACGGCGCCGACAAGATCGCGCTGAAGGCGCTGCTCAAGGACATGACCGACGAGGGGCTCGTCGACATGGCGCCGGGGCGGGCATTTCATAAGCATGGCGGGCTGCCGCGCGTGACCGTGTTGCGTGTCGCGGCGGTCGAGGGCGATGCGGTGTGGGCGGTTCCCGATCGCTGGGAGGGCAGCGGCCCCGCGCCGCGGCTGCGCGTCATGGAAAAGGGGCGGCGCAGCGCGCTCGGCATCGGCGACCGCATCCTCGCGCGCACCGAGGAGCGCGGCAGCGGCCATGTCGCCCACCCGATGAAAAAGTTGCAGGCGGGCGGCGAGACGATCATCGGCGTGCTCGTCGCCGACACCGGCCCCGGCGGCAAGCCGATGACGTGGCTGCGCCCCGCCGACAAGCGCGCGCGCTTCGATTTCGCGGTCGCCGACATGGGCGATGCGAGCATCGGCGATCTCGTCCGCGCCGAACTCTCGGGCCGCGGCCCGGCGACCAAGGCGCGCGTGGTTGACCGCATCGGCGACCCCTTCGCGCCGCGTTCGCTCAGCATGATCGCGATCGCGCGGCACGAGATTCCGCACGTTTTCGGCGAGGAGGTGCTCGCCGAGGCCGATCGCGCGGCGACGCTGCCGTTGACCCCCGACGGGCGCGAGGATCTGCGCGACCTGCCGATTGTCGCGATCGACCCGGTAGACGCACGCGATCATGACGATGCCGTCTGGGCCATCCCCGACGCCGATGAAAAGAACAAGGGCGGATACCGCGCGATCGTCGCGATCGCCGACGTCAGTTTTTATGTCCGCGCCGACGGCGCGCTCGACCGCGAGGCGCGGCGGCGCGGCAACAGCGTCTATTTCCCCGATCAGGTCGTGCCGATGCTCCCCGAGACGCTGTCGTCGGGCGTCTGCTCGCTGAAGGCGGGACAGGATCGCGCCGCGATGGCGTGCCACCTCACCGTCGACAAGCATGGCAAGGTGACGTCATGGCGCTTCACGCGCGCGCTGGTGCGGCTGCGCGCGAACATTGCCTATGAAGATGCGCAGGCGGCGATGGATGCGATCCTCCCCGGAACGGGGAGGGAGACCGCCGAAGGCGGTGGAGGGGCCGGTGCTGGCGGGCGCTCCGCCGATACGCCGGGCAAACCGCCCGTGCCCCTCCACCATCCTGCGGATGGTCCCCCTCCCCGTTTCGGGGAGGATATTTTGCCTGCGCTCCAAAATCTCTGGGCCTGCTGGACCTTGCTCGCCAAGGCACGCGACGCCCGCGCGCCGCTCGACCTCGATCTGCCCGAACGGCAGGTGATCCTCGACGAGCAGGGCGGCATCGCCGAGATTCGCGTCCGCGAGCGGCTCGACGCGCACCGGCTGATCGAGGATTATATGATCGCCGCAAACGTCGCCGCGGCGAAGGCGCTCGAGGCGAAGAAATCGCCCGTCATGTACCGCATCCACGAGCCGCCGAGCCGCGAGAAGCTCGTCAGCCTGAAAGATTATCTCGAAACCTTCGACCAGAGCTTCGCGCTGGGGCAGGTGATCACCCCTGCGGTGTTCAACCGGCTGATCGACGGCTTTTCGGAGGACGACCGCCTGCCCGAAATCATGCAGGCGATCCTGCGCAGCCAGACGCAGGCTTACTACGGCCCCGCCAACGCGGGCCATTTCGGGCTCGCGCTCGGCTCCTACGCGCATTTCACCTCGCCGATCCGCCGTTATGCCGACCTGATCGTCCATCGCGCGCTCGTCGACAGCCATCGCCTCGAAGTGCCGGGCAAGCCCAAGGGGCTGCCCGAGCGCACCGGGCTGGGGGAAGCCGACCGCAAGGGGCTGTCGCACATCGGCGAGGCGATCAGCGCGCTCGAACGCCGCGCGATGGAGGCCGAGCGTGAGACGATCGACCGCTATGTCGCGGCGTATCTGGCGACGAAGACGGGCGAGATCGTCGCGGCGCGGATCACCGGGGTGCAGCCGTTCGGCTTCTTCGCGACCGTCGACGGTCTCGGCGGCGATGGGCTGGTGCCGGTATCGACGCTGGGGAGCGAGCGCTTTTTCTATGACGAGGCGGCGCGGACGCTCGACAGCGAGCATGGCCGCGTCAGCTATTCGGTCGGGCAGCGGCTCGACCTTCGATTGATGGAGGCGAATCCGATCAGCGGTGCGCTCCGTTTCGAGCTTCCCGACGCCGAGCGTGGCCCGCCCGCCAAACGCCCGCCGCGCCGCGACGGGAAGGGCAAGCATGTCGTCGGCAAGCGCGGGCGGCCTGCCAATATTCGCCATCAGGGGCGGCGGCGCTGACCATCGTCATTGCGAGCGAAGCGAAGCAATCCAGAGCGGTTTGCTCACACTCTGGATTGCTTCGCTTCGCTCGCAATGACGAGTTTCCAAGATCGTTGGATCAGCTCAACGCATCGAGCCGGGCGATGTCGATGCCGCCGGGCACCAGCATCACCGGGCAGGGGAGGGTTCCCGCATCCTGTCCGGTGAAATAGGACACCAGCGGCCCCGGCGCGCCGCTGGCCGCCGTTGCCAGCACCAGCGCCGATATCTCCTCATTCTCGCGGATCACGTCGCACACGGCTTCGGTCGGCTTGCCCGATTTGACCAGCGTCTGCGCGACGATGTTGGCTTCCTGCATCACCGCGTCGGCGGCCGCCCCGATCAACTGCTCGGCATGTTCGCGCGCTTCGGCCTCGATCGTCGCCTGAACGCCGCCGAAGGCGACGAAATCCTGCTTTGGAAGGATCGCGAGCACGACGATGCCGCCCCCGGTCCGCGCCGCGCGCCGCGCCGCGAAGCGCAGCGCGAGGCTTGCCTCCGGGCTGTCATCGATCACCACCAGATATGTCCGCATCGCCCCGACCCCCGCTATGCATTTTGCGAGGCGAGAGTGCGTCACATTCGTATGAAAGGCAAGGTTGCCGCGCTGGACCTTGACCGGCCCAGCGCTTATGGCGAGGAACAATCCGTAGCGGCAGGCCCCGCCTGCGAGACTCTTCGAGGGACGAAACCGACGATGCCGATCGAACTCAAAATGCCCGCCCTTTCGCCGACGATGGAGGAAGGGACGCTCGCGAAGTGGCTGGTGAAGGAAGGCGATGCGGTCCAGTCTGGCGACCTGCTCGCCGAGATCGAGACCGACAAGGCGACGATGGAATATGAGGCGATCGACGACGGCGTGATCAGTCAGATTTTGGTTCCCGAGGGCAGCGAGAATGTGAAGGTCGGCACCGTGATCGCGGTGATCGCGGGCGAGGGTGAGGATGCGAGCGCCGCCAAGGCCGCGCCGGCGCCTGCTGCGGCTCCGGCTCCTGCCGCGGCTCCCGAAAAGAAAGACGTCGCCCCCGCGAAGGCGGGGGCCGCAAGCGAAGCTGCCCCAACGCCAGCGGCCCCCGCCTTCGCGGG
>NZ_JAOZVW010000006.1 GCF_025869345.1 Sphingopyxis sp.
GGGCGCGTCCGTGGCGGGTGTCGATCTGGGGGTGCGGGGTCGCGTGGTAGCTTGTTCTCTTTTTGGGGTGCGTGGGGGTGGTGGGGGGGGGGGGGGGGCCCCCCGGCCCGCCCCCCCCCCACGCCGCTTCGATCAGAAGGTGTAGCGGATACCGGCGATGAATTCGCGGCCGGTATGTCGATAGACCGAGAGCAGATCGCGGGAATCGTTGAACTGATCCTGATATTCGTCGGTCAGGTTCACCGCTTCCAGCGAAAGTTTGAAATGATCGTTCAGCGTAAACTGGATCGACGCGTCGAGGTTGAAGGTGCTGTTCGTTCCGTCAACGTCGGTTCCCTTTTCGCCGCCCGGCACGCGGGTCAGATATTTGCTCCGATACGCGCCGGAAATGCGCGCGCTGATGACCTTGTCCTCATAATAGAAGGTCGCATTCGCCGACCGCTTCGACAGTCCGGTGAGATCGTTGATCGCTGCGATCGACCCGTCCCCGGCCAGATATTTGATCCGCGAACTGACCTGGGTGTAGTTCAGCAATATGCCGGTATTGCCGAGCGGCCCCGGCAGGAATTTGAGCGGCTGCTGATAATTGACCTCGAAGCCGCGCAGGCGGCCGCCGGGCGAGTTGGCCGGAGCGCTGAACGTCCAGTTGTTGAGGTTGGGCGCGCAGTTGGGCGTCGAACCGCACGCCGCGACGGCGACGCTGTCGGGAAGACCGAACGGATTGTCCGAAAAGACGCTTCCCGGTGTCGACACGGTCTGAACGAAACTGTCGATATTCTTCTGGAACACCGCCAGCGACAGCAAGGCGCCGGGCTGGAAATACCATTCGATCGCCGCATCATAGGTATCGGCGCGATAGGGGTCGAGATTGGGATTACCGACGCTGACCGAACGCCCCGACCCCGATACCGAGAGCGAAGCCCCCGGCGGCAAGCTGCCAAGGTCCGGGCGCGCCATCACACGCGCCGCGGCAAGCCGGACCAGCAGGTTCTGCGCAGGTTCGATGACGATGTTCGCGGCCGGCAACCAGTCGTCATAGCTGCGCTTGACGACGATTTCCTGCGCCGTGCCGCTGGTGAAGACGAAACCGGTGGCGGTTTGCCCGGTGCGGACGTAGCGGACGCCCGCGTTGCCGCGCACCGTCACGCCGCCAATCTCGGTGCTGAAGTTCGCCTGGAAATAAGCGCTCTTGTCGCGTTCCCCGACGCTGCTCTTCGAACCCAGCGCCGGCTCGGGCCCGAGCTTGAAAGCACCATTATAAGCATTGGGATCCTCGAGACTGAGCACCTGCGCCGCCGTGTCATAGTCGGGGATGATCCAGCTCGTTCCGGCGAAGGAAATGAGCCGGGTATATTCCGACAGCGGAATGGCCGCGACTTCCGCGGGGATTGTCGCTTCGCGGTTCGACGTCGTGCCGTTCGATCGGCGCAGTTCTTCGGTATCGAAATTATATTTCTTGTAGGCGAGGCCGGCGGTGATGTCGAAGCCCTCGGCCACCTGCCACTTCAGATTGGCCTGGACGGTCTTGAAACTGTTCTCCGCTCTCGCGGCGCGCAGCCGAAGCTGGGCCAGTTTCCAGGCATCGGGGTTATCGATGTTCGCGGTGCCGAAACCGAAGACGGGGTGCCGGGGGTCGCTATAGTCGTAGCTGTAGCCGTCGGTGTTGTAGGAATCGAAGATAACGGTGTTCTGGATCGGATTGTTGAAATCCGATTTCGAATAGCCGACCAGCCCCGTGAAGGTCAGGCTGTCGCCGATCTCCTGCTCGAGGTCGAGCGAAAGCTGCCGGAACTTGGTCTTGGAACGATCGCGGCGATTTTCGACCCGCAGATCTATGTCGTTGAACGTCCCCGAAACCATCACGCCATTCTGGATGTCCATCGCCAATATGTCGGTGTCCGCGATCCCGCAGGTGGTCGGGCGCGTTGCCGCCGTGCAGGCGCCGGCCGCGCTGAGCGAAGGCGCCTCCAGATAGGCTTCACCGCGCTTGACCTTGAAGTCGGCATAAAGGCCGTCGATGCTGATCAGGGTCCGATCGGTGGGCCGGAACTGGATCGAAGCGGTCGCGCCGATACGCTCGACGTCGTTGGTGTAAAGGTCGTAACGGGGGAACCGCGGGTGCAGAGCGTCATTGGCCTCCGCGCAGGCGCCGGGATTGGTTGCGCAGTCCTGCCCCAATACGCTTTCGAAGCCCGGAGCGAAGGACGAGCCCTTTGCCCAGCGAACGGTCGAATAGCCCTCCTCCACCGTCTTGCGGCGCCCATAAGCGGCCGAGAGCAGCACACCGATGCGTCCGTCGGCAAAGGTATCGGAAATCAGGAACGCGCCGCGCGGCGAGGCCTTCTCGGCCAGCGTATTATAGCTCCCCTGCGCCGAGGCAACCAGCGTGAAGCCGTTATAGTCGAAGGGACGAGCGGTGCGCAGATCGACCGTTGCCCCCAGCGACCCTTCCTCGGTCGCCGCTTCCGCGCTCTTGCGCACGCTGATCTCGTTGAACAGGTCCGATGCGAATACGTTGAAGTCGAAACCGCGACCGCGATTGGTGCCGCCGCTCGCGTCCGCACCGCCCGCGCTGCTCATCGCCTCCATGCCGTTGATACGCACGCGGGTGAACTGCGGGCCGAGCCCACGCACCGAAATCTGCCGGCCTTCGCCGCCGTCGCGCGTGATGGCGACGCCGGGGATGCGCTGGATCGATTCGGACAGATTCAGGTCCGGGAACTTGCCGATATCTTCGGCGAGGATCGAATCGACCGCCGCCGCTTCCCGGCGCTTCTCCTCAAGCGCCTTGGCCAGACTGCCACGAAAGCCGGTGACGACGATCTCTCCCTCGGACGCGGCATCGACCGGTGCCGACGGGTCGATGGCATCCTGAGCCCAGGCTGCGCCGGGCGCGATCAGGGCCGCAGCCAGGATCATCAGCGAAGCGCCCCTCACCCCTTCATATCGATTCAGTTTCATTGCTCTCCCTTTCTTCTTTCATCTCGATCGATCGTTCGTTCCGCCAGCAGCGGCAAAGGCATGACCCCAAGGTCGAGCGCCGCCGTGCGAAAATCACGGACGTCGCCCCCGCGCGCAAAATCGCGCTCCAGTTCGGCTAATTCGAGCCAGCTCAACGCTTCGGCCGCCCGGACTCCCGGATTGACGATGGCCTGGTCGATGTCCCTGTCGAAGCCGGCGAAATAAGCGGGTTCGCCCTGCATCAGATCCAGCGTGCGCCGGGCCTCGGGTGTCGACCACCGGCCATGATGGATACCGGTGTCAATCATGCCTCTGCAAAGGCGGAACATCAGCCAGTGAAGATGTCCGATCAAGGCCGCGTCGTCGCCCTCGAAGGCGCCGGCCCCCGCCGCGAGTTCCTCGCCATAAATCGCCCAGCCTTCAGCCATGGCGGGCGCGTAGCGGGCGCGCAGCGGGTGTGCGCCGGAGGCCTTGGTCCCGAGGAGTTGCATCATATGCCCGGGCAACAGTTCATGGTGGACTACTCCCGGCAGGCTCCATGCCGGACGGCGGCGGATTTCCCGCAGGTCGACGACATAGGCGCCGTCTCGCCCGTCCCCGGGCATGGCGCGATAGCCGGAGCGGCCGGCGGCTTCCTCGGCCGCCGTCATGCGCCGCACGCGCAACCGGCCAGCCTCCCCTGGAACCACCTTGAACAGGAGGGGAAGATGCGGGCGCACTCTGTCGAGGCACTGGTTCATGTCGGCCACCGCCCGATCGCGACCGGCGTCATCGTCGCTGTAAAGCCATTGGGGCTGGCGAGCGAACAGGCGCATCCGCTCGCCAATCGAGCCGCGCGTCAGCCCTTGCTTGCGCAGCATGGCATTCATCCGTCCGCTGATGCGGCGAACCTCGTCCGACAGTCGCGCATGGGCTTCGGCCGCCGAAACATCGCCCCCGAACTGGCGGTGCAGCATCGCCGCATATAGCTGCGCGCCGTTCGGCATCCGCCAAAGACCCGGTGTGTCACTGGCCTGTGGCCGGCTCGCAACCAGACGCGCGCATTGCCGCCATAGCGCATTGGCGACCAGCGGCGAAGCCTTGCCCGCCGCACGCTGGATCGAAGCGATTGTCCGTTCGAGCAGCGCACGGGGCAATAGGATTCCCCTGGCCGCCGCGGCATCGATCGCATCGGTCTCGGCCGCGATCCGGTCGGCGAGCGCCGGATCCGAACCCGATGCATCGACCGCGCGCCAGGCGCCGGCAAAAGGCGATACGACATAAGGGCTATCGGCATCGCGCCGGAAGGGCAGCATGTCGGCCAACACGGCGTCGGACCGGAGGCCACGCAGAACGACATCGCGATCGAGCCGCGCGACCGGCGAAAGGCCGGCCGTCGGGAAAGCCTCGAGCGCCTGGATTCGGGCATCCAGCGCTCTCCCTTCGGAAAAACCATCGAGCAACATGTGCAGCGACAGATCCGCATCCTCGGCCGCGAACGCCGGCCAGGTGTCCAGCACGCTTACCGATGTCGCTGCGATGGCCAGGAACTCGCGCCGCGTCATGTCGCCACCTCGCCGCGAAGCACGGCCTCGGCGCGCGGCTTGTCGAGCGCGCCATCCCAGCGCGCGATGGCCAGCGTGGCGACGCTGTTGCCGATCAGATTGGTCACGGCTCGCGCCTCGTTGAGAAAACGATCGATCCCCAACAACAGGACGAGCCCGGCGACTGGAATCGCGGGGATGGTCGAAAGCGTCGCGGCCAGCGTGACGAAGCCGGCGCCGGCAACGCCCGCCGATCCTTTCGACGTCAGCATCAGCACGGCCAGGATCACGATCTGGTCCATCAGGCCAAGCGGGGTGTTCGTCGCCTGCGCGATGAAGATCGTCGCCATGGTCAGATAGATGCAGGTGCCGTCGGTGTTGAAGGTGTAGCCTGCCGGCAGCACCATACCGACGACCGGGCGGGCGCAGCCCATATGTTCGAGTTTCCGCATGAGCTGCGGCAGCACCGCCTCGGTCGAACAGGTGCCAAGCACGATCAATATCTCATCGCGAATATATCGCAGAAAGGCGACGAATGAGAGGCCGACGAAGCGCATCACCATGCCCAGCACCACGGCGATGAAAAAGAAGGTCGTGATATAAAGCGCGAGGAGCAGATGGCCGAGCGACCAGAGTGTGTCGAGGCCATATTTGCCGATCGTGAAGGCCATGCCCGCGCCCGCGCCGAGCGGAGCCAGCCGCATGATCATGCCTACCACGCGAAACAGCGCCTTGTTGAACAGCTCGATCAGGTCGACCACCGGCCGCGCCGTCTCGCCCATGCCGCTCAGCGCCAGCCCGACCAGCAGCGACAGAAGGATCACCTGCAGCATCGAACCCATGACGAAGGCGCCAAGAAAGGAATCGGGAATGATGCCGAGCAGAAAGCTCGCGATGCCGCCCCCGGTTGCGGCGGTCGCGCGATAGCTGTCGATCGCGCTCGCATCGAGCGCGGCGGCATCGATGTTCATCCCCGCGCCGGGCTGCATCAGGTTCGCGACCGCCAGCCCGATCACCAACGCGATCGTCGACAATATCTCGAAATAGACGAGCGCCTTGAAACCCAGCCGTCCGACGTCCTTCAGGTCGCCCATCTGCGCGATGCCGACGACCACCGTGCCGAAGATGATCGGCGCAAGCAGCATCTTGATCAGCTTGATGAAGCCATCGGCGATCGGCTTGAGCTGCGCTCCGGCTTCCGGCCACAGAAAGCCGATGGCGATGCCGATCAGCATCCCCATCAGGACCTGGACATAAAGCTGGCCCGATAACCGCCGCACAACCCCCATTCGCTCTCCCGTCCGCGAACCCCCGAAACTGCTGATCAGGTGGCCGCTCCTCATGTCACAGCAAAATCTTGTCCGGCACGATGTCCTCGGTCAGCGTGCGCATCAGGGCATATAGTTCGGATTTCGCCTCGAAACCGACCCCCGGAATATCGGGCAGGCCGACATAGCCGTCTTCGACCCGGACGCCATCGGCAAAGCCGCCGAACGGCTGGAACACGTCGGGATAGGACTCGTTTCCCCCCAGATGCAGGCCGGCGGCAATGTTCAGCGACATCTGGTGCCCGCCGTGCGGAACGACGCGGCGCGACGACCAGCCCTCGTTCCGCAACACCTCCAGCGTCCGCAGATATTCGACGAGGCCATAGGACAGGGCGCAGTCGAATTGCAGCCAGTCGCGGTCCGGGCGCATTCCGCCGTGGCGAAGCAGATTGCGCGCATCCTGGTGCGAAAAGAGGTTTTCCCCGGTGGCCATCGGCCGGTCGTAATGCCGGCTGAGCTCGGCCTGCAACGCGAAGTCCAGCGGATCGCCGACCTCTTCATACCAGAAGAGATCATAGGGCTTGATCGCCTCGCCGAACCGGATCGCGGTGTCGATGTCGAAGCGTCCGTTCACGTCGATAGCCAGATAGCGCCCTTCGCCCACCACCTCGAGCGCGGCCTCGATGCGGGCGATGTCCTCTTCGAGCGGCACGGCGCCCACTTTCATCTTGCAGACGCGATAGCCGCGGTCGCGATAGGATCGGAACTCGTCCTGAAGCTGCTTGTGACCCTTGCCCGGATAATAATAACCACCCGCGGCATAGACCCAGACACGATCATCGGGCTGCCCATCGCCATAGCGTTCGGAGAGGAGCCGGTAGAGCGGCTGCTCCGCGATCTTGGCCACCGCGTCCCACACCGCCATGTCGATCGTCCCGATGGCCACCGACCGTTCGCCATGGCCGCCGGGCTTTTCGTTCGCCATCAGGGCGGACCAGATGGCGAAGGGGTCGAGATTGTCATTCTCTGCGTCGATCAGCCGCTCGGGCGCCGCTTCGGCAAGGCGCGGCAAGAAGCGTTCGCGCATCAAGGCGCCCTGGCCATAGCGACCGTTGGAATTGAAGCCGTAGCCGATCACCGGACGGCCATCGCGGATCACGTCGGTGACGACGGCCACGACCGAGCAGGTCATTTTCGAGAAGTCGATATAGGCGTTGGCGATCGGTGAGGCGATCGAAACCGTCTTCTCTCTGATTTCGGTGATCCGCACAATTTTCTCCGTTCGATATGCGGCAAGGCTAGGCCCGGCCGCGCCTGTCATCCAATGCCATTGTCCTTTTTCCTTATGCGCATTATGCATAGGAGCCATGGAACTGACATGGCTTGAAGATTTCCTGGAGCTCGCCGAAACGGGGAGTTTTTCGCGTGCTGCGGAGGCACGCCATATCACCCAACCCGCATTCAGCCGGCGCATAAAGGCACTAGAGGAGTGGGTCGGTGCCCCGCTCTTTGCTCGCACGCCGCCGCGCACGACCCTGACCTCCGCCGGCGAACAATTCATGCTCGGCGCCCCCGATCTCGTGCGGCGATTGCTGCAATTGCGACGCGACGCGCGGGAGGCCGGGGGGCGCGAGACGGCGACGCTGCGCTTTGCGGCGACCCACGTCCTGTCCTTCACCTTCTTTCCCTATTGGATCCGCTCGGTCGAATCGCACGGCAGCTTCGGTCCGGTGCGTCTGCTGTCCGACAGTATGCAGGCGTGCGAGGAACTGATGTTCCAGGGGCAGGCGCAGTTCCTGCTGTGCCACCAGCACCCGCTCGCGCCGAACCGCTTCGAACCGCGCCAGTTCCGCTCGGCCATCGTCGGGAAGGATGTGCTCATGCCGCTGGTGGCGCCCGGCGACGACGGCCGCCCGCGCTGGTCGCTCGACGAAGCGGGCGATGTCCCGCTCCTCGCCTATACCGGCGAATCCGGCCTCGGCCGGATCGTCGCCGCACACCGGTTCGACGAACGCGCGCCGGGGTTGAAGCCTGTCTTTTCGGCGCATCTCGCGGCGAGCCTGCTCGGCATGGCGTGCGACGGACGCGGTATCGCCTGGCTGCCACGCAGCGTCGCGGCACAGGACATCGCCGCAGGACGCCTGGCCTCGGCCGGCGGATCGGCCTGGGAGATCGATATGGATATCGTCCTGTTCCGCCCCACCGCGCGGCAAAGCCCGGCCGCCGAGAATTTCTGGGCGGAGGTCAATGCAATCCCTGCATAGCTGGACATGCGAACGGCATTGGAACGGCGCCTGAAAGGCCGATAGCGTGCGGCGGGACAAGCTGTAAAAAGGACCCCTCCATGCCATCGCACCGCCTGCTTGCCGCCGCCCTCCTGCCGCCGCTGGCGCTGCTGTCCGCCCCCGCGCACAGTCAGGCGACAACCAGCATCCCCGACCGGACCTGTTCGATCCTCGACGAGGGCGCCGAAGGGTCGCGCATCTGGGCGCAGCTCACTCATTATGACACGAGGGCCTTTCAGGCGGCGATCGATCGCTGCGCGGCGGCGGGCGGCGGCACGGTCGAGGTGCCCAAGGGCGAATGGATGATCGGCCCCATCTATCTCAAGAGCAATATCCGGCTGAACATCGCCAAGGGCGCCGAAGTGCTGGGCGGCACCGATCCTGCCCTGTTCGGGGAACCGAACGCCGATGGCGAGCGGATCGGCCTCATCAACATCGCCGATGCCGAGAATGTCGAGGTCGCCGGCGAAGGCCTGATCGACGGCCAGGGCGCCGTCTGGTGGGAAAGAATGCGCGCGCTCTGGCGCTCGGACCCGCGTTTCGCGACCGATGGTCAAGCCCGCCAGAAGTTCCCTGACCGCCGGCCGCGCCTGGTCAGGGTGTCGAACAGCCGCAACGTCGCGCTGCGGGGCGTAACCTTCGCCAATTCGCCGTCCTTCCATCTGGTCATCGCCGATTCCGAATATGTGACGGTGGAGCGCGCGCGGATCACCGCACCGACGCACGGGCCGAACACCGACGCGATCGATCCGACGCGCAGCCGCCGCATTTTGATCACCGACAATTTCATCAGCGTCGGCGACGATGCGGTGGCGATCAAGTCGGGCAACCCTGACCCGCGCCACCCTGATGCGATCAGTGCCGACATCACCGTCCGCGGCAATATGATCCATGCAAGCCGTGGTATCTGCATCGGCAGTCAGACGAATGGCGGCGTGACGCGGGTTCTGGTCGAGAACAATGAATTCGTCGGATCGATGTACGGCTTCCGCATCAAGACCGCGCGCGAGCGCGGAGGCGAGATTTCGGATATCACCTTCCGCAACAACCGGATGACCGACGTTGATGTCCCGCTCGTGTTCAGCGGATATTACGCCTACCGTCCCATGGACCGCCGTGAAGCGGAGCGGCAGGTGGAACCGACCGGCTTCATCCTCGGCAACCAGATCTGGCCCGGTGAGGACGACCCGGCCCGCGCTTTCGTTCACGACAAGACGCCGCGGATCACGGGCGTGACCGTCGACGGGCTCGCCGCAACGGGGGCCGAATGGGCCGGAATCGCCACCGGCCTGCCGGAAAGTCCGATCGACCGGTTGGTGCTGCGCAATGTAAAAGTGGAGGCGGACAAGGGCTTCCTGCTCCGCCATGCAACGGTCGAGGGCACGCCCGGGATGTTCGCCGTGACGGCAGGCCCCCCGATGATCGTCCAGCGCAATGGCCGGTTGCAGCAGCCATGAAACGGATCGCGCCAAACCGGAAGAAGCTCGCCGCTGCCGCTGGCCATTCGCGCCTATGCGGCGCCCTGCTCGCCGCGGCAGCATGCCTCCTCCTGCCCGGCACCGCGCGGCCGGAGACGGTGGAGATCGCCCGGCAAGGCGTCCTTTATCCAGGCGGAAGCGTGACCGGAGATTCGGTCGCCGGCCAGATGCACGTCTTCTACCAGATCCCGGCCAAGGTTCCGCCGCGCCACTATCCGATCCTCTTCATCCACGGCAGCCGCCTGACCGGCGCCAGCTTCCTGGGAACGCCCGACGGCCGCCCCGGCTGGGCGACATGGTTCCTCGCGCGCGGCTGGCCCGTCTATGTCGTCGATCAGCCGGGCAAGGGCCGCTCCGGCTATTTCCCTTCCTCCTATGGCCCGCAGGAGCATGACCCAAGCCGAAAGCAGATCGCAGAGCGTTTCACCGCTAGCGAGAAGATGACGCCCCTGCCCTGGCCCGAGGCGCGGTTGCACACGCAATGGCCGGGCACCGGCCTCCCCGCCGATCCGATTTATGAACAATTTTTCGCGTCGGAAGTCCCGAACATGCCCGATGTGAGCCTGCAATATGCACTGACGCTGAAGGCAACCAGCGAACTGCTCGCCAAAATTGGTCCGGCGGTAATCATCACCCATTCGCAGGCCGGTCCTTTGGGCTGGATGATCGCCGAGGCGAACCCCGGCATGGTCAAGGCTATCATCGCGGTCGAACCGACGGGGAACGCCAACCGCAGCGGCAAGCGGCCCGCGACCACATGCGGCATAACGATCAACTGCCTGCGCTTCGCGCCCGCGCTTGACGACGCGGGAAAGCTCGATCTGGTGCCCGTCCCGAAATCGCGAGCCCGGGGCGTTTCCTGCTGGCTGCAGCGAAAAGTGCGCTATCGCCTTCCCGCACTCGCGCAAACGCCGATCCTGATTGCGACGGGGGAAGCGTCCTACCACGCGGGACAGGATTATTGTACGTCGGCCTTTCTCACCCAAGCCGGCGTTCCCAACGACTATGCCTATCTTCCCGAGCATGGAATTCGCGGCAACGGCCATATGCAAATGCTGGAAAAGAATAACCTCGAGATCGCCAGCTTTTATGAAGCATGGCTCCTCCGACGGATCGGATGAGCTTTTTCGGCTGGGACCCAGCTTGCAGAACACAAGCGCAGGAACAGCCTGTCGAGCCCGCAAACGGGATGGCCGCAATCGACCGCTATTTGGCAGGCGTTGGCCGCCATGCGTCGGCGTAGCGACGCCGGGTCTGGCAACGGCGAGGGTCTGGTACCGGTGAAAATTTCGCCAGCGTACCAACACCGATACCAACAAATGAGCGATGCTGGAGCAATCGCAAGAAGTTGGAATGGGACGTCGCGGGACGATCTGGAACCGTCTGAGCAGGGTTTTCTGAGGGCTTTTGGGTTAAAGAGCGCGGGATGCTCTGAGACGTCACGAGGCGCAGCAGGACCGGCTGGCTGGGGCGGCAGGATTCGAACCTGCGAATGGCGGCATCAAAAGCCGCTGCCTTACCGCTTGGCGACGCCCCAACGGCCGGTGCGACGCGCGCTCTATAGCGCGGCGTCGGCGATTGCAAGGAAGCGGTTAAAGCCGCGTGACCCAGCCGTGGGGGTCGGCCGCCAGGCCGCGCTGGATGCCGACCAGCCGGTCCTTGAGCATGGTCGTGACCTGGCCGGGGCCACCCGCGCCGATCGTGAAGCTGCTCTCGCCGCGCGTCACCTTGCCGACCGGGGTCACCACCGCGGCGGTGCCGCAGGCGAAGCTTTCGGTCAGGCGGCCGCTCTCCGCGTCGGCCTGCCACTGGTCGATCGCATAGCGTTCCTCGCGCACCGTCAGCCCGGCGTCCTTCGCCAGCGTGATCAGCGCGTCGCGGGTGATGCCGGGCAGGATCGTGCCGGTCAGCGGCGGTGTGACGATGCTGCCGTCGTCCATGACGAAGAACATGTTCATGCCGCCCAGTTCCTCGATCCAGCGATGCTCGGCGGCGTCGAGGAAGACGACCTGGTCGTGCCCCTTGGCGATCGCCTCGCTCTGCGCGATCAGGCTCGCGGCATAGTTGCCGCCGCATTTGGCGGCGCCGGTGCCGCCCGGCGCGGCGCGGGTATAATCCTCCGATACCCACAGCGACACCGCGGGCGCGCCCGACTTGAAATAATTGCCGACGGGCGAGACGATGACGAGGAAATGATATTCGGAGGCCGGCTTGACGCCCAGGAACACCTCGCTCGCATACATGAAGGGACGAAGGTAGAGCGCGCCGCCCGCGACCGGCGGGAACCAGTCGGCATCGGCGGCGACGGCTTCCCTGACCGCGGCGATGAACAGTTCCTCGGGCAGTTCGGCCATCGCCATGCGGCGCGCGCTGGCGTTGAAGCGCGCGGCGTTGGCCTCGACGCGGAACAGCGCCATCGAACCGTCGTCGAGGCGATAGGCCTTCAGCCCCTCGAAGATTTCCTGCGCATAATGGAGCACCGCGGTCGCGGGATCGAGCGACAGCGGCCCGCGCGGCATCACCTTCGCGTCGTGCCAGCCCAATCCCTCCTTGTAGCGGATCGACACCATATGGTCGGTGAAGACGCGCCCGAACTGCGGATCGGCGATCGCCGCCGCGCGTACGTCGTCCGCCGTCGGATCGGGGTGCGGAAGGCGGGCGAAGGCGGGAGCAAGCATGACGGAAACCCTTGTTATTCGGGATGTGACTCGGGGATCGAAGATGCGCGCCTCTTGCCAAAGGCAGGCGCGGAGCGCAACGGTAGTGACCATGCAGGACGAAAATTTTCTTTCACAAGTTCCCGCCGCCTCTGCCCTTTTCTTGCGCGAGGCGGAAGTGCGCCGCGGCATCGAATATCTGTTTTTCGGCCATGGCGCGCTGTGGCGCGCGATCGATGCGCGGCTCGCCGAACATGCGCTCGGGCGCGCGCATTACCGCGCGCTCTATTTCATCGCGCGCGCGCCGGGGCTCACGATTTCGGACCTGCTCGCGCTGCTCGGCATCACCAAGCAGTCGCTTGGGCGGGTGATCAAGGAGCTCGAGGCGCGCGACTATCTGACCACGCGCCCCGGCGGCCGCGACCGGCGGCAGAAGGAGCTGCGCCTTACGCCGGCCGGACGGACGGTCGAGGCCGCGATCTTCCAGCAGCTTCGCGACGCGATGAGCCGCGCCTATACCCATGCCGGACAGCAGGCCGTGACCGGCTTCTGGCAGGTCAGCGAAGCGCTGATGCCCCCGCGCGAGCGCGAGCGGGTGGCGAAGCTGGGGAGCGAAGCGTAGGCGTCACCCCGCGAAGGCGGCGCGACGGGCCCAGAGCATCAAACCTATAAACCGCTTCCCCGAGCGAAGCCGAGGGGCCCTGCCGAGCGAAGTCGAGGCTGCTGCGGTGCGGTTCTCGCTCCGCTCGAACAAGCCCCTCGGCTTCGCTCGGGGAAGCGGGGAGTTGATCTCAGGCGATTTGCTCCAGCCTACCCCTCGCCGCGCGCAATGTCCGCAAGCTCGCGGCCGCGGTCGCGCGCCGCGCGCAGGACGTTGGTGAACAGCGCCGCGAGCTGGCCGTCCTCGTCGAGCACATCGAGCCCCGCCTGCGTCGTCCCGCCCTTGCTCGCGACCTGCGCGATCAGGGTGCCGGGCTTTTCGCCGCTGCCCTCGAGCAGCGCGGTCGATCCGCCGAAGGTCGCCATCGCGAGCTTCAGCGCGTCGTCGGCCGAGAGGCCGAGGCGTTCGCCCGCCGCGGCATAGGATTCGATCAGGCGAAAGACGAAGGCCGGGCCGCTGCCGGTGAAGGCGGTCACAAGGTCCATCGCCGTGTCGTCGGCGAGCGGCACTACGGTGCCGAGCGGCGTCAGCAGCGCCGTCACGGCCGCCTCGTCGGCATCCCCGGCGCTGGCGACCGCCGACACCCCGGCGCCGATGCGCGCGGCGAGATTCGGCAGGATGCGCACCTGCGCCCGTGCCTCGGGGAAGCGCGCCGCGAGATCGGCAAGCGACACGCCGGCGAGGATCGACAGCAGATGGACGCCGCCCGTCGCGATCGGCGCGAGGTCGGCCGCGACCTCGCCGAGCTGCTGCGGCTTCATGCCAAGCATGATCCAGTCGGCGCCGGTGCCTGCGTCCTTCCAGTCGGCCAGCGACGCGAAATGCGCGATTCCCGCGCGCGGGGCCGCGAAGGGATCGACGATCGCCACCAACGCCGGGTCGAGCCCCGCCGCGAGCCAGCGGTCCAGCATCGCGCCCGCCATATTCCCGCACCCGACCAGCAGCAGCCGGCCGCCGAAATTCCGCAAAGTCTTGCTCATGGTCCCTTTTCTTCTTCGCTCTAGCGGCAACTGCTCTCGGGCCCCGAGAGGAGGTCGAGGCAGCGGCCGTCGATCTTGTCCGCGTCGAGCGGCACCCCGATCACCGCCGCCAGCGTCGGGAGAATGTCCACCGTCATCACGGCATTCGGTTGCTCGAATCCGGTGAGCCCCTTGCGCCAGAACAGCATCGGCACCCGCCGGTCATAATCCCACACCGACCCGTGCGTCGCGACATAGCCCATGCCCGATTCGGCGATCGGCGTCACGCGCGGTTTCAGGACGACGATGAAATCGCCCGACCGCTGCGGATTATAGGAGGCACGGAGCTTGTCGAGCAGGCTCCAGGTGTCGGGCGACTGTTTCGAGATCGGCCGCGCGGCCAGTTCCTCGCCGGTCACCACCGTCTCGACCTGGCGATGCGCCTTGAAGCGCGCGATCAGTTCGGTCATCGCCGCCTTGCGCTGCGCCGGGGTCAGCGCCTTCGACAGATACATATCGCCGAAGGGGCCGTCGCTGTAGAGCAGGGGCTGCGGCAGGCCGAGCTTTTCGGCGACCGCCTGGCCCATCGCATCGGGATCGAGCGATTTCTCGACGCGCTCGGCGGCCGGCCAGGCGTTCTGGCGGTTGCGCTCGGGCAGGTCGTGGCCGCCGTGATCGGCGGTCAGCATCACCATATAGTCGATCCCCGTCGCGTCGAGCCGCGCGAAGAAATCGCCGAGCTGGCGGTCGAGCGCGAGCATCTGAATACACATCTCGCTGCCCTCGGTGCCGGTGCCGTGGCCGACATAATCGGTCGCCGACAGGCCGAGGATCAACAGGTCGGTGGTATCGCCCTCGCCCATCTTGCGCGCGGCGCGGAGCGCGGCGCCCGCGGCGAGGACGGCGCCGTCGGCTTCGGGCGACGCCATGAAGCGGCGGAAATCGCCGCCGTCGCGCTGAAAGCGCCAGGTGCCGACGGTGGCGTCCTTGTCGCCGACGGGGATGGCGATGTCGTGCGACGCACAATCGGCGGGAAGCGTCAGCCCCGGACGCGGCGCGGCGATGGCGGCGGCGATCGCGGTGCTCGCCTGCTGCGCGACCGGTGACAGCGTGGTGCCGCGATAGCTGGTCAGCCCGCCGGGAAAGAGCCACATCAGCTCGTCGGCCTTCCGACCGCCCATCATGATCGCGGCGCGGTCCTTGCCCGCGACCGAGACGACCTGCGCCTTCGGATTGACCGCCTTCATCCAGTCGCCGAGCGTCGCGACCATCAGATGGTTGACCGACGCCGCATATTTGCCGCTCTTCGAGCTGGTGTCGGGGACGGTCTCGTCCTCGGCGCAATAGAGGCGCTTGTCGGCGCGCGCGGCCGACAGGTCGAAGAAATTATTCGCGATGATGCCGGTGTGCGCGGGATGGTTGCCGGTCAGGATCGTCGAATGGCCGGGGCAGGTCTCGGTCGCGCCATGCGCCTGATAGCCCGAGGGAAAGACGACGCCCTGGGCGAGCCGCGCGAGGCCGCCGGTGAAATGGCTGCGATATTCGGCGAAGAGGTCGGCCGAGAATTGATCGACCGAAATGGCGATGACCAGCTTCGGCGCGGGGGTGGCCGCGGTGACCTTGGCTGCGGGGGCAACGGGCGCGGGCGCCGCCCTATCCTGCGCAACGACGGCACCCGTGGCGGCGATCGCAAGGGTGGCGGCAAGGGCGGTGGCGAGATATTTGAACGTCACGGGGCAGCTTCTCCGGTAAGGGGCGTCGGCGCGGGCTGTCCTCTCGGCGAAAGCCGCCTATATGGCAAGCCTTGACGAGACGAACGGCGGCGGGCGGACAGTGGATTTGCACAGGCATAGGATTGTGACATTTTGGCGCGCCGCGCTGGCGCTGCTGGCGTTCGCGATGCTGACGATCGCCCCCGCGCGAGCGCAGGCGCCGCATATCGCGGCAAAGCTCGTCGCCGAGTCCGCCGCGCCCGCGCCCGGCGGAACCACCGCAATCGCGCTGACGATGGCGCCCGAAAAGGGCTGGCACGGCTATTGGCTGAACGGCGGCGACGCGGGGTTCGGGCTGCAGGTCGAATGGAATGCGCCCGAGGGGGTGACGGTCACCCCCTTCCGCTATCCGGTGCCCGAGGCGCTGATCCTGTTCGGCATGATGAATCATGTCTACGAACATCCCTATGCGCTGCTCGCCGACGTCCGCGTCGACAAAGGCGTCGCGCCGGGCACCGACCTGACGCTGACCGGCATCGCCAACTGGCTCGCCTGCACCGACAAGGTGTGCGTCCCCGAAAAGGCGGTGATCTCGGTCGCGCTGAAGGCGGGCGACGGCAAGATCGCGGCCACCCAGCGCGCGCGCTTCGACGCCTGGCGCGCGCGCCTGCCGCAACCGCTCGACCGTGCCGGGGCGTGGGAGCGCAAGGGCGACACGGTGCGGTTCGGCGTTCCGCTGCCCGCGGGCGCGGCGCTCGACGCGCCGCACCTGTTCCTCGAAACCCCGAATGTCGTCGATTACCCCGCGGGGCAGAGCTTCAGCCGCAACGGCGACTGGATCATCGTCGAAACCAAGGCGAAGGGCGATGCCGTGGGGCCGGTGCAAGGCCTGCTCAAACTGTCCGACGGACGCGGACTGACCGTCCGTTTCGAGCCCGGCGCGGTGCGCCTCGCGGGCAAGCCGATCGTCACCGCGTCGGGCGGGATCGACATGGGGCTGTTCTGGACCGCGCTTGGCGGCGCGATTCTGGGCGGCCTCATCCTCAACCTGATGCCCTGCGTCTTTCCGATCCTCAGTCTCAAGGCGCTGAGCCTTGCACGATCTGGCGGCGACGCCGGCGCGGCGAAGGTCGAGGCGGTTGCCTACACAGCGGGCGCAGTTGTTACCGCCCTGCTCCTCGGCGGCGCATTGCTCGCGCTGCGCGCGGCTGGCGAACAAGTCGGATGGGCGTTTCAGTTGCAGCATCCGATCAGCGTCTTCCTGCTGATGCTGCTGGCCATCGCCATCACCCTCAACCTTGCGGGATATTATGAACTGCCCTCCTTCGGCGGCGGGCAAAGGCTGGCG
The DNA here is from genome assembly GCF_025869345.1 of Sphingopyxis sp. Classification (GTDB taxonomy): domain Bacteria; phylum Pseudomonadota; class Alphaproteobacteria; order Sphingomonadales; family Sphingomonadaceae; genus Sphingopyxis. The sequence continues at coordinate 16,853 of NZ_JAOZVW010000006.1, forward strand.
AGCCAAGGCGGTGCAGCGGGCGGCTTCTGGACCGGGGCGCTCGCCGCTTTCGTCGCGACTCCGTGCAGCGGGCCTTTGCTCGGCGCGGCGCTCGGCGCGACGCTCGTGCTCCCGGCATGGGCGGCCTTGCCGATCTTCGGCGGGCTTGGGCTCGGCCTCGCCCTGCCCTTCCTCGCGATCGGCTTCGTCCCGGCGCTGCGCAACCGCCTGCCGAAGCCGGGACCGTGGATGGCGAAGTTCCGTAAATGGATGGCGTGGCCTATGGGGCTGACTGCCCTCGGTCTCTATTGGCTGTTCAGGCAGCAGACCAGCCCCACGGTGCATGGATGGGTGGACGTCGGCGTCCTCCTTCTCATCTGCGTGATGATGGTCCGCGGGTGGCGAAAGGGAGAATTCGCCCGAAGAACGGCGATCATACCCTATATTGTGCTCTTCTATCTTATCGGCACGAATGCCGCAGACCGGTTCGCAAAGCCCGATACGGTTGCAGCCGCACAAAACTCCAGCGCCTTCTCCCCCGCCGCGCTCGCCAAGGCCCGCGCATCGGGCAAGCCCGTCTTCGTCTATTTCACCGCCGACTGGTGCCTGTCGTGCAAGGCGAACGAAGCGGGCGCGATCAATCGCGAAGCGGTGCGGGATGCCTTCAAAGCCAAAGGCGTCGTCACGCTCGTCGGCGACTGGACCAATGGCGATCCGGTCATCACTCGCACGCTGGCCGAGCATGGCCGCAACAGCGTGCCGCTCTACCTCTGGTATGCGCCGGGCGCGGCGCAGGCGGAGATATTGCCGCAAATCCTGACGCCGGGACTGCTCACCGGCAAGGCGGGCGGCTGATGGCCAAGCAGCGCGCCGACCAGTTGCTCGTCGATCGCGGGCTGGCCGAAAGCCGGACGCGCGCGCAGGCGCTGATCCTCGCCGGGCTGGCCTTCGTCGGCGACCGCAAGATCGACAAGGCGGGGCAGCAGGTCGCGGACGATGCCGCCATCAGCGTCAAGGGCCGCGATCATCCGTGGGTGTCACGCGGCGGGATCAAGCTCGACCATGCGCTGACGCATCTCGGCTGGGACGTGGCGGGCGCGGTCGCGATCGACGTCGGCTCGTCGACCGGCGGCTTCACCGACGTGCTGCTGAGCCGCGGCGCCGCGCGGGTTTATGCGGTGGACTCGGGCACCAACCAGCTCGCGTGGAAGCTGCGGCAGGACAATCGCGTCATCGTCCACGAGCAGACGAGCGCGCGCATCCTGACCGCGGAGCATATCCCCGAACCCGTCGACCTGATCGTCTGCGACGCGAGCTTCATCGCCTTGTCGAAGGTGCTGCCGGTGCCGCTATCCTTTGCCAGAGACGGCGCACGGCTGGTCGCGCTGATCAAGCCACAGTTCGAGGCCGCGCGGCACGAGGTCGGCAAGAAAGGCGTCGTCCGCGACGCCGCGGTGCATCAGCGGGTGTGCGCCGAGGTCCGCGATTGGTTGACGCGCGAAGGCTGGACGGTGCTCGATCTGGTCGAAAGCCCGATCACCGGGCCCGAGGGCAATGTCGAATTTCTGATCGCTGCGACGAAGCGGGGTGATCCAGTTTAAAAAGCAAGATTTGATTTTGCTTTCTTCGTCACCCCGGACTTGATCCGGGGTCCCGCTCAGCAACGGT
>NZ_JAOZVW010000007.1 GCF_025869345.1 Sphingopyxis sp.
GATCCATTCTCTCAGCGCCGGATGAATGGATCCCGGATCAAGTCCGGGATGACGACAGTGGTTGGGCAATGTCCGCTCTCCACCCAAAAGCTGGCGCACCATCCTCTGCCGGTGCACGCTTGCCAGCCGGGCGGCCATCCGCCAAGAGTTTCGAAACGAAACCAAGGGAGCGATGCATGAGCGGCGATTTCGAGCAGGTGCGGGTGAAGCTGGCGACCGGAGTCGAACTCGACGTCGTCGATGTGGGGCCGCGCGATGCGCCGGTGCTGATCTTTCTCCACGGCTTTCCCGAATCGCACCGCACCTGGCGGTTCCAGTTGCCGCATTTTTCCGACCGCTATCGCTGCGTCGCGCCCGATCAGCGCGGTTATCGCGGCTCGTCGAAGCCGCAGGAGGCCGAGGCTTATACCCCCGACAAGCTGATCGCCGACATCTTCGCGCTCGCCGATGCGCTTGGCGTCGATGATTTCACGATCGTCGGGCACGACTGGGGCGGGGCGATCGCGTGGGGCGTGGCGCTGGGCGGCCAGCCCGGCGGACTGCATCCCCAGTGGGCGGGACGCGTTACCCGCGCGGTGATCGCCAACGCGCCGCATCCCGCGATCTTCCAGCGCCTGCTCCTCACCAATGAAGAGCAGCGCGCGGCGAGCCAATATATCCGCACCTTCCGCGATCCGGCGAGCGACGCGATCATCGCGGAGCATGGCATCGCCGGCATTTTGGCGCACGCCTTTGCCGGGCGTGTGCCGAGCGGCGGCATCCAGCCGCCCGACGAGATCGCCCGCTTGCTGGGGGACTGGGAGGATCGCGACACCTGCCGCGCGATGATCAACTGGTATCGCGCCTCGCCCGCGGTGGTCCCCGCGATGGACGAACCTTATGCCGAACCGCCCGCCGCGCCCTTTCCGAAGCTGACGATCCCGACGCTGGTGATCTGGGCGCTCGACGATGTCGCGCTGCCCGCGTGCAACCTCGACGGGATGGACGCGCTGGTGCCGCAATCGACGATCGTGAAGGTGCCCGGCTGCGGCCATTTCGTGCCGTGGGAAAAGCCCGACGCGGTCAATGCGGCGATGGACGATTTCCTCGCCGGGGACTGATGGCCGCCCGCAAACAAACGGCTGAAATGGGAGGAAAAAGTTGGCAGGCGGCAGGGGTGCCGCCGCCTGCCGGGAGGGGTCGGTTCTGCGGGGTCGCCGCAATGGATCAAAATCATGCGCTCGCGTAGCCCGGGCGCGAGTTAACCATAAGTTTCGCCCCAGTTGCAGGCTTTCAGATTCTCCCACCTCTGGCATATTCCTGCCATGAAAGTCGGCAGGCTCAGCGTGGTCACGACGGTCGACCGGATCGACGGCCCCTCCGATTGGACCATCGAGCGCGATACGCACCTGCTGATCCTGCACGAGGCGGGAAGCTATCACTGGCTCGAAACCTGGCTCGACGGGCATCGCACCTCGCTCGGCGATCCGCTGCCGGGCGAGATGTGGTTCGTGCCGGCGGGCCATATCTATCGCGCCGCGGCCAAGGGGGGCGGGGTGCGGGTTGTCGAGGTCGAAATTCCGGCCGACATGCTGGCCGTCCCGCAGGGCGTGCGCCCGATCGCGGCCCACCAGGACCGGATGCTGGCGGGCCTCGTCCGCGAGGTGGCCGAAGGACGGCAGGCCGCCGCCGCGGCGCTGCTGGTGCTGCTCGCCGAAACGCTTGCCCGCCGCGTTGCGCGGCCGGCGCCGCCCGCGATCGTGGAGCGCATCGACGATCTGATGGCGTCGATCCAGACCCAGCTCGAAATGCCGATCCCGGTCGAGGAGATGGCGACGGCGACGGGGATGTCGGTCAACAGCCTGATCAGCAATTTCGCGCGCGTGACAGGGCGGACGCCGGCGCAATATGTGCTGCACCAGCGGCTGCGCCGCGCCTGCTGGTTCCTTGCCAATCGGCCGCTGTCGGTCGCCGAAATCGCCTTTGCCACCGGCTTTTCGAGCCATGCGCATCTCTGTGCTGCCTTTCGCCGCAAGCTTGCTATGTCACCGGGGGAATGGCGCGACTTTGCGCGGGGGAGAGTCGATTGTGACGGGTAAGGCGAAACTGTTCCGCGATCATGGCGGTCACGGCCATGCGCCGGTCACCAATATCGAGCTGTTTTTCGACCTCGTCTTCGTGTTCGCGATCACCCAATTGTCGCACAGTTTGCTCCAGCATCTCGGATGGCTCGGGGCGCTCCAGACGCTGGTGCTGCTGTTCGCGGTCTGGTGGGTGTGGATCTACACCACCTGGGTCGCGAACTGGCTCGACCCCGAGCGCGCGAATGTCCGGCTGATGCTGATCGTGCTGATGCTCGGCGGGCTCGTGCTGTCGAGTTCGATCCCCGGCGCTTTCGGTCAGAATGGCTGGCTGTTCGCTCTGGCCTATTGTTCGATGCAGATCGGCCGCTCGCTTTATGTGGTCTGGGTGAGCTGGGGCGTCCATCCCGCACGGGCGCGCAGTTTCCTGCGCATCACCTTCTGGCTGCTGCTGTCGCTGCCGCTGTGGATCGCCGGGGCGTGCGCCGCGCCCGAACAGCGGCTGCTGTTCTGGGGCGCGGCGCTGCTGATCGATTATTCGGGGCCGGCGCTATTCTATCCGACCCCGATCCTCGGGCGCTCGCAGGCGGGCGATTGGGATATTTCGGGCGCCCATATGGCCGAGCGCTGCGCGCTGTTCATCATCATTTCGCTGGGCGAGGGGGTGCTGATCACCGGCGCGACCTTTGCCGAACTGCCGCAGGACCGGCTCCACTGGTTCGCCTTCGCGGTCTGCTTCCTCGGGTCGGCGGCGCTCTGGTGGCTTTATTTCGACAGCGGCGCGAAGCGCGGCAGCGAGCGGATCGAGGCGAGCGACCAGGCAGGACTGATCGCGCGCAACGCCTATACCTATTGGCATATCGCGATCGTCGCGGGGCTCGTCGTCTCGGCGGTCGCCGACGAAATGCTGCTGATGCACCCGCAGGGGCATATCGAGCCCGGCCTGCTCGCGGTGTCGGTCGGCGGGCCGCTGTTGTTCCTGATCGGCAACATGGGGTTCAAGAAGGCGACGAACGATCGCCGCCTGCCGCCCTTTTCGCATATGCTCGGCAGCATCCTGCTGCTCGCCGCGGGCGCCGCGGCGTGGTTCGGTCATTGGCAGCCGATCGCGCTCGGCCTCGCGACCTTCGCGGCGCTCGTTTTCACCGCCGTCTGGGAATGGGGCAGCTATCACGGCGGCTGGCAGCGCTGGGCGCCGTGGATCGAACGCTTCGACCGGAGCAAATAGACAGTTGGAAGGGGGACCAGCCCATGCCGCATAGTATCGTGATGTTGATCGCCGGCCTCGCGCTGCTGATCGTGCTGCGCCTTCTGATCCGCGACAAGGCGCGGGCGACATGGGCCTTTCTGTTCCTGTGGCTCGTCGTCTCGCTGGGCAATCTGCTCGTCGGCGTGCTGTCGGCGGGCTATGGCTGGGCCGCGGAAGCGGCCGTCTGGCTGTTCGTCTTCGGGGGCCCCGCCGCGCTGGCGCTGATCTCCGCGCGCCTCAGTTCGCGGGGTTGATCAGGCAGCCGCTTGCCCCGGCATAGCGGGCGCTGCGCGACGCGAGCAGCGGCACGCTGCCGGTAATGGTCTTCGTCGCCGCATCCTCGCTCAGCGACACCATCTCCATGCCGGGCTCGAAGTCGGTCTGGCAGCTTTCGAGGCTGCGCCCCTCGACATAGCGGCACGAACAGCCGACCCGCGCGGCATAGGCCGACCCCAGTTCGGCCTGCGCCTTGAACGCGGGGAGTTTCCAGACGAGGAATAGCGCGAACAGGACCGCGAAACCCAGGACCCACGGCATACAGCCGCCCCGCTTGCCGTCGCGCCGCTTGCGGCCGCGCAGGTGCCGCGGCACTTCGGGCGGCTCTGAGGGCGGCGGCGTTGCGACGGGCCGCTGCTCGGCCGTTGCCGTCTCGGGCGGGTTGGTGTTACTCACGGGATCGCCATGATCACGAAAAAAGCCATGCTGGCAAGTGCCGCGCTGCTGCTGCTCGGCGGCTGGTCGCTCGCGCAGGCGGCGGGGCAGTCCGGCCCCGGGGTCGACGAGGGTCGGCCGGTCGATGCCTCGCCCGCGCTTCCCGCGCTCGATCCGACGATCCGGGCCAGGGCCGACGCGCTGTTCGCCGACGCCGACGACGTCGGCGAAACGCGCGCGCTGCTCGTGCTGCGCGACGGCGCGCCGGTCTATGAACATTATGGGCCGGGGTTTGGTCCCGACTCGAAGCTCATCAGCTGGTCGATGGCGAAGAGCATCACCGCGGTGCTCATCGGCTTCCTCGTCGCCGACGGGCAATTGTCGCTCGATGCCCCGGCGCCGGTCGCGGCGTGGCAGCGGACCGGCGATCCGCGCGGCGCGATCACGCTGCGCCACCTGCTGCACATGGCCTCGGGACTCGAGCATGTCGAGACCGGCGACCCGGTGTGGAAGGGCGATACGACCCAGATGCTGTTCGGCGGCGGCGCGGGCGACATGGCCGCCTTTGCCGAGGCCAAGCCCGCGGCCGCGAAGCCCGGCGAGATATTCAACTACAGCTCGGCGACCAGCGTCATCCTCGCCGACATATTGGCGGACACGCTGACGCCTTCGCAAAATCCCGAGGCGCGGCGCGAGGCGGTGCGCGATTTCATCCAGGGGCGGCTGGTCGAACCGCTCGGCATGACCAGCCTGACCCCCGAGTTCGATGCCAAGGGCACGATGATCGGCGGCTCGATTATGCACGCCACCGCGCGCGACTATGCGAAGTTCGGCGAGTTCCTGCGCAACCATGGCGTCGCGGGCGGCCAGCGCCTGCTGCCCGAGACATGGATGCGCTTCATGCTCACCCCGTCGGAGGACGATCCGGGCTATGGCGGCCATATCTGGCTCAACCGCCGCCGGCCGCCGGGCGCCGATGTCGCGCTGTGGCCCGATCGCGGTCCGAACGACCTGTTCGCCTGCATCGGGCATCAGGGGCAGTATATTATCGTCTCGCCGTCGCAGCGGGTGACGATCGTGCGGCTGGGCATCACCAAGGACGATCAATTCCCGGCGCTCAGGCGGCATCTGGCGGATTTGACGGCGGCGCTTTGAGGGCGCCCATTGGGGCCGTCGCGACATTTGCGTCTTATAGCTTCGTCATTCCCGCGAAAGCGGGAACCCAGTGTGGGATCAGCCGACGCACGCCCTGGGTTCCCGCTTTCGCGGGAATGACGAAGATCGAGAACGCGACCTTCATCCTTACACGCTACAGCAGAAATTCCCCCACCAGCGTCGTCACGCAGCGCCCCGTGAGTTCGACCCGGTCGCCGGTCAGCCGGCAGCCGACATGCCCGCCGCGCGCGCTGGCCTGATAAGCGGCGAAGGCGTCGCGGCCGAGGCGGGTGGTCCAATAGGGCGTCAGCACGCTGTGCGCCGATCCGGTCACCGGGTCCTCGGGGATGCCCGCGCCGGGGGCGAAGGCGCGGCTGACGACGTCGGCGCCCGACGGGTCGCCCGTGCCGGGCGCGGTCGCGATATACAGGATGTCGCTCTGGCCGAGCGCCGCAAGGTCGGGCGTCAGCGCGCGCACTTCTTCGGCGCTGTGATAGGCGATCAGTGCGTAGCCGCCATCGTGCCACAGCGTCTCGACGACCGCGCCCCCCATCGCGCGCGCGATGTCGGGCAGCGGCTTGGCGCTGGCGCAATAGGCGGGCAGTTCCATGCGGTAGCCTTCGTCGTCGCCGTTCCGCGCGACCTGCAATATGCCGGCCTTGCGGGTGCGGAAGCGCATCTCGCTGCGCCATTGGGCGGCCGAGAGCAGCACATGCCCGCTCGCCAGCGTCGCGTGGCCGCAGAGCGCGACCTCGATCGCCGGGGTGAACCAGCGCAGCTCATAATCGGCCTCGTCGCTCTCGTCGGGGACGAGGAAGGCGGTTTCGGCGAGATTATTCTCCGCCGCCATCGCCTGGAGCAGGTCGTCGCTCAGCCATTCCTCGAGCGGCATCACCGCCGCCGGATTGCCGGTGAACGGCCGGTCGGCGAAAGCGTCGACGCGGGTGATCGGAAAGGAACGGAGCGCGGTCATGGATAGAGGAGTCCTTTCGTCCAGCCGCCCCCATCTCCACCGCCCCGCACATAGAGATTGCGCTCGTGCAGGCGATGCTCGCGATCCTGCCAGAACTCGATACGCTCGGGCGTGACGCGCCAGCCCGACCAGCGCGGCGGGCGCGGGACGTCCTGCCCCGCGAAGCGCGCCTGCATTTCGGCGAAGCGCGCCTCGAAGGTCGCGCGGTCGGCGAGCGGGCGCGACTGGTCGCTCGCCCAGGCGCCGAGCTGGCTGTCGCGGCTGCGCGTCGCGAAATAGGCGTCGGCGACGCTGTCCTCGACCGGCGCGACGGGCCCCTCGATACGGATCTGGCGGCGCAGCGATTTCCAGTGAAAGAGCAGCGCGACCTGGCGGTTCGCGGCAAGCTCGCCGCCCTTGCGGCTGTCGAGATTGGTATAGAAGACGAAGCCGTCCGGGCCATGCCCCTTCAGCAGCACCATGCGCACGGAGGGGCGACCATCGGGGGTCGCGGTCGCGAGCGCCATCGCATTGCCGTCGTTGGGCTCGCTGACGCGGGCTTCGGCAAACCAGGCGTCGAACAGGGGAAAGGGATCGTGCGTCATGCGCGCGGTCATAATGCGGCGCGGGGCGATGGTCGAGCGAAAGACATTCTTTCCTTCTTCGTCACCCCGGACTTGATCCGGGGGCCCGCTTCCCCCCGTTGCTGAGCGGGACCCCGGATCAAGTCCGGGGTGACGAGGGAAGCAGACTTGACCGTCTCGAATACCCGCACCACATCGCTCGCTCATCAGGCCTTCACGGCCAGTCACTTATCGGGCTACAGAAGACAGATGGCAGATCCCTATTCCACCCTCGGCGTCGCGAAAGGCGCGAGCGAAGCGGAGATCAAGTCCGCTTACCGCAAGCTCGCCAAGGAACTGCATCCCGACCGCAACAAGGACAAGCCGAACGCGGCGGAGAAATTCTCCGACGTCACCAAGGCCTATGACCTGCTGTCCGATAAGACGAAGCGCGCGCAGTTCGACCGCGGCGAGATCGACGCCGACGGCAATCCCGCCATGCCCTTCGGCTTCGGCGGCGGGGGCGGCGGTTTCCGCGGCGATCCGCGCGGACAGCCGCAGGGCGGATTCGGCGGCGACGGCGCCGATTTCGGCGATATTTTCGAGGGGCTGTTCGGCGGACGCGGCGGCGGGGGCGGCGGGCCGTTCGGCTTCGGTGGCGGCCGCCATGCGCCGCCGCCTGCAAAAGGCGCGAACGTCGCCTATCGCCTGTCGGTGGCCTTTGTCGACGCGGCGACGCAGGCGATGCAGCGCATCACCCTCGCTGACGGCAAGACGATCGACCTCAAACTCCCCGCCGGGGTCGAGACCGGCACCCAGATGCGCCTCGCGGGCAAGGGGCATCCCGGCGCCGCGGGGCCGGGCGACGGCATCGTCACGATCAGCGTCGGCGACCATCCCTTCTACGAGCGCGACGGCGACAATATCCGGCTCGACCTGCCGATCACGCTGAACGAGGCGGTCAAGGGGGCGAAGATCAAGGTGCCCACGGTCGACGGCCCGGTGATGCTGTCGATCCCGGCCGGATCGACCTCGGGCAAGGTGATGCGGCTCAAGGGCAAGGGGTTCAGCCGCAAGGGCGGCGGCCGCGGCGATCAGCTCGTGCGGCTGATGGTCGATATTCCCAAGGAGGACGCCGATCTCGCCAGACTGGTGGAGGGCTGGGCCGACGGCCGCGCCGTGCGGGCGGACCTCGGCGTGTGATGCGTGGCTGAGCCGAACGGGAAAAAGGCGGCGGCCGCGCTCGAACGCGAAGTGGCCGCCGAGGTCGATCAGCTCTTCCTGGCCGAAGGCCATTCGCCGCATTCGCCCGAAGCGCGTGCCGAACGCGCCAAGCGCGTCAAATTGCGCGCACGAGCGCAGGGCGTTCTCGAACGCGGGCGCGAGACGCTGGGGCCGGGAACGCGCGTTTTCCGGGTGATGCGCCGGGTGATCGTCGGCACCTATACCGACGGCTTCATCCATGCGGGCAACCTCGCCTATCTCGCGCTGATCGCGCTCTTCCCCTTTTTCATCCTCGTCGCCGCCGTCGTCAGTCTGCTCGGCGGCAGCGCGGGGGGCGAGGCGGCGATCGAGGCGGTCTTCTCGGTGATGCCGCCGACCGTCGCCAAGGCACTGGCGGGGCCGATCCGCGAGGTGATGGGCGCACGCACCGGCATTTTCCTGTGGCTCGGCGCGATCGTCGCGCTGTGGACCGTCGGCAGCTTCATCGAGACGATGCGCGACATATTGCGCCGCGCCTATGGCACCCATTTCTCGCGCGGATTCTTCCACTATCGCCTGCTGTCGATCGGCATCATCACCGGCGCGGTCGTGCTGATGATCCTGTCGTTCAGTATGCAGGTGCTGATCGTCGGCATCGAGCAATTCGTGACGCGCGTGCTCCCCTCCGCCTATCAGGCGGCGGGAACGGTCGCGCTGTCGCGCATCGTGTCGGGGGCGGGGCTGTTCCTCGCCATCTATATGCTCTTCTATTCGCTGACCCCGTCGAAATATCGCCGCCTCAAATGCCCGAAATGGCCGGGGGCGCTGTTCACGACCTTGTGGTGGGTTGCGGTGACGCTGGCGCTGCCGCCGCTGCTCGCCAGCCTGATGAGCTATGATGCGACCTATGGCAGCCTCGCCGGGGTGATGGTCGCGCTGTTCTTTTTCTATCTCGTCGGATTGGGTATGGTGATCGGCGCCGAACTCAACGCCGCACTCGTCGAGGTTGAGGATTTGGGACACGACGCTATTGGGCGCGTGGACGACATCATTGTCGAAGAGAAAAAGGCCGGAGAAACGGAATGACGGGTCTGATGAAGGGCAAGCGCGGGCTGATCATGGGCCTCGCCAACGACAAGTCGCTCGCGTGGGGAATCGCGAAGGCGCTCCACGCGCATGGCGCCGAACTCGCGATCAGCTATCAGGGCGAGGTGATGGAAAAGCGGGTGAAGCCGCTCGCCGACCAACTCGGCTGCGATTTCCTGATCGATTGCGATGTTGCCGACATGGACAATCTCGACGCGGCGTTCGCGACGCTCGCCGCGCGCTGGCCGACGATCGATTTCGTCGTCCACGCGATCGGTTATACCAACAAGGAAGCGTTGCGCGGTCACTATGCCGACGTGACGCTCGACGATTTCCTGATGACGATGAACATTAGCGTCTACAGCTTCACCGCGGTCGCCAAGCGGGCCGCGGCGATGATGACGCCGATCGACCCCGAAACGGGCGCGGGCGGCGGGGCGCTGCTAACATTGAGCTATTACGGCGCCGAGAAGGTGATCCCGCACTATAACGTCATGGGCGTCGCCAAGTCGGCCCTGGAAACCAGCGTCAAATATCTCGCCAACGACTACGGCCCGCAGGGGGTGCGCGTGAACGCGATCTCGGCGGGTCCGATCAAGACGCTGGCCGCCTCGGGCATCGGCGATTTCCGCCTGATCCTGAAATGGAACGAGCACAATGCCCCGCTGCGCCGCAACGTCACGATCGACGATGTCGGCGGCTCGGCGCTCTATCTGCTCAGCGACCTTGCGTCGGGCGTCACCGGCGAAACGCATCATGTCGACGCGGGATACCACACCGTCGGCATGAAGCAGGAAGACGCGCCGGACATCGCGCTTGCTTGACGGCTTCGTCATTCGCGCCGCGACGGCGGCGGATACCGATGCCATCGACGGGGTCGTCCGCGCCGCCTTCGCCGGGACGGAGTTCGGCCATCAGGGCGAGGCCGATCTGGTGCGGATGCTGGAGGCGGATGGCGACATGCTCGTCTCGCTCGTCGCCGAGATTGCGGGCACTGTCGCCGGGCATGTCCTGTTCAGCAGGATGGACGTCGAAGCCGATGGCGCTGCGCTGCCGGCGGCCGGCCTTGCGCCGGTGTCGGTCGCGCCCGACCGGCAGGGGCAGGGGATCGGCGGCGCGCTGATCCGCGCCGGACTCGATGCGCTCCGCCGGCAAGGCGCGGCGATGAGTTTCGTCCTCGGCCACGATGCCTATTATCCGCGTTTCGGCTATTCGCCCGAGCTTGCGGCGCGATTCGCGTCGCCGTTCGCCGGGCCGCATCTGATGGCGCAGATGCTCGATCCCGAAGCGGACTGGCCCCGCGGCGGCCGCGCGGACTATGCCCCCGCCTTTGGCCGGCTCGGCTGACGAGGGTTGAATTTCGGCGCATTTCCCGCCATCGCGCGGGCATGGACCCTGCGCTCGCCATCGATCATGTGCAGATCGCCATCCCGGCGGGGGGCGAGGCGGCGGCGCGCGGCTTTTACGGCGACCTGCTCGGCCTGACCGAACTGCCCAAGCCCGCCGACATGGCGGCGCGCGGGGGCTGCTGGTTCGCGGTCGGCGCGCATCAGTTGCATCTGGGCGTCGAAGCCGATTTCCGTCCCGCCAAAAAGGCGCATGTCGCGCTGTCGACCGACGCGCTCGACGCGCTGCGCGCGCGGGTCGAGGCGGGCGGCCACAAGGCGAAGGATGACAGCCCGGTCGATGGGCGTTACCGCTTTTTCACCGAAGACCCCTTCGGCAACCGGATCGAGTTCATGGACAGGACGCCGCGCGCATGAGTTTCAACAGCTTCGGACGCGTGTTTCGGTTCACGACCTGGGGTGAGAGCCACGGGCCCGCGCTCGGTGCGGTGGTCGACGGCTGTCCGCCGCGGCTGTCGCTGTCGGAAGGCGACATCCAGCCCTATCTCGATAAACGCCGCCCCGGCCAGTCGCGCCACACGACGCAGCGGCAGGAACCCGACCAGGTGCGCATCCTGTCGGGGGTGTTCGAGGGCAAGACGACGGGCACCCCGATCAGCCTGATGATCGAGAATGTCGACCAGCGATCGAAGGATTATGGCGAGATCGCGCAGGCCTATCGCCCCGGCCACGCCGATTATGCCTATGACGCCAAATACGGCATCCGCGACTATCGCGGCGGCGGCCGGTCGAGCGCGCGCGAGACCGCGGCGCGCGTCGCCGCGGGCGGCGTCGCGCGGCTGGTGATCCCGGAGGTGCAGATCCACGCCTGGGTGGCGGAGATCGGCGGCGATGCGATCGATCCTGAAAATTTCGACCTCGAGGAAATCGACCGCAACCCCTTTTTCTGTCCCGATCCCGCCGCGGCGCAGCGCTGGGAGGGGATGATGGACGCCGCGCGCAAGGCGGGCAGTTCGCTGGGCGCGGTGATCGAATGCGCGGCGAGCGGGGTTCCGGCGGGCTGGGGGGCTCCCGTCTATGCCAAGCTCGACAGCGACCTCGCCGCCGCGATGATGGGGATCAACGCGGTGAAAGGCGTCGAGATCGGCGCCGGTTTTGAAGCCGCGCGCCTGCGCGGCGAGGAGAATGCCGACGCGATGCGCCCCGCGAGCGACGGCAGCAATCACCCCGATTTCTTGTCGAACAACGCCGGCGGCATCGCGGGCGGCATCTCGACCGGGCAGCCGGTCGTCGTCCGCGTCGCCTTCAAGCCGACGAGCTCGATCCTCACCCCCGTGCCGACGATCAACCGGGCGGGCGAGGCGGCCGACATCGTCACCAAGGGGCGCCACGACCCGTGTGTCGGCATCCGCGGCGCGCCGGTGGTCGAAGCGATGATGGCGCTCGTCCTCGCCGACCATAAATTGCTCCACCGCGCGCAGAACGGCTGACATATGATCGAGGCGCTGCGATCCTTCATCGAAGCGCATCAAGCGGTCCTGTCGTTGGTGATCCTGGCGGCGATGTTCGTCGGTTTCCTGATGGAACGTCTTCCCGCAACGGTGATCGCGATCCTCGGCGCCTGCACCTATCTCGCGCTCGGCATCCTCGATGCTGAGGCGGCCTATTCGGTGTTTTCCAACTCGGCGCCGATCGTCATCGGCGCGATGTTCGTGCTGTCGGGCGCGCTGATCCGCACCGGGGTGATCCAGCGCGTCGCCGACGCGATCATGGCGCGCGCCGAAAAGCATCCGCGTCTTGCGATCGTCGAGGTGCTGCTCGGCGCGCTTGCCGCCTCGGCGTTTCTCAACAACACGCCGGTCGTCGTCGTGCTGCTGCCGATCATGATGAAGCTGTCCGAAGTCACGGGGGTCAGCGCGAAGAAGCTGCTGATGCCACTGTCGATCGCGGCGGTGCTCGGCGGCACGCTGACGCTCATCGGCACCTCGACCAACCTCGTCGTCGACGGCATCGTCCGCCAGGCCGGAATGCCGCGCTTCGGGATTTTCGAGATCACCCCGATCGGTCTTGTCACCGCCGCGTCGGGAATGATCGCGCTCGGGCTGATGTGGTGGCTGCTGCCCTCGGACAAGCCGATCGCGGGCGCCGCCGGGACGCACGATGCGCATCAATATCTGACCGAACTGGTGCTCGGGGACGACGATGATCTGGTCGGCATGACGGTCGAGGCGTTTCGCGATCTGCCGCGGTCGGGCCGCGTCGTCGGCGTGCGCCGCGCCTCGGCCGTCGTCCACGGCGCCGAGCTCGATCATTGGACGCTTGCCGCGGGCGACCGCCTGATCGTCCGGGTCGATGGTGCGACGCTGGTGACCTGGCGCGAACAGGGGCGCTTCCTGCTGGGGATCGGCAGCGGCGCGCCGTCCGCGAGCGACATGGTCGTCGAAACGATGATCGCTCCCACTCATCCGTCGATCGGGCAGCGGCTCGCCGATATCCCCTTTCTGCAAAAGATTCGCGCGCGCATCATCGGCCTCGACCGGCCGCTGCACGAAGCCGGTCCCGACCTTGCCAGCGTCCGCATCCGTCCCGCCGACCGGCTGCTGGTCACCGGCGGCCCGCGCGAGGTCGAGGCGCTGCGCGACAACCCCGGCCTGATCGGCGCCGACCTCGCCAAGACGCGGGCCTTCCGGCGCGGCAAGGCGTGGATTGCGATCCTGTGCATGGCGGGGGTCGTCAGCCTCGCGGCGCTCGACGTGATGCCGATCGGCGTCGCCGCGATCATCGCCATCGGCGTCATTCTCGTCACCCGCTGCATCGACAGCGACGAGGCGTGGGGAACGATCGACGGCGACGTGCTGATCCTGATCTTCGCGATGCTCGCGGTCGGTGTCGCGCTCGAAAACAGCGGCGCGGTCGCGATGATGGTCGGCTGGGTCGAGCCGTCGCTCGCCAGTGCGCCCCCCTGGGTGCTGGTCTTCGGCATCTATTTCTTTGCGCTGCTCCTCTCCGAACTGCTCAGCAACAATGCGGTCGCGGCGCTGATGACCCCGGTGACGCTTGCGATCGCGGCCGAACTCGGCGTCGACCCGCGGCCGCTGGTGATCGCGCTGATGATCGGCGCGTCGGCCTGTTTCGCGACGCCGATCGGCTATCAGACCAACACGATCGTCTATGCCGCCGGCGATTATCGCTTCGTCGATTTCGTCCGGATCGGCGTGCCGCTGAACATCATCACCGGCGTATCGACCTGCCTCGCGATCGTGTTTTTCCTGACCTGAGATTGCCCGCGGCCAATCAGCCTGTTACCCCCGCCCGATAGCAACCGCATCGGCGGGACAGGGGAGTATTGGATGGCGCGTCGCCTTACGGTTTTCATCTTGATCGGCATGGTTTTGGGCATCGTCGTCGGATTCGCGGTGCGAAGCTTCGTGCCGGCCGACAGCCAGGCTTATGAATATTGGCTGCGCGGTTTCGGCACGCTCGCCACCATCTTCCTCAACCTGATCAAGATGCTCGTCGCGCCGCTGATTCTCGGCACGCTCATCGCGGGTATCGCACATATGGGCGACAGTTCGGCGCTGGGCCGCATCGGCACCCGCGCGCTCGCCTGGTTCATCCTCGCCAGCCTGGTTTCGATCAGCCTCGGCCTCGTCATGGTCAATCTGCTCGAACCCGGCGCGGGGCTCCATCTGGCGGTCGGGGCGCATTCGACCGCCGAGGTCGGTGAGGTCAAGAAGCTCGACCTGTTCGAGTTCATCGAGCACATCTTTCCCAAGAACGTCGTGCAGGCGATGGCGGAGAATAATGTGCTCCAGATCCTCGTCTTCGCGCTGTTCGCGGGGATCGGCCTGACCGCGATCGGGGAGAAGGGCAAGCCGCTGGTGCGCGGCGCCGAGGCGCTGGCCGAGCTGATGCTCCAGATCACCGGTTATGTCATGCTCCTTGCGCCGCTCGCGGTGTTCGGGGCGCTGGCAAAGGTCGTCGCGCAATATGGGCTCGCCATCCTCGGCACCTATGCCGAGCTGCTGACCGAATTTTATATCGCGCTGGTGCTGCTCTGGACGCTGCTCCTCGGCGCCGGGGCGATTTTTCTGCGCGCGCGTATTTTCTCGCTCATCCGCTATGTCCGCGAGCCGCTGCTGATCGCTTTCTCGACCGCCTCGTCGGAGGCGGCGATGCCCAAGCTGTTCGAGCAGCTCGACCGCTTCGGCGTGCCGCGCCGCATTTCGGGCTTCGTGCTACCCTTGGGCTACAGCTTCAATCTCGACGGGTCGATGATGTATGCCAGCTTCGCGACGATCTTCATCGCGCAGGCCTATGACATCGAGCTGTCGATCACGACGCAGATCCTGATCCTGCTGACGCTGATGGTGTCGTCGAAAGGGATTGCGGCGGTGCCGCGCGCCAGCCTGGTCGTCATCACCGCGACGCTGGCGATGTTCGATCTGCCGGTCGAAGGGGTCGCGCTCGTCTTTGCGATCGATCATTTCCTCGACATGGGCCGCACCGCGACCAATGTCGTCGGCAACGCGGTCGCGACCAGCGTCATCACCAAATGGGAAGGGATGCTGGAGGTCGAGGAGCCGGTCGACGCCGAGCGCCCGCACGCCCCCGCGCACACCGCGCATCGCGGCGCGCGCGGGCTCGATCTGGCCGAGGATATGGTGATCGACGAGCGTAAGGGGCCGCCCGCCGATCGTTGATGGTGCCGGCGATTATTGCGGCCGTTCGTGGCGGCTGTCCGGCCGCCTGGGGGGCGTTGCCCGTCGCGGCGCGGCCGGCGGCGGGGCGGGGCGTGCGACGGGCGCGGCCGGCCTTGCCGCGGAGGGCCGTGCTGCGGGCGGCGTCGCCGGTGCGGGGGCTGTGGCCTGCGGGCGGCGCGGGCCGTTCGCACCCGGCGACCAGTTACGCGGCGGGCGCGCGTCACCAGGGCCACCCGGTCGCGGCTGGTAAGGACGCGCGGCACCGGGGCCGCGATCGGGGCGGTTCGGATTGACGGCGGTCGGCGGCGGCGTGCCGGGCTTCGTCCCGGCCGGAGGTCTTCCGTGCGAACCGTCGCGATCGCCGTGATTCCAGCCGCTGGGGCGGCCGGGCTTGCCGTCATGGCTTCCCTGACCGGGCCTCGGCGTCCAGTTGCCGCCGTTCGGGCGATCCTTGTGATGCTTCCACCAGGCGCGGCGGCCGCCCCAATAGTTCAGATACTGGCCGCGCAGCGGATAGCGGTTGCGATAGCTGTCGAAGAGCCACATGCCGTAGCCGGGGTAATAATAATCGTCGTACCAGCCGCCGCCGAAGCCGATCTGCGCGAAGCCGCCGCTGTAATCGGCGGCGTCGTAGCAATCATAGCCATAGCCGTCGTCATAGGCATAGCCGTCGCTGTCGTAATAATCGGAGCCATAGCGCGACGCGCAGTCGCCGCCCGAGGCATAGCTGCTGCCGTAGACGTCGCCATAATAGCAGCCGCCGAGCGTCGTCGTCGCGAGCGCGCCGAGCGCGATGGAGAGAGAGCGCCTGAGATTCTGAGGCATGGTCTTGTCCTTTGGAGGGTCAACGGATGCGACCCGTCATCTTGAGTGCCAGATTGCGCGAGTCGAGTTGAATTTGCGGTGAATGGAGCGCGCGGGCCGACACGGCGTTACTTGCATTGATGTCAGTAGTTCGATAGCCTCCGGCCGATTGCAACGATGGACGAGGTCTCGCGCATGAATGCCCCCGCGAAATTGACATGGTCGGAAAGCCGGTTCGGGCCCGATACGGCGCATTGGCTACCGCGCGGCCCCGAGAGCCTGCTCGATCATATTCCGGGCGAGGACGGCCTGCCGGTGATCGGCAATACGCTCGAACAATTGCGCGACTACCCGGGCTTCGCGCGGCGGATGGTCGCCAAATATGGCCGGGTCTATCGCAACAACAGCTTCGGCGGGCGCAGCGTCGCGCTGCACGGGCCCGAGGCGAACGAACTCATCATGTTCGACCGCGACAAGATCTTCTCGTCCGAACAGGGCTGGGGGCCGGTGCTCAACCTGCTCTTCCCGCGCGGGCTGATGTTGATGGATTTCGAGAAGCATCGCGCCGACCGCAAGGTGCTGTCGGTCGCCTTCAAACCCGAACCGATGCGCCATTATGCCGATTCGCTGAACGAGGGGATTCGCGACCGCGTTGCGGCGTGGAGCGGCAAGTCGTTCCAATTCTATCCCGCGATCAAGGAACTGACGCTCGACCTTGCCGCGACCAGCTTTCTCGGCATTCCGTGGGGACCGGAGGCCGACAAGGTCAACAAGGCGTTCGTCGACATGGTGCAGGCGTCGATCGGCGTCGTCCGCCGCCCGCTGCCCTTCACCGCAATGGGCCGCGGCGCGAAGGGACGCGCCTTTCTGGTCGATTATTTCGGACGCATGGTGCCCGAGCGCCGCGAGGGCGCGGGCGAAGACATCTTCAGCCAGATCTGCCGCGCCAGGGACGATGACGGCAATTATCTGCCCGTCGACGCGATCGTCGATCATATGAACTTCCTGATGATGGCGGCGCACGACACCATCACCAGCTCGGTCACGACGATGGTCTGGCAGCTCGCCAGGCACCCCGAATGGCAGGACCGGCTGCGTGAGGAGATGCTGAGCGTCGCGCCCGCGGGCGAGGGCGTCGGGCACAACGGCCTCGGCGAGCTGGAAATGACCGAGTGGGCGTTCAAGGAATCGCTGCGCCTCGTGCCGCCGGTGCCGACCTTCCCGCGCCGCGCGCTCAAGGATTTCGAGTTCGGCGGCTACCGCATCCCTGCCGGCACCAGCGTCGGGGTGAGCCCCGCCTTCACGCACATGATGGAGGAGCATTGGCCCGACCCCGAAACGTTCGACCCGATGCGCTTCGCGCCCGAGGCGACGCGCGAGCGGCACAAATATGCCTGGGTTCCTTTCGGCGGCGGCGCGCACATGTGCCTGGGGCTGCACTTCGCCTATATGCAGGCGAAAATCTTCTTCCACCATGTCGTGACGACGCATCGGATCGTCGTGCGCGACGGCTATGCGCCCGAATGGCAGATGCTCCCGATCCCGCGCCCGAAAGACGGGCTGACGGTGACGTTCGAGCCGCTTTGAGCGAATATATTGTTGTCGCGAGGGCGACTATCACCAAGTCCGTCATTGCGAGCGAAGCGAAGCAATCCAGGGTGTGGCAAGCCGCTCTGGATTGCTTCGCTTCGCTCGCAATGACGATCCGTCAAGCGGTATCTGCCTCGCTGCATGGGGCGGTGCTGTTGTCTGAAGGCCGGGAATGTCCCATCTGGGGCGCATGACAGGCCTGCGCCCCTATCTGATCTGGTTCGCCGTCGCCGTGCTGCTGACGCTCGGCGCGATCCGGGCGATCGGGTGGGCGAAGGCGCATCCCGAGCATTTCCCCGGCGCACGCTTCGAACTCGACCAGCCGCAGGGCTGGGCGACGCATCGCAAGCTGGTGGGGCTTGCCGCCGACGATGCCGCCTGCTTCGCGGCGTTCGACCGCGCCAAGGCGGGCTATCTGCGGCGCCCGGTGGTGGGGCAGGGGATATGCCGCGCCAGCCAGCGCATGATCTTGACCGGCGACCGGCTGGTGCCGACGATGCGCCCCGCGAATGCGGCGCCGGGCTGCGCGGTGACCGCGGCGATGGCGCTCTGGACGCGCGATGTCGTGCAGCCGGCGGCGCGGAAATATTTCGGGCAGCGGGTCGTCGAACTCGAAAATCTCGGCAGCTATAATTGCCGCGAGATCGCGGGGCAAAGCGCGCAGAGCGAGCATTCGACCGCCAATGCGATCGACATCTCCGCCTTCATCCTCGCCGACGGCACGCGCGTCTCGCTGCTCAATGACTGGAGGGACGAGGATGTGCGGAGCGAATTCCTGCACGCGGTGCGCGACGGGTCGTGCGGATTGTTCAGCACGGTGCTGTCGCCCGACCACAATGCCGCGCACGCCAATCATTTCCACCTCGACCTGGCGGCGCGGCCGCTGGGGTGGACGGTGTGCCGTTAGGGTCAAAACCCATTCATTTCGTCATTCCCGCGAAAGCGGGAATCCAGCTTTCTTCGTGCCTTTGTGCCTTCGTGCGAGATTTATTGGAC
>NZ_JAOZVW010000008.1 GCF_025869345.1 Sphingopyxis sp.
TGCATGTGTTAGGCATGCCGCCAGCGTTCGTTCTGAGCCAGGATCAAACTCTCAAGTTTGATGTTCGAATCTGCAAAGGTGGAATATCCCTCGCAAACCCGCTCATTTTAAGGAGCCTGGCCTACACAAGAAGCAACCTTCGAAAAGGCTGCTTCCACGTTATGGAAACGTGTAAGACATGCAGGTCAGGCTTGGCTTTTTATCCTGAGCACCTTGCACCTTAAAGCTGCAAGACCCAGGGCCGCCGCCCACATGTCCCTTCATCGACAATCACAATGTCAAAGAGCTCACCGACAAGAAACAGCGGACAGTTGCCGTTCCCCGCTATTGCTATCGGGGGACATCTGTCCGTATCTGTTGGCGACCGGCTGGAGCGTGGCGTCTGGCGCCGCGCCCCGTCCGGTGAACAGGCCTCTAGGCCCCTCGGTGATTCGCGTCAACAACCTTTTTGCAATTTTGTTTCAAAAGTTGTTGGGCGCCCCGGAAATCCCCGGTTTGAAAAAGGAAAATGGGGGCGAAAGCGCGGAATTCAAGGGTTTCGAGGCCGAAAGGCAAAACCGGGACGCCTCGGGAAGCCGGTGCGCAGCGCCATCATCCGTCATTCGGACAGCCGGATTCTCGCCCAGACCATTCGCCGCCGCCCCTACTTCGCCCGTGATTCGACGGCTCGCTCCGGCCGATTATGCGCTTTTCGCGATGGCGGAGCTCCTCCTGCCCCTCCTCGCCTTTCTCAACGGCCGGCGATTCGCGCGTGCGCGCAGGGCGATTCGGGCGATCCGTTTCGAATCCGGTGAGCGTTCGGACGGCCGCGCAATGCCGCGCTCGGCGCGATTTCCTATATCTTTATACAACGCGCCGCTTCGGCTCCTCGAACGCGCGGCGTTCCTCGACATGCCTTGCGTCGTCGTGCGCCTCCGCCGACGCCCGCGAAACCGACCGCTATGACGCGATATAGTCGCGCATCGCCGCCGCTTCGGCTTCGATCCGGTCGATGCGATATTTGACGAGGTCGCCGATCGAAACGAATCCGACGAGTCGCCCGCCGTCGACGACCGGCAGGTGACGAATGCGCTTTTGCGTCATCTGCGACAGCGCCCCCATGACCGCCATGCCCGAATCGCAGGTGACGGGCGATTTGGTCATCACCTCGTCGAGACTGCGATCGAGCGCCTCGGGGCCATAGGAAGACATGAGTCGCACCAGGTCGCGCTCCGAAAATATGCCGACGATCGAATCGCCCTCCACCACGGGCACCGCGCCGATGCGGTGCTGGGCGAGCAGATCGATCACCGCGCGCACCGTATCGCCGGGCCGCGCCGAAATCACCGCGCTCACGCGTCCGTGAAGAATCGCTCCGATCGTCATAGGTGCCGCTCCCTTGTTCTCGTCCGTTGCCGGCAAAGCCTAACATGATTCGCGGCAATGCCGAAACCGGCTTCTGCCCCCCGCCCCCTGCCCCCCTTTGCCCAGTGCCTCCATTGCCGCTTGGCCTTCGCGCTCGCTTGGTTCATGGAAGGCCCATGGTCAAACACTCGCCGCTCGACGACCGCTCGACGTCGGATATCGCCTGGGCGCGCTATCGCCGCCTGATGCGCGGCATGGCGCTCGTCTCGTTCGTGGCGGTGATCATCGCGCTCGCCTGGCTGCGCTATACGCTGGGCGACCAGTTCACCATCCATATGGTCATCGCGACCGCGGCGGGGGTCGGCCTGTCGGTGATGCTCGGCGCCGCGCTGATGGGGCTCGTTTTCCTGTCGAGCGGCAGCGGCCACGACGAGGCGATCGACGATCCCTTCGCGGACGATCCGGACATGAATCATGATCGATAGGGCGGCCGACTCGCCCCCGCGCGACCCGATTTTGCGCGTCGTCCCCCGCCCCGCCGACATCAACGCCAACGGCCATATCTTCGGCGGCTGGGTGCTGAGCCAGATGGACATCGCCGGCGGCATCGTCGCGGGGCGCGAGGCGCAGGGCGCCGTCGCGACGGTCGCGATCGAGACGATGGAGTTCATCGCGCCGATCCTGCTGCGCGACATCATTTCCATCTATGCCCATATCGAACGGCGCGGCCGCACCTCGCTCGCGATTCGACTCGAAGTCGTGGCGACCCGCGACCGCGGCGAGAATGAGGTGAAGGTGACCGAGGGCGTGTTCACCTTCGTCGCGCTCGACGCGAATCACCGCCCGCGGCCGCTGCCGCCGGTCTGACGCTCACTTCACGCGAAACGTCTGAACGATCCGGTCGTTCGCCGGAACGCGGACGCGCCACACCCACGAATCGCCGCGCCGTTCCCATCCCTCGGGTTCGGGGTCGATGCGCAGAGGGATCAGCATCTCGACCTCGGCATCGAAAGGCCGCGCGTTGGTCAGCGTGACCTGCCACAGCCGGCGCGCCTTGTCGTCGGGATCGACCTGCACGAGGGTCTGCATCTGCACCGCCGGGCTCGTTCCGATATCGTAATCGACGCGTTCGTCCTTCGCCTTGTCCCCGATCTTCGCCTCGCCGACGAGCAGGCGGCGCCCGCTGACCGTCTCGAACACCGCCGCCATGCCGGCGGGCAGCGCGAAACCGAGCCCGTCCGATTCGCGATTCTGCACCCGCAGCCGCATCGTCAGCGGCACGGGGCGTCCGCCATAATATTGAGAGAGCGTCCCGGCATAAAGCTGTTCGACCGCGACCTTGTCGCTCGCGAGTAGCGCGACCTGCTTCTGCCCCTTCGCCGAAATATCGACGCGGAATGGGATGCGATAGAATTTGAGATCGCCCAAATCCTCCGGCGGCGGCGGTGGGGGTGGCGGCGGTGGGGGAGGAGGAGCGGGCGGCGGCGGCGGCGCATAGGCGCGGTCGCGGCGCCGCGCCGTGACGACCACCGCCATCGCTGCATCCTCCGCATATGCCTTTTCATATTCGATGATCGGCGGCAGGCTCCACAGCGGATGCGTGCTGGTGATATCCATCGGCCAGCATTTGAGCACCAGCGGCCCCGGCGTGCTGCGCGGGAGCGGCGGGCTGTACATCTTGTTCAGCCGCCCCGCGATGACGTTCATCTGCGCCTTGGGAAAGCTCGTCACCCCGCCGTTGGCGACGGTGATCCAGCCGGTCAGCCCCAGCGTCCTGCCGTCGGCGGCGCGGTCGGCGACATAGTTCGCCGCCCAGTCGAACCCCTCGGCCAGATAGAGGAGCTGGACGGTCACCGTCCGCGCCGCCTTGCTTTCGACCAGCACCGACAGCGTCGGCTTCGCCGACAGATCCTTCGGCACGCGGGCATAGAGCATCCGCTCGGGAAGCCCCGAACAGCCGAGCGCTTCATAGCCGTTCGCGGTCTCGACGATCACCCCGCCGTTCGGTCCGGCCTGGATCAGCGCCTCCTGCTCGACCACCTTGCCCGTCGCGCGGTTCGTGCGTCGCAGCGTCACGCTGCGCTTCAGATAAGCGTCGACCAGTCCGGCGGGGGAGAGCAGCCGGGCATCGCGGTTCTTTTCGATCACGCCATCGGGAAGCCCGCTCACCACCGCGGTTTCGGGAAGCAGCCCTTCGGCCACCCCCTCGAAGCGCAGCACCGACACGCCGGCCGGAAGCGTCACCTTGCGCGTCTCGGTAATGAAAGCAAAGCCCTGCGGCCATTTGGGATCGATCGCGCCGCCGCCGCGATTCGGCGCGCGATAGACGGTCACCGCGACATCGGCGATCTGTGCCGAGACGACCACCGGCCGCTCGGGCGCTGCCGCTTGGGCGAGCGCCGGCACCGGCACCAGCAGCGCCGCCGCGACGATCAGCAGGGGCCAGGCCCGCGCCATGCCGCCGCCCTCAATAACGCGTGTCGAACGTGGCGGTCAGTTCGGCCTTGCCGTTGGCGTTCACCGGCACCTGCCATTCGACCCGGCCGGCCGAGACGCGCTCGCTTTTCAGGCTTTCGTCGCCGATCCGCACGTCGCCATAAAGCCCGTCCTGCGCGACGAGCACGGTCACCGGCTCGGGCCGCGCGTTGCTGACGACATATTTCATCTTCGTCACCCAGCGCGAATCGCCCTTGCGGGTGCGCGACACGACGGTCGTCTGCACCTTGACGTCGAAGGCGTCGCCGGTGCGCAGCGACATTGCCGATCCCATCGGCGTATGGCCGATGCTATTTTCGCCGATGAACTGCGGATCGCCGCGTGCATCGCGCATATAGACGCGGATCGTCCCCGCCGGCAGCTGGTCGCCGAGCCCGCCCTGCTTCGAGGTCGAGAAGCGCAGCACGCTCGCGGTGCTGACGGGTTCGGTGCTGCTGCCGAGCCAGTTGTTGACATATTCATAGGTCGAGCGCGCCGGCGCGCCCTTCACGTCGAGGAAGCTCACCTGCTTCTGCTGCGCATTGGCGATCGTCGTCCGCTCGGCGAGCGGGTAGAGATAATAGTCGCCGAGCCGCTCGCGATCATTGCTCTCGGTCCCCGCCGAATCCATCGCGCCGCCGAGCTGCCGAAAACCGCCCCCGCCGCCCGGATTGCCCGCGACGAGCAAGGTGCGCGCATTGGTGAAGGTCGTGCCGGTGCTGTTGGTCAGCGTCACCCAGCCCTGAATGTCCATCGCGCCCTTCGCGGCATCGAACAGCGCGACATAATCGGCGGTCCAGCCGAGATTGGGGGTCAGATAGGAGAGACGCGCCGGAACCGTCCCCGCATCGGCGGCGTCGACGGTGACCGACAGCGTCGGACGCGCGCGCAGATTGGGCGGCAGCCGGTCGAACACCGCGCGCACCGGCAGGCCGTCGTCGCGCAGCACCTCGATCCGCTCGCCGATCTGGAGCACGATGCCGCCGTTCGCCGCGAGCACCTTCGCACGCTCGCTCCTTTCGGCGCCGGTGGCGGGGTTCGTGCGGACGAGCGTGATCGACTGGCCGACCGCCTTGTCCATCAGCTTGTCGGGGGTCAGCAGGTCGAAATCGAAATTCTGCTCGACGATGCCGAGCCCCGGACCCGACAGCGTCACCGTCTCGGGCCGGATGCGCGCCGACACATCGGGAAATTCGATGCGGTTGCGTCCGCGCGTGACGCTGAGCTGGCGATCGTCCTGCACCAGCGACTGGCCATTATTGTATATGGTGACGGCAACGTCGCCCTGCGCGTTGCCCGCGGCGGCATCCTGCGCCGCGGCGGGGCCGGCGGCGAGCGCCAGCGCCAGAAAACAAGGGACTGTCAAAGCGCGCATAAAAAGCTCCCCCGAACGGCTGTCCGGGGGAAGCTATGGCATGTTCTTCACAAAAACCAGCGCGAAATCGCGGGCTTATTCGGCCGCTTCGACCCCGGTATCGCGCGCCGCCAGCGTGCGGCGGGTGCGGCGCGGCTTGGGCGCGGGCGCTTCCGCGGCAGTATCGGCGCTGTCCGCCGCATTCGCTTCGGGGGCAGGCTCAGGGCGCCCGATCGCGGGCGGCAGCACCGCGGTGTCGATGCCGGCATTGCCCTCTTCGGCGTCGGCCGGGCGGGCGCGGCGCGGACCGCGGCGATTGGCACGCGGCGCGGGCGCCGCTTCCTCGGCCGCGGCCTCGCCGCCATCCCCGGCCTCGGCCGGCTGGGCACGATTCTCGTCGCGGTCGCGGCGGTTGTTGCCGCGCTCGCGCGGCTGGCGATTGCCGCGATTGTCGTCCTCGTCGCGGCGTTCGCCACCATTGCGATCACCGCTCTGCCGTTCGCGATTGTCGCGGCTGCTCTCGGTGCGCTCGGCGGGGACATCGGCCTCGAAGTCGCTGTCGTCATGGCCGTCGAAATCCTCGACGCCGCGAATTTCGCGATGGCGGTCGGGGCTGCGCTCCTGCCCGTTCGCCGCCGCTTTTTCTTCCTGGCGAGCGCGGAAATCGCTCAGCACGCGGAAATAATGGTCGGCGAACTGGAGATAATATTCGGTCTGGACCCGATCGCCCGAAAGCTGCGCGTCGCGCGCGAGATTGCGGTATTTCTCGATCATCTGGGCCGCATTGCCGCGCGCGCGGCTGTCGATGCGATTGGCCTGGTCGGCACCACCCCGGCCGCCCGACTGCGAGCGATTATTGTTGCTGCCGTTGTTGTTGCGGCCGCGACGGCGACCGCTCTGTCGGTTGTTCATGTTCAACTGAGACATCCTGATAAGCTAATAAGCTACGCCAACCCCTTTTGGCCGACCGCGCCATTTGCGCGTCGCGCCCGCGCTACCCGCGCGGTTCTTGCCCTTTACCGCTTGCGCCGGGCCCCACGGCCCCGCACCAGCATCGTAATTGGGAAACAGACCAGCCGGACCATCAAGGGACCCCGGTCGGGTCTGTGAGCCGCCCCTACAGCGCTTTGCGGCGGAAACCAAGAAAATAATTGTGCGGGTCGGTCAGGCGCGGGTCAGCAAAAGCGCCCTGTCGCGGCCGCCCAGATCCTGTCTGCATCGGACGGCGAATCCCGCTGCTTCGGCAAGCTCGGTTACCGATATGCGTTGTCGATGCCCGATTTCAAGGATCGCCATGCCATCCATCGTCAGGAGGCGCGGCAGATCGGGGATGATCCGGCGGTAATCGTCGAGCCCGTCGACACCGGCGAACAAGGCTTCGGCCGGCTCGTGATCGGCGACGTCGGGCATCAGCGTTTCGGTTTCGGCAATATAGGGCGGATTGCAAAGAATGAGGTCGAACGGCCCCTCCACCCCCACGCCCCAATCGCCCGGCAGGAACGACGCGCGGTCGGCGAGGCCAAGCGCTTCGGCATTGTCGCGGGCATAAGCGAGCGCATATTCCGACGCATCGACGCCAAGCCCCGTCGCATCGGAAAACTCGCTGAGCGCCGCAAGCAGCAGCGTGCCCGGGCCGGTTCCGAGATCGAGAATGCGGCGCGGCCAGCCGCCGCCCCTTTCGCGGCGGATATCGAGACAGGCCTCGATCAGCGCCTCGCTGTCAGGGCGCGGAATCAGCACGCCGGGGCCGACCTCGACGCGAATCGTCCAGAAATCGCGATAGCCGACGATATAGGCGATCGGCTCGTTCGCCA
Source organism: Sphingopyxis sp. (assembly GCF_025869345.1). Lineage (GTDB taxonomy): Bacteria > Pseudomonadota > Alphaproteobacteria > Sphingomonadales > Sphingomonadaceae > Sphingopyxis. The sequence continues at coordinate 6,988 of NZ_JAOZVW010000008.1, forward strand.
TGCGCCGTTCGATCAGCGCCGCGAAACCCGCGGGCTCACCGAACCGCGACGGATCGAGCAAGAGCGCCTGCCGCTCGACTCCAAGCGCGTGCGCCATCAGCAGTTCGGCATCGAGGCGCGATGTATCGGACACCGCCGCGAGCCGCGCCGCGGCCTTGCGAAGGACATCGGCTATCGCGCCCATCTCAAATTCCGTTCGTGTCGAGCGAAGTCGAGACACCCATCGGAATCACACCAAACCAAGACGCATTTCGACTTCGCTCGATGCGAACGGCGTTTTTCCGGTCAGTCACCCAGCCCCGCCAGCCGCTGCGCCTGATCCTCGGCGATCAGCGCGTCGATCAGTTCGTCCATCTGCCCTTCCAATATCTCGGGCAGGCGGTGGAGGGTCAGGTTGATGCGATGATCGGTCACGCGCCCTTGCGGGAAATTATAGGTGCGGATGCGTTCGGAGCGGTCGCCCGACCCGACCATCGACTTGCGCGCCGACGCCTCGGCGCTGTGAATCTTCTCGCGCTCGAGGTCATAGAGCCGCGCGCGCAGCACCTGCATCGCCTTGGCGCGGTTCTTGTGCTGGCTGCGCTGGTCCTGCTGGATCACGACGAGCCCGGTCGGGATATGGGTGATGCGGATCGCCGAATCGGTGGTGTTGACGTGCTGCCCGCCCGCCCCCGACGCGCGATAGATATCGATCTTGAGGTCGCCGTCATTGATCGCGACATCGACTTCCTCGGCCTCGGGCAGCACCGCGACGGTCGCGGCGCTGGTGTGGATGCGCCCGCCGCTTTCGGTGACGGGGACGCGCTGGACGCGGTGGACGCCGCTTTCGAATTTGAGCTTGGCGAACACGCCCTGCCCCGCGACGCTCGCGACGACTTCCTTATAGCCACCGACCTCGGCCTCGTTCGCCGAGATGACCTCGACCTTCCAGCCCTGCGCGTCGGCATAGCGGCTGTACATGCGGAGCAGGTCGCCCGCGAACAGCGCCGCCTCGTCGCCGCCGGTCCCGGCGCGGATTTCGAGCATCGCGGCGCGCTCGTCGGCGACGTCCTTCGGGAGCAGCCTGATCGCAAGATCGTGCTCGGCGGCGGGCAAGGCGCCCTCGACCGCAAGCAGTTCCTCGGCCGCCATCGCCTTCATTTCGGGGTCGGCGAGCATCTCGGTGAGCGACACGAGTTCGCCGCGCAACCGCGTCACTTCCCCGGCGGCTTTCGCGACGGGTTCGAGCTCGGCGAACTCCTTCGACGCCGCGACGAAATCGGCGGGCGCCATGTCGCCCGTCGCCATCCGCGCCTGCAAGGCGGCGTGGCGTTCGATGATGGCATCGATCTGTTTTTCGGAAACCGAGGTCATGCGAGATGTTTAGGAATGAGCGGGAAATCAGCACCCGATTCCAGAGTGTTGTTATCCTTTGGACCGAAATATTTATAGTCTTCCGCGATTTGCTTCGCCAATCGATACATGGTGAATCCGCGCATCTCATTATCAGCGGCTCTCAAACGGACATTCCCTATCGCCCGGTCATCCAAAACATGAGCGTTCAAGATAAGCATAACCTTCGGATCGAGCTTTCTCGCCTTTTCAAAGCGCTTATTTTCTGAGCCTGAATAAATAAGCTCCACCGAGAAGCCTTCTCGACGTTCGTCAGACTCTGGATTCGTCGCCCGCAATGCGGATGCGAATTTCATGGCTTGCGGGATAAGTTTGTTGTCTTCCACGACGATTGCCACGTCGAGGCTATTGCTGATTCCTTCCCGCAGCAGCATCGCTAGCCGCTCGATCCCCGCCGCCCAGCCGACCGCCGGGGTCGGCGGACCGCCCAGAGTCTCGATCAGCCCGTCGTAACGCCCGCCGCCGAGCACCGTGCCCTGCGCGCCGAGCCGGTCGGTGACGAACTCGAACGCGGTATGGCGATAATAGTCGAGCCCGCGCACCAGCCGCGCGTTGCGCTCCCACGCGACGCCCGCCGCGTCGAGCCCGGCGGTCACCGCGCCGAAGAAATCCTGCGCCTCGCTCGTCAGATAGGCATCGATGTCGGGCGCGCTGTCGGCGACCGGGCGGTCCTGCACATCCTTGCTGTCGAGGATGCGCAGCGGATTCTTGTCGAGCCGCGCGAGGCTATCCTCGCTGAGGCTCGCGCGATGGCCCATGAAATGTTCGACCAGCGCCGAACGCCATGCCTCGCGGCTGTCCGCGTCGCCGAGCGTGTTGAGCGTCAAGGTCACGCCCTCGGCGACGCCCAGATCCTTCAGAAGCTGGTCGGCGAAGATCAGCAGTTCGGCGTCGGCGAGCGGGCTGTCGCTGCCGATGATTTCGGCGTCGAGCTGGTGGAACTGGCGATAGCGGCCCTTCTGCGGCCGTTCGTAGCGGAACAGCGGGCCGTGCGTCGCCACCTTGAGGGGCGCGAACTGCTGCCAGCCATTGGTGATGTAGGCGCGCGCGATCCCCGCGGTGAATTCGGGCCGCAGCGTGATCGATTCGCCGCCGCGATCCTCGAAGCTATACATTTCCTTCGACACGACGTCGGTCGTTTCGCCCAGCGAGCGCGCAAACACCGCAGTCGGCTCGATCACCGGCACCTCGACCCGCTTGAAGCCATAGAGGCGGCGCACCCGGTCGAACGCATCGACGACATGGCCGAAGCGGTCGGCGAAATCGCCGAGCATATCCTGGGTGCCGCGCACCGGCTGCGGCGTCGGGATTTTGGCGGATTTGTCCTTGCTCATGGCCGCGGCGTCTAGTCGATTTTGCATATTGCGCAAAGCCCCCTCTCCCCTTGCGGGAGAGGGATGCGAAGACTTGGCAGCTTGCTGCCTAGTCGAAGCTGGGTGAGGGGTTGCGAGCCACTGGCTCGCGCGGTCGCTGAGCGACCGCAACCCCTCATCCAACTGCGCCTAGGCGCTTCGCGCCAAGGCTGCGTATCCTTCTCCCGCAAGGGGAGAAGGTTGTAGAAAAGAGCTTTTCCCGGCAGAGAGCCATCATGCAAAAGACACGCTTGATCGCAGCCGCCCTCATCGCTCTCACCACCCCTGCACACGCAGAGGACGGCAACAGCCGTCCGCAGCCGGTGGTCCAGCCGCACGTCATCCCGCTGCCCGCCGACAAGCCCTGGCCGGGGACGATGCTGCTCCGGGTCGATGCCACCGACTTCATGCGCGGCATCTTCCACGTCCGGCAGACGATCCCGGTCGCCAAATCGGGCAAGCTCACCCTGCTCTATCCGCAATGGCTTCCCGGCAAGCACGCCCCGCGCGGCGCGATCGCCGAGATCGCGGGCTTCAAGGCGAGCGCTGGCGGCAAGTTGCTGGGCTGGACGCGCCAGCCGACCGATGTCTATGCTTTCGACATCGACGTGCCCGCGGGCGCGAAGAGCATCGACGTCGCCTTCGATTTCCTGTCGCCGACGCGGACGAGCGAAGGCCGCGTCGTCGTCACCCCGGCGATGATGAATCTGCAATGGGAGCAGGTGAGCCTTTATCCCGCGGGCATTTTCACCCGCGACATTCCGGTGCAGCTCGACGTGACGCTGCCCGACGGCTGGACCGGCGCGGCGGCGCTCGACGGGCTCAAGGTTTCGGGCAACCGCTACAGCTATGCACCGACCAGCTATGAGACGCTGGTCGATAGTCCGATGTTCGCAGGCCGCTATTACCGCAAATGGGATCTGGGGCAGAATGTCACGCTGAACGTCGTCGCCGACGAGGCCCAATATCTGGAGGCCAAGCCCGACCAGATCGCGCGCCACGCCGCGCTGGTGGCGGAGGCGGTGGCGCTGTTCGGCACCCGTCATTTCGACCGCTACGAATTTCTGCTCGCGCTGACCGACGAACTCGGCGGCATCGGGCTCGAACATCATCGCAGCAGCGAGAACAGCAGCAGCCCCGAATATTTCACCAAATGGGACGAGGGCGAGACGCTGCGCGGACTGCTGCCGCACGAGTTCACCCATAGCTGGAACGGCAAATACCGCCGCCCCGCCAAGCTCTGGACCCCCGATTTCCGCACCCCGATGCAGGGCAATCTCCTCTGGGTCTATGAAGGGCAGACGAGCTTCTGGGACCTCGTCCTCGCGGGCCGCTCGGGGATGCAGTCGAAGGACATGATCCTGTCCGAATGGGCGACCAACGCCGCTTACTACAGCATCCAGCCGGGCCGCGACTGGCGTTCGGTCGAGGATACGACGCTCGACCCCGTCATCGCGGCGCGCAAGCCCCGCCCCTTCCCCAGCGCGACGCGCACCGAGGATTATTACAACGAAGGCTCGCTGATGTGGCTGGAGGCGGACATGATCATCCGCCAGGCGACGAACGACCGGAAAAGCCTCGACGATTTCGCGCGGAGCTTTTTCGGCGGCAAGGCCGGCGACTGGGGCGAGGTCACCTATGATTTCGACGACGTCGTCGCGGCGCTGAACGCCGTCCACCCCTATGACTGGGCGAAATTCCTGCACGAGCATATGCAGCTTCCTGGCCAGCCCGCGCCGGTGGCGGGGATCGAGCGCGCGGGATACCGGCTCGTCTGGCGCGACACACCGAACGCCTATGACCGCGGCCGCATGGCCCGCGCGAAAAATTACGACCTCACCCATTCGCTCGGCATGGTGATCGACAAGGACGGCGTCGCGGGCAGCATCCTGTGGGATGGCCCCGCCTTTCGCGCCGACATCGTGGGCGGCACGAAGATCGTCGCGGTTGACGGCGTCGCCTATGCCAAGGACCGCATGGAGGCCGCGATCCGCGCCGCCGCCGACGGCAAGACCCCGGTGAGCCTGCTCGTCGAGCGCGGCGGGCGCTACCGCACGGTCGACATCGACTATCATGGCGGGCTGCGCTGGCCGCACCTCGAAAAGGCCGGCGCCGGACCCGACTGGTTCGACCGCCTGCTGGCGTCGAAGCGGGCGCTCTGACGTGAAGATACGCCCTCCCCTGAAGGGGAGGGCAGCGAGACTTGGCAGCTTGCTGCCTAGTCGCAGCGGGTGGGGGCCAGCGGCCTTGCGCCGCGCCGCAAGCCCCCACCAACCCCTCCCCTGAAGGGGAGGGGCTTAATAGCCTCGACTTTCCGCGCCATCCGGCGCTAAAGGCGCGCGCGATTCCAAAAATACAAAAGGACATCTCCCATGCGCATCGACCTGATCCCCGCGGGCGACAGCCCGCCCGACAGCCTGAACGTGCTGATCGAAGTGCCGATCGGCGGCGAGCCGGTGAAATATGAGTTCGACAAGGCGTCGGGCGCGCTGTTCGTCGACCGCTTCCTCCACACCCCGATGCGCTATCCCGCCAATTACGGCTTCATCCCGCACACGCTGGGCGACGACGGCGACCCGCTCGACGCGCTGGTCGTCGCGCGCACCTCGGTGGTCGCGGGCGCGGTGGTCAAGTGCCGCCCGATCGGCGTGCTCAAGATGGAGGATAATGCCGGCGGCGACGAAAAATTGCTCTGCGTCCCCGTCAGCGCGACCTTTCCCTATTACGACAAGGTCCGGACCTACAAGGACATGCCCGAAATCGTGCTCCAGCAGATCGAGCATTTCTTTGCCCACTACAAGGATCTCGAACCCGGCAAATGGGTCAAGCTCGGCGGCTGGGGCGACGTCGACGAAGCGAAGCAGATCATCCTCGACGGGATCGAGCGCGCCAAGGCGCACAGCGTTTAGCGCTCCTTCAGCCGTCATTGCGAGCGAAGCAATCCAGAGCGGTTTACGCGGGCTCTGGATTGCTTCGCTTCGCTCGCAATGACGAATCTCAGGAATTCGGCGACTCGCCCCGCTCCACCGGCTCGACCAGCCGCACATCCTGCCGCGGATAGGGGATGCGGATCCCCGCCGCCTTGAAGCGCTCCCATATCCCCAGGAACACCTCGCCCTGGATATTGCCGAGCCCCGATTCGGGGTCCGAAATCCAGTAGCGCAGCTCATGCTCGACCGCGCGTTCGCCGAAGGCGGTGATCCACACCACCGGTTCGGGATCGGCGAGGATGCGCGGATTGGCCTTCGCGACCTCGACGATGATCGCCTGCGCCGCGCGCAGATCGCATTCATAGGCGACGGGAATGCGCATCCGTACCCGCACGTCGCGGCTCGAATAGCTCCAGTTCTCGACCGGCTGGGTCATCAGCAGTTCGTTCGGGATCAGATGCTTCTTGCCGTCGCGGGTGACGATATTGACCGCCCGCACGCCGATCTTCGCGACCCGCCCGACATTGGGCACCCCGCCGGGCAGCGGCCCGCTGCCCATCGAGGCGGCGTCGCCGACGACGATCACGTCGCCCGGCTGGATCGAGCGGTCCATCAGCAGGATGATCCCCGCGATCAGATTACCGACCGTCTTCTGAAGGCCGAAGCCGATCGCGAGCCCCGCCGCGCCCGAAAAGACCGCGAGCGTCGTCAGGTCGATGCCGAGCAGGTCGATGCCGAGCAGCAGCGCGAAGGAAAAGAGCGCGATCGCGATCAGCTTCTCGGTGAGCAGCCGCTGCGCCTGGTCAATCTGGGTGTTGCGGCGCAGCAGCCATTTGATCGCGCGCATCACGAGCTTGACCCCGATCCACAGCAGCACCGCGACGATGATCGCCGAGACCAGCCCATAGAGCGACAGGCGATAGGAGCCGACGTCGAGCCCGATCGCCTGCATCGCCTCGACGACGCGGCCGATGCTGTCGCGCAGGCTTTCCGTCGCGCTCATAGCGCCGCGAAGCCGCGTTCGAGGTCGGCGATCAGGTCGGCGGGATCTTCGAGCCCGATCGACAGGCGGACGAGCGCGTCGGGGTCGGTCCAGCGCGTCGCGGTGCGGATCGTCTGCGGATCGCCCGGCACGGCCAGGCTTTCATAGCCGCCCCAGCTGAAACCGATGCCGAAATGCGCGAGCGCGTCGATGAAGCGCGCGCGCGCCGCGTCGTCGGCGCCCTTCAGCGTGAAGCCGAACAGGCCGCTGGCCCCCGCAAAGTCGCGCGACCACAGAGCGTGGCCCGGATCGCCCGGCAGCGCCGGATGCAGCACGCGCCCCACCTCGGCGCGGCCGGAAAGCCACCTGGCGACCGCAAGACCATTCTCGCCGTGCCGCGCCAGCCGCACGTCGAGGGTCCTGAAGCCGCGCAGCACCAGCGCGCAATCGTCGGGCGAGACCGCATGGCCGAGCTGATAGGTCGCATGGCGCAGCTTCGGCCACACCGCTTTCGTGGCGGTCAGGCTGCCCATCATCGCGTCGCTGTGTCCGCCGACATATTTGGTGAGGCTCATCATCGTCACGTCGACGCCGTGCGCGAGCGCGGGGAAGAGCAAGGGCGTCGCCCAGGTGTTGTCGAGCATCGTCAACACGCCCCGCTCGCGCGCGATGGCGGTGATCGCGGGAATATCCTGCATCTCGAAGGTCAGGCTGCCCGGCGATTCGAGGAAGATCAGCTTCGTTTCGGGCTCGATCAGATCGGCGATGCCGCCGCCGACCAGCGGATCGTAGAAACTCGTCCGCACCCCCATCCGCGCGAGCATACCGGTGCAGAAAGCGCGCGTCGGCTCATAGGCGCTGTCGACCATCAGCAGATGGTCGCCGGGCGACAGCAGCGCGAGCAGCCCCGCCGAAATCGCCGCGACTCCCGAGGGGTAGAGCAGAGTGCCCTCGGCCCCCGGCTCCATTCCGGTCAAGGCATCGGCGAGCGCCCAAACCGTCGGCGTCCCGCGCCGGCCGTAATAGAGCTTGTCGTGCGTCGCATGGCCCCGCGCCTTGAGGTCGGCGATATTGTCGTAAAGGATCGTCGAGGCACGCCACACCGGCGGATTGACGACCCCGCCGCCGAGCCGCGGATCGCCGGTCCATTCGGGCCGCCGCCCGCCCTGCACCAGTTTCGTCGCGGGGCGGAGGCTGTCATCGTCGCTCTTGCTCATCCCCGCTTGTTAGCGGAGCGCGGCGCAAAATCCAGTGGGCGGCGTCCTCCCGCCCGCGCAGCGGGCCCGCAAAATCTCACACAAAGACACAAAGAGGGCCGTTCATGCGCGCGAGCTTCGTGCATGAACGGCCCTCTCTGTGTCTTTGTGTGAGACCAAAAACGCGACGCCGCGCCTTAAAGAAAATCTCACGCAAAGGCACAAAGGCGCAAAGGAAAGCCCCTCTCCTTCGCGCCTTTGCGTGAGATTGAAATGGCGCTGCGCGCGAGGGCCGGAACCGCCCGCACGCCCCGATCCGCTCAGGCCGCGCCGGTCGCCTTCGGCGTTGCCGGGTCGGCGCCCCATTCGGTCCAGCTCCCGTCATAAACCGCGACATCCTCCTTGCCGAGAAGATGCGCGCCAAAGGCGACGACGGTCGCGGTCATGCCGCTGCCGCAAGTGGTGATCAGCGGCTTGTCGAGATCGACGGCCGCCGCGTCGAACGCGGCCTTGAGCTCATCGCCGCGCTTCCAGGTGCCGTCGGCGTTGAACAGGCTGGCGTGCGGCAGGCTGACCGAACCCGGAATATGGCCGGGGGCCATGCCGGGACGCGGGTCGCGCTCTTCGCCGGTGAAGCGTGCCGCGGGACGCGCGTCGACGACCTGCTCGCCGCCGCTCGCGATATTTTCGAGCATCTGCTCCTTGGTGCGGACCGCCTTCGCGTCGCGCCACACGGTGAAGTGGCGGTGGCGGAGCGACTGCTTGCCCATTTCGAGCGGACGCCCCTCGGCCTTCCATTTGGCGAGCCCGCCGTCGAGCAGCGCGACGTCGTGCGCGCCGAACAGCTTGAGCAACCACCAGGCGCGCGCCGCGCTCTTCAGCGGGCTGTCGTCGTAGATGACGATGCGGCTGCCGTCGCCGAGCCCCAGCGACTGCATGCGGCTCGCGAATTTCTCGGCGGTCGGCGCCATATTCTCGATAGTGCTGTTCGTGTCGGCCAGTTCGGCCAGGTCCATGAACACCGCGCCGGGGATGTGCCCCGCCTCATATTCCGCGCGCGCGTCGCGATCGGTTCCGGTCATGAATTTCGTCGCATCGACCACCCGCAGGTCCGATGCCCCCAGTTCGCGTTCCAGCCAGTCGGTTGAGACCAAGGCGTCCATGTCATGCTCCTGTTGCGACCGTGCGGGGACCTTCTTGCCTGTCCCTCGCCGCGATCAGTCCTGCGTCGCTCTCTTCTTTCCGGGGACGGCAAGCCTATGCCCCGGCGTGCCCTTTTTCAAGCACGGTCGCGGTCTGCCCCAGTCCATGCTGCGCTGCAACAGAAAAACCTATTGAATGCGCCGGATCGCCGTCGATCGCGCGCCCGGCCGGTTGACGACCAGATTGGGGTGGTCGAGCGGCAGCGGCGCGAGCTTCTCGCTTCCGCTCGCGCCCTGTTCGCGGCCGAGCACGAAGCTGCCGGCATTCTGCCCGAAGGCGTCACCCTCGCCGTCCCAATGATAGGTGACGTCGAAGACGAGCACCGGGATCAGCATCGGCTTGCCGCCGATCATCAGCGGCTCGACCGCGGCGCGCGGCAGCATGACCTCGGTCGCGACCTGCTCGCCCGCCCCCGGCGCCAGCGCCATATCGTCGCGCAGCACGCTGCCCCCCGCACCGTCGAAGAAACGCGCGAGAACCGGCTCGGTCATCGCCGACCCCTGGTTGAGCGCGATGCGGATCATCAGGCCGGCCGCCGCGATCGGACCTTCATTCTTCAGGCCCAGCGTAAAGGCGACGATGAGTTGCTCGCTCGTCATGCGGATGCCGCGAATATCGAGCGTCATCGCCACCTGCGCCCGCCGTTCGGCCGTCGGGCGCGTCACCAGCGGCGACGGGACGGATTGAACCGGTGGTGCCGCGGGCTGCGGGCGCGGAGCGGGCGGTGCCACGGGCGCGGCGCGGCGCGGCGCGGGAACGGACTCGGCGGCACGCGGCAGGGGTGGCGGCGGTTCGGACTCGCCGGGCGCATCGCCCGCCAATGCCGGACGGCGACGCCAGTACCAGATGCCCGCGCCAACCGCGACGAGGCCGGCAAGCAGCCACGCCCACAGCGGCGGATTGCCATCGCCGCCGGTCGCCGGAGCCGCGCCATCGCCGGGCGACGCGTCCGCCACCGGCGCGGTCGGATCGACCGAGAAGCCGGGCGTCGCGGGCGACGGCGCTTCCACGGCGGGCGCCGCCGAATCGGGAGCCGCCGCCACGGGTGCGGCGGAGACGGGCGCGCTGGTCGCGGGTTCGGGTGTGGCGCGCGGCACGCTCGCGGCCGCGGGCGGCGTATCGCGGCGTGCGGTCGGCGCGGAGGCGGATGGAGCGGGCGTCGGCGCCGGCCGGGTCGGAACCACCGTCGGCGTCGTGGTGCGCGACGTGGGAGCAGGCGCCGGCGCCGGAGTCGGCGGGCCGCGCCGTTCCCCCGGAGCGAGCGGCGGCAGGCCGTTGTCGGACGGTCCCTGCACGCCCGATGTCCGTCCGTCGTCGGCGGGCGGCAGGCGGAACGTCGAGGTGGGCGCGGGCGTCGGCGAAGGCGCGGGCGTCGGCTGCTCGGTCTGCGCGGCCGCGGGCGGAAACCCGCCCGCCACCAGCGAAGCCGCTAGCGCCGCCAGCGACAGGCGCGCCGCTCTTTCTCCTCGCCCGAGTCTCCGCACCGTCATTTTTGAATCCGCAATCCCGTCATAACCGTCTCATGGCGCCGCTGAATCGGCGCTGAACCCCGACCCGCCGCCTTTCGCCGGTGATCCGGGATGACAGGGGCCGCGCTGCGCACTAGACGGTTTCCATGTCCGATTCCAGCCATCCGCGCCTCGCGCCCAAACATCTCGGCCAATCGAGCGAACTGCCTGCCTCGCCCGAGGCCGCGACGCTCGACTATGTCCCCAATCCGCGCCTAGGCGACCTCTATCTCGTCCGTTTCGCGGCGCCCGAATTCACCTCGCTCTGCCCGGTGACCGGCCAGCCCGATTTCGCGCATCTCGTCATCGACTATGCGCCGGGCGAAACGATCGTCGAGTCGAAGAGCCTCAAGCTGTTTCTAAGCTCGTTCCGCAATCACGCCGGCTTTCACGAGGATTGCACCGTCGGCATCGGCCGCCGCCTGTTCGACGAGATGCGGCCTCAATGGCTGCGCATCGGCGGCTATTGGTATCCGCGCGGCGGCATTCCGATCGACGTATTCTGGCAATCGGGCCCGCCGCCCGCAGGCCTGTGGCTCCCCGATCAGGGCGTCGCCCCCTATCGCGGGCGCGGGTAATTGTTTTTTCGACTGACGTCGGAAGCGGCCCCGGCCCTGTCCCCCTCCCGGCCTCCCCAACGATAGGAAAAAAGTGGGGCGCGGGGGGGGGGGGGGGCCGGGGCGCGGCGTTGACCAAAACGGAAAAAAAA
>NZ_JAOZVW010000009.1 GCF_025869345.1 Sphingopyxis sp.
CGCCCTTGTTGCCGTGACGGCCGGCCATCTTGTCGCCCGGCTGCAGCTTGCGCTTGATGGCAACGAAGACCTTGACCATCTTGAGCACGCCCGGCGCCAGTTCGTCGCCGCGCTGCAGCTTTTCGACGCGGTCTTCATACTTCGCGTTGATCCGCTTGATCGCGTCGTCATACTGCGCCTTGATCGCTTCCAATGCGGTCTGCGCATTGTCCTCGACCACCGCGAGCTTCCACCAGTCGGCGCGGTCGAGATCGACCAGCATCTGCTCGGTGACCTCGTCGCCCTTCTTCAGGCCCTTCGGCACCGCGCTGGTCGTCTGACCGATCAGCAGGTCCTTGAGGCTGGAGAAGGTCGCACGGTTGAGGATCGCGCGCTCGTCGTCGGCGTCCTGCTTCAGCCGCTCGATTTCCTCGCGCTCGATCGCGATCGCACGCTCGTCCTTGTCGATGCCGTGACGGTTGAAGACGCGGACCTCGACGACGGTGCCCGAGACGCCCGGCGGCAGACGCAGCGAGGTGTCGCGCACGTCGCTGGCCTTTTCGCCGAAGATCGCGCGCAGCAGCTTTTCTTCCGGCGTCATCGGGCTTTCGCCCTTCGGCGTGATCTTGCCGGCGAGGATGTCGCCGGGGCCGACTTCGGCGCCGATATAGACGATGCCCGCCTCGTCGAGGTTGCGCAGCGCTTCCTCGCCGACGTTCGGAATGTCGCGGGTGATGTCCTCCGGCCCGAGGCGCGTGTCGCGCGCGGTGACTTCGAATTCCTCGATGTGGATCGAGGTGAAGACGTCGTCCTTCACGATGCGCTCGCTGATGAGGATCGAGTCCTCATAATTGTAGCCGTTCCACGGCATGAAGGCGACGAGCACATTCTTGCCGAGCGCCAGTTCGCCGAGCTCGGTCGACGGGCCGTCGGCGATGATGTCGCCGGTGCGGACGACGTCGCCGACCTTCACCAGCGGACGCTGGTTGATGCAGGTCGACTGGTTCGAACGCTGGAACTTCTGCAGGCGATAGATGTCGACGCCCGACTTGCCGGGCTCGACCATGTCGGTCGCGCGGATGACGATACGCGTCGCGTCGACCTGGTCGATCACGCCGCCGCGGCGCGCCGCGATCGCCGCGCCCGAATCCCGGGCGACGGTGCCTTCCATGCCGGTGCCGACCACCGGCGCCTCGGCGCGGAGCAGCGGCACCGCCTGACGCTGCATGTTCGATCCCATCAGCGCGCGGTTGGCGTCATCGTTTTCGAGGAACGGGATCAGCGAGGCCGCGACCGAAACGAGCTGCTTCGGCGACACGTCCATCAGCGTGATCTGGTCGCGCGGCGCCATCAGGAATTCGCCCGCCTCGCGCGCCGAGATCAGCTCGTCGATGAAGCTGCCGTCGGGGTTGAGGTCGGCGTTCGCCTGCGCGACCGTGTGCTTCGATTCCTCCATCGCCGACAGATAGACGACCTCGTTGGTCACCTTGCCGTCGATGATCTTGCGATACGGCGTCTCGATGAAGCCATATTTGTTGACGCGCGCAAAGGTCGCGAGGCTGTTGATCAGACCGATGTTCGGGCCTTCCGGCGTTTCGATCGGACAGATGCGGCCATAATGGGTCGGATGAACGTCGCGGACTTCGAAGCCCGCGCGCTCGCGGGTCAGACCGCCCGGCCCGAGCGCCGAGACGCGGCGCTTGTGGGTGACTTCGGACAGCGGGTTGGTCTGATCCATGAACTGCGAAAGCTGCGACGAGCCGAAGAATTCGCGCACCGCGGCGACCGCGGGCTTCGCGTTGATCAGGTCGTTCGGCATCACCGTCGACACGTCGACCGACGACATGCGCTCCTTGACTGCGCGCTCCATGCGCAGCAGGCCGACGCGATACTGGTTCTCGAGCAGTTCGCCGACCGAACGCACGCGGCGGTTGCCGAGATTGTCGATATCGTCGATCTCGCCCTTGCCGTCCTTCAGGTTCACCAGTTCCTTGACCACGGCGAGGATATCCTCGCTGCGCAGCGTCGTCACCGTGTCCTCGGCATCGAGGCCAAGGCGCATGTTGAGCTTGACGCGGCCCACGGCCGACAGGTCGTAGCGCTCGGAATCGAAGAACAGGCCGCCGAACAGCGCTTCCGCCGTCTCACGCGTCGGCGGTTCGCCGGGGCGCATGACGCGGTAGATGTCGCTCAGCGCCTGATCGCGGTCCTCGGCCTTGTCGGCCTTCAGCGTGTTGCGGATCCAGGGGCCGGTGTTGTTGTGGTCGATGTCGAGCAGGACGAGCTTGTCGATCCCCGCGGCGTCGAGCTTTTCGAGATTCTCGGCGGTCACTTCGTCGCCGGCCTCGATATAGATTTCGCCGGTGGCTTCGTTGATCAGGTCATAGGCGCTGTAGCGGCCGAAGATTTCCTCGGTCGGGATCAGCAGCGTGTCGAGCCCGTCCTTTGCCGCCTTGTTGGCGAGGCGCGGGCTGATCTTGTGGCCGGCGGCGAAGACGACTTCGCCGGTCTTGGCGTCGACGACGTCGAAGGTGGGCTTCGACCCGCGCCAGTTCTCGACGACGAAGGGAACCTTCCAGCCGTTTTCGGCGCGCTCGAAGACGAGGCGGTCATAGAAGGTGTTGAGGATTTCCTCGCCCGTCATGCCCAGCGCATAGAGCAGGCTGGTGACCGGCAGCTTGCGCTTGCGGTCGATGCGGACGTTGACGATGTCCTTGGCGTCGAATTCGAAGTCGAGCCACGAACCGCGGTACGGGATCACGCGCGCGGCGAACAGGAACTTGCCCGACGAGTGGGTCTTGCCGCGGTCATGGTCGAACAGCACACCCGGCGAACGGTGCATCTGCGACACGATGACGCGCTCGGTGCCGTTGACGAAGAAGGTGCCGTTCTCGGTCATGAGCGGCATGTCGCCCATGTAAACGTCCTGCTCCTTGATATCGAGCACCGAACGGGTGTCGGTTTCGCTGTCGACTTCGAAGACGATCAGGCGCAGCGTGACCTTCATCGGCGCCGCATAGGTGATGCCGCGCTGACGGCATTCCTCGACGTCGTACTTCGGCGCCTCGAGTTCGTAGTGGACGAAGTCGAGCTCGGCGGTGCCGGCGAAATCGCGGATCGGGAAAACGCTGCGCAGCGTCTTTTCGAGGCCCGAAACATAACCGACCGACGGATCCGAACGCAGGAACTGCTCATAGGATTCGCGCTGCACCTCGATGAGGTTGGGCATCTCCACCGCTTCGTGGATATTGCCGAACAGCTTACGGATTCGCTTGCTTGCGGTTGCTTCGAGGGCCTTGCCCACCGACTTCGCCTTGGTCGCCATAAGTGATTGTCTCGCCTTCGTAAAATTAGTCGCGAGCGCAGCAGAAACGCAAAAAGGCCGCGACCAACCGTTGCCGGTTTACCGCAGCTTTCCAACGCATCCTGAAATCCCTACCGCCCCATTCCTGTGGCCCGTTGCGCAAAGTCAGGCCGCTTCCCGGACGATCGGGTGTGGAGGCGATATAGGATTTGGGGGGTGCAGTGTCAATGGAAGCGCATCACCGAAGACAGTAATCCGCTCGTCACCCCGGACTTGATCGGCGATTATCCCTTTCCCGTCCGTATCCGGGCAACGCTCTCCGATCCTGCCCGCGAATCCTGTTCCACCCCGGAACAGAACGGCTCACCCCGCCCCGGCCACGGTTCGACCATTTTGGCATGGCCCATGCCGCCCTCGCGCGTTCAAGCGTCTCGACCATTCAAAACGTCAGGAGAGAATATCACGATGCGTAAACATGCAGCCTTTCTTACGTCGCTCGCCCTCGGCACCGCGATGGCCGCCGGTGTGCCCGCGTTCGCGCAGGCCGCACCCGCCGCCGCGCCCGCCGGCCCGACGCTGACTCCCGGCACCACCGTCTACGACAGCGAAGGCCAGACCATCGGCCCGATCGCCAGCTCCGACGGCGCGACCGTCGTCGTCACCGTCGGCGACAAGCCCGCCGCGCTCCCCGCAAGCGCCTTCATGCAGACCGACAAGGGCACCGCGATCACGCTGACCCTCGCGCAGCTCAACGCCGCACTCGACCAGCAGGCTGCCGCCGCCGATGCGCAGCTTACCGCCGCGCTCCAGCCGGGCGCCGACATCAAGGGCGTGAACGGCAGCTCGGTCGTCGGCAAGGTCAAGACCGCCGACGCGCAGGGCGTGGTCGTCACCACCGCGCAAGGCGACGTCCGCCTGCCGCGCAAGGCCTTCTTCGTCGCGGCGCACGGCCTGTCGACCAGCTTCTCCGCCGAGCAGTTCGCGGCCGCAATCGCTGAAGCCAAGGCCCCCGACGCAGCGGCGACGGACGATGCGGCGACCGAGGCCGACACGACAACCGACGCGGCGAAACCCGCCAACTGATCCTCGCGATCGGCAGCAAAAGGCGCGAGAGCAACGCTCTCGCGCCTTTTTCTTTGCGCGATAGCGCCGTCCACAAGCCCCATAACCTTTGTCCTGTTTCCTGATCCCGATATATCGACTTGCAATATAGTTCATATCGTTTATCGATATGTCAGCTATCAACCTCAAACGGGATGCCCATGCTGCTCTGGAGTCGCCGGCTGCTGGCCGGATTGAATATCCTCAACTGGATCACGGGTCTCGCAATCGTCGCAGCGCTGGGCTGGGTCGGCTTCGCCGCGCCCGACCTCTTCATCGCCCGGGCCCGGCCCTATCATGTCGCTCATCCCGAAGCCGCGATCGCGTGGCTGCGCTGGGTCACCTTCATCACCGCCCCCGTCATCCTGCTCGCGCACGTCATCCTGACCCGGCTGATCGCGATCATCGACGCGGCGCGCGCGGGAACACCTTTCATCGCCGCCAATGCCGCGCGGCTGCGCCATATTGCCTGGGCGCTGCTCGGCATCCAGCTGCTCGACCTCGCCTTCGGGCTGGTCAGCATCCGCGCGAGCGCCGCGACCGGCGAATATTTCGGCTGGAGCTTTGGAGTCACCGGCTGGCTCGCCGTCCTCCTCCTCTTCGTGCTCGCCCGCGTCTTCGAGCGCGGCGCCGCGATGCAGGACGAGATCGAGCGGACGATCTGATGGCGATCCGCGTCCAGCTCGACGACCTCCTCTGGCAGCGGCGCATGACGCTCACCGAGCTCAGCGAGCGGATCGGCATCACCGTCGCCAATCTGTCGATCCTCAAGACCGGCAAGGCGAAGGCGATCCGCTTTTCCACCCTCGACGCCATTTGCCGCGCGCTGGATTGCCAGCCCGGCGACCTGATCCTGTTCGACCCCAAGGAGCCCGCCGATGAAGACTGACATCCAGGCCATCTATCGCCACGCCTGGGCCTTCGCGCGGCTTTGCCCGCTGCTGTTCCTCATCCCCGTGCTGGCCGAACTGGCGCAGCATGTCGTCGAGTGGCAGGCCGGGATGTACGACGGCATCGCGGGTGCGAAGGCCGCCGAAGCCGATACGCTGCGGATGCAGTTCGGCTTCGCCAAGACGCTGGCGCTGCTGCTGCCCGGCTATTGGTTCATGCGCTATATCCTGTTCGGCGGCGACGCGGCGCGGGCACGGCGGATCGAATGGCCCGCGATCGGGCTGTGGCTGATCCTCTTCGCGATCCAGGCGACCGAGCAATGGTGGGCGCTGTTCGGCCCGCCGCTGACCGGCCTCCTCGGCCTTGCGGGCGAGCCCGCGCGCTGGACCGGCTATGGCCTCGCGCTCGCCGGCGTGATCCTAGGCGTCTATCTGACCGCATGGAATGCGGCGTGGGCGGTAGGCAATGCGGCGATCGGGCCTATCCGGTCGATCCGCATCATGGCGGGCAGCTTCTGGTACACCGTCCTGCTGATGCTCGCGGGCATCGTACCGCTGATGATCCTCCATTATGCGCTGAGCTTCGGCGCGATCTTCGCGCCCGCGATCCTCGACTGGCCGCTGCTAATCGTCGACGCGCTGGCCGTCGGCTATCTTGCGCTGGCGATGACCGGCGTCTCGGCGATCGCGGCGCGCCACGCAGCGGATCGCAAGGCGGTCGATCTGGTCGGCGGCGCTAGAATATCCCCTTGAGCAACTTGCCCGGATCCCTGCGCAGCGCGGCTTCTTCATTGCCCATATAAAGGAAAATGCCCTTGAGCGCCTGATCGGTGACCGAATGGGTCAGACCGTCGTGGCTGATCCCCGCGATCGAAAGGAGCTGGCTGCTGCCCGATAGCTGGTCGAGCTGGCGATAGGCACCGACCTGGTCCAGCGCCCCGGCGATCAGCGGCCGCACCTTGTCGCCGAGCAGCCCGCCGGCGCTCGATTGCAGATAGCGCGTCGCACCGTCCTTCTTCGACACCAGCGACGGCACGTCGTTCCAGCCCAGATTGTCGATCGCGGCGCGGAAGATCGGCTTCGCCTCGCCCGCCGCCTTGCCGCCCGCGTCGTTCAGGCTTTTGGTAAGCCCCGCCGTCAGCCCCAGCTTGTCGCCCGCGCCGAGTAATTTCGACGCCAGCTTGCCGCTCGCGCCGGGCAGCAGGATGCGCACCGCGGTGTCGGCATAGAAGGCGCCCGGCTGCGCCAGCCGGTCGAGCGCATTGTCCGACGCATTGGCGATCAAGCCCTTGACGCCGGGCTTCGCGGTTTTTGCCAGCGCCGCGGGGATCAATCCCGCCACCGCCAGTCCGGCCGCTCCCGCCAGCAGCATCCGCCGCGCGATATAGTCCTCGTCCCGTTCCATGGCGCCCTCCCGTTCCGTAAGATGCGGGTTTATCAGCAAAACCGGCGGCGCCAAAGCCTGCTTTGTCGGCTTTGGAGTGAGAGGCCGGCCTCCCCCATTTTCGTCATTCCCGCGAAGGCGGGAACCCAAAGCGAGCGTCGGCTGACGTTCCCGCTTTCGCGGGAATGACGATGTTATGAGACGCACAATGTGGCTTACCGGCCACTTTGAGCCACCTCCCTTCGTCATCCCGGACTTGATCCGGGATCCATTCTCTCAGCGCCGGATGAATGGATCCCGGATCAAGTCCGGGATGACGAAAATGGGAGATCGGGTTCACGCCGCCATGCGCAGCCGGTTCCGTCCTTCGCGCTTGGCCAGATACAGCGCCTGATCGGCGCGCTGGAGCAAGGCCTCCGCTTCGCCTTCACCGTCATAGACCGCAAGCCCGATGCTGACCGTCGCCGGCGGCAGCTTGCCATCGGCGTGCCCTTCGGCCTCGATCGCGATGCGCAACCGCTCGGCGACCATTTCGGCGGCCTGCGCGCTCGACCGCTGGAGGATGCAGACGAATTCCTCGCCGCCGAAACGGCCGACCAGATCCTCTTCGCGCAGCGACGCCTTGGCGCGGCGCGCGACGCGGCGGATCACTTCGTCGCCGGCGGCGTGGCCGTGATCGTCGTTGATCCGCTTGAAATGATCGATGTCGAAGATCGCCACCGCCAGCGGCACCCCCTGCTCGCGCGCGCCGGTCAGCGCGGTTTCCAGAAAGGCCAGCGTGTGGCGGCGGTTCGGCAGACCGGTCAGCATGTCGGTGTTGGCAACGCGTTCGGCCGCGCTGCGCGCCGCTTCCAGGATGCGGGCGTTCTCGACCGTCTCGGTCACATCCTGCACGGTGCCGAAAATGCCGATCGCGCGGCCGCCGCGCCCCCTTTCGATCGAGCCGTGCGATTTCACATGGCGGATCGCGCCGTCGGCGCGGACGATCCGGCCCTGATATTCGAACGGTTCGCCCGTTCGCACCGCCTGCTCCAATATCGCGCGCACCGCGGCGCGATCCTCGGGCAGATATTGTTCGACGCTATAGTCGACGTCGACCGGATCGCCGGGCTCGAGCCCATGGACGCGATAGGCCTGGTCGGACCATTGGATCGTCCAGCGGACAAGGTCGACGCGCCAGTGGCCGACGAGCGCCGCGGCTTCGGCCTGAAGCAGCCAGCGGTTGCTCTGCTCGAGCCGCTTCGCGAGCCGGCGCTGCACCACCAGCAGCGCCGCCAGTGGCAGCGCGGTGAACAACAGGGTGATGAAATAGAATTGCAGGAACAGCACCCGGCTTCGCTGGCTGCCCTCGATCGCGGCGACCGGCCCAAGCCCCTGTCCCGTCATCCACGACGCGACGATCGCGACGATCAGCATGCCTGCGGCCGCACCGAAGGGGCCGAGCCGGTAGGAAGCGGCGATCACCGCGACGGTCGGCAGAAAGGTCACGGGGAAATGCGACTGCGAAAAGGACAATGCGGTGAGCACCGCCGCAAGGATCAGCAGCGCGGTCGCCTCGACGATCATCCTGCGCGGGACATTGGCGAGGGCGCGCGTATCGACCAGCCGCGCGAGCATCACGATCGGCGGCGTGACGATCAGCATCCCGAGCGTCACGGTGGTCAGCCAGGAAAAGAAAAAGTCGATGCCGCGGCCAGCCAGCGCCGGGGCACCGAGCGTCCAGCCGAACGCGGCCGCGATCGACGCGCTGAGCGCGCCGGCCGCTAGCACCGCGATGCAGAAATTGGCCACGGCCCGCGGTTCCATGAACGACAGTTCGCCCGGAATGCGGCGGCGGATCAGCCATAGCGCCGCTCCGGCCTCCGCCGCATTCGCGGCCGTGAAGGCGGCCGAGGCGAGCGCGCTCGTCCCGCTCAGCATGTTCGCCGCGATGCTGGCGGTCGCCATGGCGACGAAGGAGGCGGGGCGCGATCGGGCCGGCATCAACAGCAACAGCGCCAGGAAATAGCCGCTCGGCGGCCAGATCGCGGCGATGTTGTCGGCACCGCGGGTCGCGTGGAGCGACAGGCTGGCGAGCAGACCATAGCCCGCCACCGTCAGCAGCGGCCAGAACACCGCCTCGACTCCGGGGGAAAGCGACCGCTTCATGACCCCGGCCTAGCCGAAAATGGGAAAATAAACCGCTAATATCGCATGCGGCTCGCCCATATTTCGTCGCAAAATCGCAGCCTTGCGCAATCGGGCTTCGTCAGTCGACGCCGCCGAAGGTCATGCCGACAATCTGCTCGACGCGCGCCTCGTCCCATTCGATACGCCGGTCGAGCACCAGCATCGCCAGGCCGTGGACGAGCGACCAGGCGTGGAGCGCGGCAACTTCGGGGTCGTCGAGATACGGCATCGTCTGCGCCACCCCGGCACGCAGCAGATTATAGCCGACCTCGCCCCCGTCGGCGCCCGGCTCGCAGCGTTCGGACATCTGGCGCGTGAAGCTCAGCCGGAAGACGGCGGGTTCGTCGTGCGCGAAACGGACATAGGCGATGCCCGTCGCGAGGAAGCCGGCGCGGCCGCCCCCTGCCTTGAGCCAGGCCTGCGACTGGAGCGCGCCCAGCCGCCGCAACCCTTCGTCGGCGAGCGCGTCGAGCAGCGCTTCCTTGTCGGGAAAATGGCGGTAGAGCGCGGTCGCGCTGACCCCGACGTCGCGGGCGATCGCGCGCAGGCCAAGGTCGGTCCCGTCGCCCTCCGCAAGCCGCTTGAGCCCCGCCGCGATCACCGCGGCGCGCAGGTCGCCGTGGTGATAGGAGCCCGCGCTCCTGGCGCCGGCATTTTCCATGTTGACACTGTTATCTTCATTCGTCATGTTGTCACCGTAAACATTTCGAGTCGGCCGTGCAAGCCTGACGCCGCGCGGCCCTTCGCAACCATCCGCTTAAGGAGCATCACCATGGCGAGCAACGTCGAAACCCTGATCCGCGGTGCGGTAAAAAAAGGCATCGGCAAGGTCGCCGACTTCAACCGCAAGCGCCTCCCCCGCCCGACCGACGCGCACCCCTTCCTGACCGGCATCCACAAACCGATGGAGGAGGAAGTCACGCTCGAGGCGCTTCGCGTCGACGGCGAGATTCCCGCCGCGCTCAAGGGCCGCTATCTCCGCAACGGTCCCAATCCCGCAATCGCGCCCGATCCCGCAAGCTATCACTGGTTCTCGGGCGCCGGCATGGTCCACGGCATCCGCATCGAAGGCGGCAAGGCCGACTGGTATCGCAACCGCTGGGTGCGCGGCACCGAAGCCTGCGCGGCGCTGGGCGAGGCGATTCCGGCGGGCCCGCGCGAGGAGGGCGGCTTCGACGCCCCCAACACCAATGTCGTCGGCATCGCGGGCCGCACCTTCGCGATCGTCGAGGCGGGCGGCAAGCCGGTCGAGCTCGGCTATGAGCTGGGCACCATCGCGCACAATCCCTTCGACGGCACGCTGGCCGGCAGCTACACCGCGCACCCGCACGAGGACCCGTTCACCGGCGAGCTTCACGCGATCACCTACAAGGGCGACGTCCCGAACACGGTCTGGCACGTCGTCCTCGACAAGGACGCGCATGTCGTCCGCGAGGAAGCCGTCGCGGTCAGCGACGGCCCGTCGATCCACGACTGCGCGATCACCGAACATTATGTGCTCGTCTTCGACCTGCCCGTCACCCTGTCGATGAAGATGCTGCTCGCGGGCTATCGCTTCCCCTATGCCTGGAACGAAGCGCATCCCGCGCGCGTCGGCCTCCTCCCCAGGACAGGCCGCGGCGACGCGATCGTCTGGGTGCCGGTCGAGCCCTGCTACGTCTTCCACCCCGCCAACGCGCACGAGACCGCGGACGGCAAGGTGATCGTCGACGTCGTCGCGCACGAGACGATGTTCGCAAGCTCGAAGCGCGGTCCCGACAGCGAGACATCGCGCATGGAGCGCTGGACGATCGATCCGGCCGCCGGCACGACGGTACGAACGGTCATCCACGATCACGCGCAGGAGTTTCCGCGCTACGACGAACGACGGACCACCCGCCCCTATCGCTATATCACCAGCGTCGCGATCCCCGACGGCGCATCGTCCGAATGGGCGCTGGCCGATACGCGGCTCTTCCGCCACGATCTCGCCGAGGGCACGACCGCGATCCATGATTTCGGCCCCGGTCGCCACCCCGGCGAATTCGTCTTCGTGCCGCGAAGCGAAACGGGCGCCGAGGACGATGGCTGGCTGATCGGCCTCGTCGTCGACATGAACGACGAGACCACCGATCTCGTCATCCTCAACGCCGACGACTTCAGCGGATCACCGCAAGCCGTCGTTCACCTGCCGCACCGCGTCCCGCCGGGGTTTCACGGCAACTGGGTCGCGGATTGATCGCATCGGGGCGCATCATCAGCGCCTCGGTCACGCGCAACGACCGTTCATTATCGACATCGATCGCTGTCGCCCCGTTGCTCACCAGCAGCGGGGCGACGGCGACATTCAGGTGGCGCGAGATGCGCTGAAAGATATGGTGGATCGGCCCGAGCCCGAAGCGGAAGCGCAGCAGGTTGATCAGGCCGAACGCCTGCATCACGCGGATCGGCTTCTTGACGAATTGTCCGCCGCCGCGAAATGCCTCTGCGGCTTTCAGCGCGGCGCGGTCGCCGATCCAGTAGGCGTTGCAGTTCGACACCGCGACGTCCGAAAATTCATAAAAGCGCCGCTGCCCCTCGGGATGCACCGCCAGCACATCCTCGCGCCGCGCGAGCGCAACCCCCGCGCCGGCGCCGAGCCGGGCGGCTTCGTTGCCGATCTCGGCGATCGTTTCGGGGGTGAGCAGGCAATTGTCGGCGGTCGTGATGAACAGCGGAAACGCGGCCCGGTCGGCAACCGCGAGCACCGAGTCCGCCAGATTGTCGGCGGCGGGCACCACGACGAGCCGTTCGCCGAGTTGGTCGATCACCGGATCGGCGAGATCGTCGAGCAACGTTCGATGATGCGTCGAAACGAAGATTCGCTCCGCCGGGGTCCGGGCGGCGCTTTCGAGGACATGCGCGATCATCGCCCGCCCGGCGACGGGGACCAGGCATTTGTCGCCGACGCCATGCGCCGCGGCGAGCGCATCGACCGCGCCGGGACGGCGGCCCGCGAGGATCAGGATCGAGCCGCTCATGCCGCGTCGCGCTCGCGGCCCGCGCCGAGCTGGCGGATCATGCTCTCGGCGACGATGGTCTCGATGAGGTCGGCCTGGGTGAAGCCCGCGGCGACCGCGGCGCGGCCGAAGACTTTCTCCGACCACAGGTTGCAGTTGAGGTTGACCTCGAGCAGCCGGATCTCGCCGGTTTCGAAATCGATCCGAAACTCGAAGCGGCCATAATCGAACGGCCGGAACACCTCCGCCATCCGCGCCGTATAATCGACGATCTTCGCGGCCAGCGCGCCCGGCTCGAACAGCTTGAGGCTGTATTTGGCGCTGCGATCGACGAGGTCGCGCTTTTCCTGATAGGTGCGCAGGTGCGTCGGATCGGCCTGTTCGAAGATCATCATCGGCAGCATCGCGGGCGCGCCGCGACAGGTGATCACCGGCACCTCGACGTCGCTGCCGTCGAGAAAGGGTTCGACCATCGCGTCATGGTCGAGCGCATGGACCTCGGCAATCGCCTGCGCGAGTTCGGCGCGGTCGTGCGCATCGCGAATGCCCCATGATGCCGAGCTGTTGTTCGGCTTGACCACCCACCGCCGCGCCGGCGGACAGCGCGCCACATCGACCGGCGCGCCGCGCCGGAACAGCGCCCAGGGCGCGGTCGGGACGCCGCGCGCCGCGGCTTCGAGCTTGGTCAGATGCTTGTCGTCGGACAGGCCGCGCACGATCGGCGACGCGCCGACATAGGGAAGGCCCAGCCGGTTGCAGAGCAAAGGCAGCAGCATTTCCGAATTATAGAAGCCGCCACGGTTGAGCAGCGGAAAGACGAAATCGGCCTCTGGCCGCGCGAAGAGCGCGGCATAATCGTCGGCGACGACGAGCGGAATGCCGAGCCCCTCCAATATCTCGCGCGTCTCGCGGTGATAGAGCGCGTGATTGCCGTCGTCGGGATGCAGGCCGCCGGTCCAGCGGGCGTGCTTGGCGATGAAGAGAAGCCGCTGCGTATCGCGAAGGCGATCGGGCAGGCGCGTCGGTTCAAGATGGGTCATTGGCATGCCGGGGTCTCACCACACGCAGGTTGCACCGCGATGACTCTTTGGTGACGGCGCTGAAACCAAAGCGCAAAATCCCTGTCATCTTTCCGCGCTAGGCGTCCTGCATCTCCCCCTTCCCAGGACGCACCCGCCATGTTGTTCGCCGCCGACGCCTTCGACGATCGTCGCCCGCCCCCCATCGACCCTGCCATCGCCGCCCGGCTCGCCGACGCGCTGACAAGTGGCGGTGATCGGCGCATCCGGCCCGGCGCGGACGGCCGCAACCTCTATCATGCCACGGTGCTGCCGACCGATGCGCTCGCTTATGGCTCGTCGACGATTAGCAGCCTATCGGAACACGGCTTCAACGCGCTGCTCGATCACTGGCGCTGCCAGCTCGATCAGCCGATGGCGGCGGATGCCTATGCCGAGGCGCTGGCCATGCTGCGCCAGCGGCTGGCGGACCATTTCGGCTTGACCGATAGCGCGATCGTCTTTGCCGCATCGGGAACCGACCTCGAATATGTCGGCCTGGCCGCCGCATACGACGGCCGGCCGGTCACCGCCGTGCTGCTCGGCCGCGACGAGGTCGGCAGCGGCTGCGTGCACAGCGCCGCGGGCCGCTTCTTCGCCGACGAAACCGCGATCGGCGCGCGCGTCGTGGCGCAAACCCCGGTCGATCCCGCCTTCGCGGACACCGAGCTTGTCGATGTCGCGGTGCGCGACGCGGCGGGGCGCCCGCGCGCATCGGCCGCGGTCGCCGCCGAGCTTGCCCGGAACATCGAGCGCGCCGCCGCGCAGGGCCGCCGCGCGGTCGTCCACGTCGTCCACGGATCGAAATCCGGGCTGACGCTGCCCGCCATCGCCGACGTCGAGCGGCTGGCCGCGACGCACGGCGACGCCGCGGTATTCGTGGTCGATGCCTGCCAGCTTCGCATGGCGCCGAGTGCCGTGCGCCGCTATCTCGCGCTCGGCTGCGTGGTGCTGATGACCGGGTCGAAATTCGTCGGCGGCCCGCCGTTCAGCGGCATCGCACTGGTTCCGGGCGCGATCCGCGACCGGGCCCGTCCGCTGCCCGGTGGCTATCGCCGCCTCGCGGCGCGCGCCGAATGGCCGGCGGACTGGCCCGGCGCCGACGGGCTAACCGCATCGGGCAATTTCGGGCTGTTGCTGCGCCTGCAAGCCGCGATGATCGAGATGGAGCGCTTCGCCGCGCTTCCCGGCGAACAGGTCGCACAGGTGATCGCACGCTTCAGCCATCATGTCCTGCGGCTCGTCAAGCGGCTCGAGCTCGCCGAAGTCCCCGGCGCGGGAACGAGCTGCCTCGCGACCGAAACGCTGCGCACGCTCGACCTGTCGGCGCGCTGGCCGGGCTGCGACTTCGACGCGGCGCGGGCGATGCACGGGCTCATCGCGCGGCAATCGCGCCAGTGGCTGGGGCACGAGATTCGGCTGGGCCAGCCGGTCCGGACACACCAAATGTCCGACGGGCGCCCCGCGGGGACGCTGCGTCTCGCGCTGTCGATGCCGCTGATCGCGGACCTCGCGGCGCTTCCCGTCCCGGCGCTCGACACGCGGCTCGACCGCGACATGGCGCTCGTCGGCGCGGCGATATCGGCCGCCGCCTCAATCGCGCTGGCGGGCCCCCGCCCCGCTGCCGCCGGCTGACCCGAAAGCGGTTTTCGGACGCGACGAACGGGGCGGATTCCTCGTTCCGTCTCCGGCCGGGCACGCCTTGCCCCGGAAACCGGCGGTTTTCGGCAGCGCTTTTCGCGCGCCATTCGTTTGTCCGTCACTATGACGAAAACTATCGCCCTCTCCCGCCCCGCCATGAGCGCGATTGCCGCGTTCCTGACCCTGTCCACCCCCGCTGCCTTCGCGCAGGAAGTGCCGACGGTGACGATGACCCCGCCGGTCGCGCCGACGACGGTCCCCGCGCCCGCTCCGGCCCCGACGACCACGCCGCCGGCGGCTGAAACACCGGCGCCGCAGCCGGTCATTCGCGTTCCCCTCGACCTGGCGCCGGCCGAACCGGCGCCCAAGGCCGCCGCACCGAAGGAGGCGGCTCAGGCTCAGCCCAAGCGCGCTGCCGCGAAGCCCCGCGCTGCGGCTCCCGCTCCCACAGCGTCGCGCGAAACCGCCGCGCCAACCACCCCCGCCGCCGCGCCGATGGTGGAGGAAGCCGCGCCCGTCGCGCCCCCGATCGCAGCACCGGTCGAACCCGTTGCAGACGCCGCTCCCGCACCTCAGCCGGTCGAGCGCGCCGCCGCCAGTGACAACAATCTTCCCTGGGAGATCGCGGGCGGTGCCGCCGCGCTGCTGTTGATCGGCGGCGCCGGCCTCGCCTTCGCCCGCCGCCGCCGCGCGTCGAACGAGGTGTGGGAGTTCGACGAAGCCCCCGCCGATGCCGAATGGGTTCCGGGCGCAGCTGCGACCGTAACCGAACCAGAGCCGGTGGTCGTACCGCAGACCACGCCGGCCTTTGCAGCGGTGCCGAGCGGCAGCATGGGACGCCACGAAGCGATGGCGATGGCGGGGCCGACCCCCGACAATCCCTTTGCGACGCTGGGCAAACGGCTCGCCCGCGCGCGCTTCCTCGACCGGCAGGAACGCGCCGAATATGACGCGACGCTCGCCGGCCAGAAGGACATGCGCCGCACGCCGGTCAGCGCCTGGGAAATCTCGCAGCGCACGGAGCCTGCGGCCCCGGCCGAGCAGGAAGTGCGCCGCCTCGAGCCCGGCCGCGCCCGCAAGGAACTGAAGCCCGGTTGGACGCGCAACTAAGGTCCGGGCCCGGAATATGAAAAAGGGCGGTGCCTCGCGGCGCCGCCCTTTTCCTTTTGTCACAGCGTCCGGCGGGCGAGCCCGCCGGATGCGAACCGATTACTTCAGTTCGACGGTGCCGCCGGCCGCAATGATCTTGGCCTTCAGCTCTTCGGCTTCGGCCTTGTTCACGCCTTCCTTGATAGCCTTCGGCGCGCCTTCGACGAGCGCCTTGGCTTCGCCAAGACCCAGGCCGGTGATCGCGCGGACTTCCTTGATGACGTTGATCTTGTTGCCGCCGTCACCCGTCAGGATGACGTCGAATTCGGTCTGCTCTTCAGCAGCCGGGCCAGCGGCGGCGGCGGCCGGAGCGGCAGCAACGGCAGCGGCGGCCGAAACGCCCCACTTTTCTTCGAGCATCTTCGACAGGTCAGCCGCTTCGAGGACGGTCAGCGCCGACAGTTCTTCAACGATCTTAGCAAGATCAGCCATGTTCATTCTCCATCTCAAGCCGGGATATCCCGGCAGTACGTTTCAGTTCAGTTCGAAATCACGCTGCTTCTTTGGCGGCATATGCGCCAAAAACCCGCGCCAACTGGCCCGCCGGGGCTGCGGCAATCTGCGCAACCTTGGTGGCCGGAGCCTGCACCAGACCGATGATCTTGGCGCGGAGCTCGTCGAGCGAGGGAAGCGAAGCCAGCGCCTTCACGCCATTCACGTCGAGCACCACGTCGCCCATGCCGCCGCCAACGATTTCAAGCTTGTCGTTGGTCTTGGCAAATTCCACGGCGATCTTCGCAGCCGACACCGGATCGGTGGAGGTTGCGAGTGCCGTGGGTCCGGTCAGCAGTTCGCCGATGCCGGTGTAGGACGTGCCATCGAGCGCGATTTTGGCAAGACGGTTCTTCGTGACGCGAAAGTCGGCCCCCGCATCGCGCATCTGCTGGCGCAGCACCGTCGACTGGGCGACGGTCATGCCGAGGTTGCGGACGACCACAACAGCGGCTGCTGACGACAGCGTAGCGTTCAGCGAGGATACGGCTTCGGCCTTTTCCGTACGATCCATGCCTATACTCCACTCATCTGCCCGGATGCCCGCACGCCGAAGCGCTTGGAGCCGCCGGGCGGCTAACACACGCAGATGCCGGGGCGAGCCGAGGCTCGCCTGCATTTGCGTTGGCGATGTCCGATGGGGTCGGTCAAGCCGCGTGCGCCGGGCATGCCAGGCAGGCGACCGATAGAAGACTGTCCCCGTCTCGGTTGGACATTAAGAAGGGCATATTCCCTTCACCAACTGTCTCGGACGGAATTGCCGAGGCCGGGGCCAAGGCAACACGGGGGCGCTGATAGCCGGAACGGGCGCAAAGTCAAGCATGGCGGCGGAAATTGGGGAAAGTGTCGCGCCGCGTGCCGTTCGGGTCTTGCAAAGCCTGTTTCAAGATATATCTTAGACGCATCGAATCGCACGAAGGAGTTTATGATGCGACAGGAAATGAACCGGCACGGCTGCGACGAGCGCCATGCCATGCGTCGCGCCCTGCACCAGATGGGGCGCGAGGCGATGCGCCACGGAATGCACCGGGGCGGCAGGGGCTTCGGTCATGGCGGCGGCTTCGGCCGCGGCTTCGGCGGGCGCCACGACGACGATGGCCGCACCCGGCGCCGGCGGATGTTCGACGGCGGCGAGCTGCGGCTCGTGCTGCTGAAGCTGATCGCCGACGAGCCGCGCCACGGATACGACCTGATCCGCCAGATCGAGGAGCTGACCGGCGGTGTCTATGCGCCGAGCCCGGGGGTGATCTATCCCACCCTCACCCTGCTGGGCGACATGGGATTGATCGAGACCGCAGACAGCGACGGCGCGAAGAAATTGTTCGCGATCACCGACGCCGGCCGGACCGAGCTTGAAACCAACGCAGAGACTATCACGGCGCTGATCGCTCGCCTGACCGAAGTCGGCGAAGAGCGCCAGCGCACCGACAGCGCCTCGATCCGCCGCGCGATGGGCAATCTCAAGGCCGTCCTGATGAACCGGCTCGGCGAGCGCGACCTCGAGGAGGCGACGCTGCACGACATCGTCGCGCTGATCGACGAGGCCGCGCAAAAGATCGAGCGGCTGTGATGCGCAGCGCCGCCGCCGAGGTTCCGACCGCCCACGCGAGCAAATATCTCCAGCAGCTTTGCAAGCATTGGCAGCATAATCTCAGCGTCGTCTTCACCCCCGAGCACGGCACCGTGCGCTTCCCGAAGGATGCGCGCGGTGCCGACTGGCCGGCCGATGCGCTGGTAACGTTCGATGCGGGGCCGGACGCGCTGTCGGTCCGCATCGACGCCAGCAGCGACGCGCATCTGGACGCGATGCAGGACGTGGTCGCCCGCCACCTCGACCGCTTCGCGTTTCGGGAGGCGCCGCTGGCGTTCGACTGGCAGCGAGGCTGAGCTTGAACCACGAGCTTTTAACCTGACCCACCATCCCGTTCGTGTCGCGGGGAGGGGGGGCACCCCCCCCGCCGGGCGGCTCGCCGGGGGT
>NZ_JAOZVW010000010.1 GCF_025869345.1 Sphingopyxis sp.
GATCGCTGGGCCGCTTTACGTCGAGGCTAGCACCAATCCGCGGAGCGGTTCGTGCACCGGGCTCCTTCCACAGACGACCGCAATGACCGACATCGGGCGCGAAGCAGAAATGGCGCCGCCTTACGAGCTGGCTTGAACTGCGACCGCCGACCAGCTACGATTCCGACGCATCACCGACATGGCTTGGAGCGATCCGGCTTTAGGGTGAAAACGTCCTAGCATGGCCTCAAATATGGCTTCGGAGATGGGATCGAACTGAAAAAACGACGTAGTATCAGTTGGCAGTCGTTTTCGTTCGAATCCCTCACTCTCCTCCATTTTCCTGTTTTCACCTATCTCGACCACTTGAAAAAAGTCCAGGTTTCCCTGGGCTTTTTCGAGGAAAATCTGGATTTCGCCTGTTCCCTGTGGTCGAGGTCGAGGTCGAGGTCGAGTCAGCCGTTCTCCGCGCTCGGATGATAGCGTCTGACGCGGCGCAAGGTGTTGCGGTCGGTGTGATGCATTTCCGCGCCCGTGGCCGCGAGCTTCAGCGTCAGGTCCGAGGTGTAGCTGAGCGTGCCGTCGTCGTTGATCGTGAAATTGCTCTTGAAGTCGCGAATCTCGGCGCGTTCGAGCAGATATTTATTCTGCAATATACCGTAGCAGGGCTGGCCCGGCGCGGCGTCGAAGGTCAGAACCTTGTCGTCGGGCTTGGCGCTGCTGCCCGCGAGGATCGCGATGCCGCGCCCGAACACCACCGTCCGCATGACTTCGCCATGAACCTTGTCCCACAACAGGAAGCCGATTTCGTCGTGGAAAGGGTCCATCGCCTCCTCGCCGTGACGCCATGCGGTCATGCTGTAGTTCAGCCCCCACAGGGTCTGCTGGCCGTTTTCCTGCATCGGGATCGGCTTGAACGACGCCTTTTCGAAATAAGTGGTCTCGGTCGTCCAGTCGTCCTTGTTGTGATAGGACAGGTCGACCCCGACATCGCCCTCCCATTCCCCGACGAGCGGCGTCAGCGGACCCAGTTTACGCGAATAGGCAATATCGTTCGGCATCGCGATCTTCTCCCTCTCTTCTCATCGATCGAGGGATGCTAACATCGGGCCGCGCGCGATAACCAACTAAAGATTTTCAATCGTGTGACCATTTTCTTGCATAGGTCGCGAGGCGCCGTCTTCCCTTCAAAACGGCGCCCGCGGTCCTGTGACGGGAGCGGGTTCGTTACCGGATGGTGACGAGCGAGGGCGCGGCCACGGCCGCGACGACCGCGCCGACGATCAGGAACAAGATGATCGCGACGACGATCACGACCGCCGTATAGCCCAGCGCCTTGTCCTGCGGCGCCTTCATCAGCACCGGCAGGCCCAGATAGAGTAGATAGAGGCCATAGAGCCCGAAGAGCATTCCGATGACGGCAAGCGCCGGGACCAGCCCGAAGATGCCGCCCACCCAGCCCGCGGTTCCGGCATAGGCCGCGACCTTCAGCGCCTGGACTTGGTCCTTCTGTCCGCCGAAGCTCGGCGCCAGGCCGTCGATGACGAGCGCGAGAAGGAACACGCTGGCGAGCGTCAGGCCATAGGACAGCACCGCCGAGACGAGCGCGCCGGCCAGCGGCGGATGATAGGTCACGCCCAGAAAGGTGATTCCGAAGACCTGCCCGCCGATGAAGCCGGCCAGCGGACCGATCGCGGCCAGCAACAGCACATAGGGGACATAGATCGACCCTGTCGTCGCCGATTCGGCGGCGATGACGGGCCAGGTCTCCTTCGGCTTGAGAAGAATGTCCTTCGCCCGCTGAAAAAGGCCCGATGCCGCGGGCGGAAGGTTTGAGGGTGCGTCGGTCATGGCAATGCGTCTCCCTGTATGCAGGCGGCCCGTGACCGGTTCCGGTCACGCGAAAGGCCGAGTGCCCATGCTAGCCCCGTCGGCCAGCGCATCTGTAACCGCGATCACAGCCTGAATTCGGCTTGCCGCGGTCCCGATGGAGTGTAACGGACTTGAACCGTGCGTAAATAGCCATAGATTGAGGATATGACGTCAGGAACCTCCCCCGATTTCCGCGATCGGAAGCCGCGCCATGGGGCCGCGCCGCTGATCGAACGCGCGCGCTTTGCGCCGGGCGATATCGTGCGGCACCGCATGTTCGATTTTCGCGGCGTCGTCTTCGATGTCGATCCCGTTTTCGCGAACAGCGACGAATGGTATGAAGCGATCCCCGAGGCGATCCGCCCGGCGAAGGAACAACCCTATTATCATCTTCTCGCCGAGAGCGAGGATTCGGCCTATATCGCCTATGTCAGCCAGCAGAATCTGGTGATCGACGGCGAGCATGGCCCGGTCGATCATCCGCAGGTCGATGCGATGTTCGACGGGCTGGTGAAGGGGCGCTACCGCGTCCGCCCGATCCACCGTCATTAGAACAGGGTCATCGCTTATAGAAAAGCCGTGTTCCCCCGCGAAGGCGGGGGTCCATCTTCCGCCGGTGCCATCCCGAACCGGTCGGAGATGGGTCCCCGCCTTCGCGGGGACACACAGATATTAACTGCTTCTATCGAAGATGCACTCTAGGCGGAAGGTCATCAGGCCTTCAGCTTCCATCCCGAGGCGAGCAGGCGATAGGTCAGCACGCCGAGCGCGGCGTTGACCGCGATCAGCGTGACCGCCGCGGTCAGCACCGGATGCGCGATCGTCGAATCGACCGTCCCGATGAAGCCGTAGCGAAAGCCCATGATCGCATAATAGACGGGGTTCGCGTGCGCGACGCCCTGGAACCAGGGCGCGAGCCGGTCGACCGAATAGAAGGTGCCCGACAGCAGCGCGAGCGGCGTCACGACGAAATTGGTGACCGCGGCGGCATGATCGAATTTCTCGGCCCAGATCGAGGTGATCAGGCCGAGGAAGCTCAGCATCATCGCGCCGAGCAGCCCGAACAGCGCGACCGCCCACAGATGGTCGGGGCCGACATGGACGCCGGGCCAGAGGAGCATCGCGACCCACAGCGCCAGCCCGACGAGCACCGCGCGGGTGATCGCGGCGCCGATCAGCGCGATGATCAACTCCCCCACCGCCAGCGGCGGCATCAGATAATCGACGATCGTGCCCTGGATCTTGCCGACGAGCAGCGAAAAGCTGGAATTGGCGAAGCTGTTCTGCAGCATCGCCATCATGATCAGGCCGGGCGCGACGAAATCGGCGAAGGGAACGCCGATGACCGTGCGCCCCGCGCCGCCGAGCGCGACGGTGAAGATGACGAGAAACAGCAGGGTCGTGACCGCGGGGGCCCAGATTGTTTGCAGCTGGACCTTGAAAAACCGCCGCACCTCCTTGACATATAGCGCCTGCATGGCCGGAACGTTGAGCGTCCGGATTTGCGGGACGCCGGGTTCGGCGAAAGCCGGGACCGCGGCGGAATTGGCCGAGTCGGGATGCGAAATTTGGGGCTGGTCGTTCATGGCGTTCTCGCCTATCGCCTCCCCGATCTTACCGCAAGCTGGGCAGCGACGGCGCCGGTCCTTCGGGATCGCCGGCTGGCGAGCAGCGTGGAATGAGTAAGGAACGAACGAATGTCATGGACCGATGAGCGCATCGAGCATCTGCGCAGCATGTGGGAAAAGGGCCTGACCGCCAGCCAGATCGCCGACGAACTGGGCGGGGTCAGCCGCAACGCCGTGATCGGCAAGGCGCACCGCCTGGGCCTGAAATCGCGCCCGTCGCCGGTGAAGGCGACCGAAAAGGTGGTGAAGGCGCCCAAGCCCGCTACGCCGAAACCGGCCGCGCCTGCCGCCCCGCCGCGCGCGGCGGCGCCGGCTTTCCAGCGCCCGGCGGCCCCGCCGCGGGCCGAGCCGAAGCCGGCGGCCGAGCCGCGTCCCGCGGCCGAAGCCGCCGCCACCGATGCGCCGCCGAAGCCCGATGCGCCGCGGATCGTCTCGATCGGCCCCGGCGGCTTCATCCGCCAGGGTCCGGGTGACCAGCAGGCGCCGATCCCGCCCGCGCCGCCGCGCCGTCTGGTGCCCGCGAAGCCGAGCCCCGAGATTGCCGGCAAGACGAGCCTGCTCGACCTCAACGACCGCATCTGCCGCTGGCCGATGGGGCATCCGGGCGAGCCCGACTTCCATTTCTGCGGCGAAGCGGTGAATCCGGGCTTTCCCTATTGCGTCGAGCATTGCGGCCGCGCCTATCAGGCGCAGCTTCCGCGCGGCACGCGCCGCCCGCCCCCGCCTCCGCCCTTCGGCGGCCCCCGCGTTCGTTAAGCGCGTCCGTTGAGGCCGTTCGGACAGGATTTCCAGTTCGCGCGCGCGCTCGGCCTGCAAATGGTCGAGCGCGGCGACGGGCGCTGCCGGATGGCGATCGACATCGAGCGCGAGCAGCATTTCAATCCGCAGGGCGTTGCGCATGGCGGGGTCGCCTATTCGCTCGCGGATACCGCGATGGGCGGCGCGGTCACCAGCCTGCTTGGCGACGATTTCTGGTGCGCGACGCTGGAGATCAAGTTCAACTATCATGTCGGCGTGCGCGAAGGCCGGCTGATCTGCGACGCGACCGTGCTCCATCGCGGCAAGCGCATCGCCAATATCGACGCGCGCCTGTTTCAGGACGATCGGCTCGTCGCCAGCGCCAACGGCAATTTCGCGATCTTTCCCGCACCGGCCGCGAAATAGGCGAGAGGCGCCGGGGCGAACCCCGACGCCTCCCTTTCCCGCTTCCCAAGAGGTTTAGAAGCGGTAGCTCAAGGTTCCGCGCACGGCGTGGGTGCGGAAGTGCGGATCGCTGCGCCGGATATCGGTCGCGCCGCTGTCCAGCAGGAAGGGATTGGTCGCGGGGTCGGCGGTGCCCGGCCCGACATTCACCGTATAATCCTTGTCCTTCACGTCGGTGTAGAGATATTCCAGACCGACCGCGATCTTGTTCGTGACCATGATCTCGGCACCGCCGCCGGCGGCATAACCCCAGCCGTTGGTCTTGCCATTGTCGGCGAAGCTGTTGGCCGCGTTGGTGGTCGCGAACCGATTGTTGAGCCGCGCATAAGCGGGGCCGCCGGTCACATAGAAAAGCGCGCCGCCGCCCGGCGTATAGCCCGCGCGTAGCCGCGCGTTCGCCTGCCAGTCGGCCTTGCGGCTCATTTCATAGCTCGCGGGCGTCGTCGAAAAGCCGCTGACGCTGTCGCGCGCTTCGCTGCGGCCGCCCTCGATCACCGCGCCGAGGACGATATTGCCCATGCGCTTGTCATAGCCGAGGCGGCCGAAATAATTCGCCCCGTCGCGGTCGTTGCGGCAATCGATATTGGCGGTTCCGCTCGCGCGGCCGTTGCAGAAGCCCGGCGAGAAAGCGTCGGTTCCGCCCACGGTGGTCACGGTGTCGCCGTAAACGCCGTCGCCGTCGGTATCGAAGACCAGGGTTTCGCCCCGGTCGCTGCCCTGGAGCGTGGCGCCGCCGCCGATCGAGATATAGGGCCCGTTGAAGTCCTGCGCGGGATCGCGATCATTTTGCGCCATGGCCGGAAAGGCCAGCAACGATGCTGCCGAAGCAGCGAGGAGAGCTGCGAATTTCATATGTTTTCTCCACTTTTTGAACGACTTTGCAGTCGGCGGACCAACCCCCCGGGCGGATGCGGAGTTTCATCCTTGTGCCGAAAACGGGACGAGCCGAGCCGGGCCTTCGCCTGCCGTAACGGCTTGAAAACCGCGCTTGCCAGCGGCCTTTCCGGCCCCCTATATCCACGCCATGAGTCACGATTTGTTCGACAGCAGCCAGCCCGCGACCGACAGCTACAACGCCTCGCAGATCGAGGTGCTCGAAGGGCTGGAGCCGGTGCGTCGTCGTCCCGGCATGTATATCGGCGGCACCGACGAGCGCGCGCTTCACCATCTCGCCGCCGAGGTCATCGACAACAGCATGGACGAGGCGGTTGCGGGCCATGCGACGCGGATCGAGATCGAGCTCGACGTCGGCAATCGCCTGACCGTCATCGACAATGGACGCGGCATGCCCGTCGATCCGCACCCCAAATTTCCCGGCAAGTCGGCGCTCGAGGTCATCATGACCATGCTCCATTCGGGGGGCAAGTTCGAGGGCAAGGCCTATGCGACCTCTGGCGGCCTGCATGGCGTCGGGGTCAGCGTGGTCAACGCGCTGTCGATTGAAACCGTGATCGAAGTTGCGCGGTCCAAGATATTGTATCGGCAGGGTTTTTCTCAAGGCGTTCCGCAGGGACCGCTTGAGGAGTTGGGCCCGACGCCGAACCGGCGCGGGACGAGCGTTTCCTTCATCCCCGACCCCGCGATCTTCGGCGAGCATGGCCGCTTCAAGCCGCAGCGCCTCTATCGCATGGCGCGCTCGAAAGCCTATCTGTTCGCGGGGGTCGAGATCCGCTGGAAATGCGCCGCCGAACTGATCGGCGACGACACCCCGGCCGAGGCGGTGTTCCAATTCCCCGGCGGGCTGGCCGATCATCTGAAGGAACAGATCGGCACCCGCGAATGCGCGACCGCCGAGCCGTTCGTGGGGCGGCAGGAATTTCCCGGCGACCAGGGGCGCGCCGAATGGGCGATCGCCTGGCCTTTGTGGTCCGACGGCAGCTATAGCTGGTATTGCAACACCATCCCGACCCCCGCCGGCGGCACCCACGAAGCAGGGCTGCGCGCCGCGCTGACCAAGGGACTCCGCGCCTTCGGCGAGTTGATCGGCCAGAAGAAGGCGGCCCAGATTACGGCGGAAGACGTGTTCAACGGCGGCGAAATGATGCTCTCGGTGTTCATCCGCGACCCGCAGTTCCAGAGCCAGACCAAGGACCGGCTGTCGAGCCCCGAGGCCGCGCGCTTCGTCGAAAATGCGGTGCGCGACCATTTCGACCATTATCTGTCGGACAATATGGACCGTGGCCGCGCGCTGCTGGGACTGATCCTCGAACGCATGGACGAGCGGCTGAAGCGCAAGGCCGAGCGCGAGGTGAAGCGCAAGACCGCGACCAGCGGCCGCAAGCTCCGCCTGCCGGGAAAGCTCACGGACTGTGCCAATGACGGTCCCGAAGGCACGGAATTATTTATCGTCGAGGGCGACAGCGCGGGCGGCAGCGCCAAGCAGGCGCGCGACCGCAAGACGCAGGCGATCCTGCCGATCCGCGGCAAGATATTGAACGTCGCGAGCGCCAGCGCCGACAAGATCCGCGCCAATCAGGAAATCGCCGACCTCGCGCTCGCGCTCGGCTGCGGGATGCGCAAGGATTGCGACGCCGACCGGCTGCGGTACGACAAGATCGTCATCATGACCGACGCCGACGTCGACGGCGCGCATATCGCGACCCTGCTGATGACCTTCTTCTTTCAGGAGATGCCCGACATCGTGCGCAATGGGCATGTCTATCTCGCGCAACCGCCGCTCTATCGCCTCACCGCGGGCGCGACGTCGGCCTATGCGCGCGACGACGCGCACCGCGCCGAGCTGGAAGCCACGGTCTTCAAAGGCAAAAAAGTCGAGGTCGGCCGTTTCAAGGGGCTTGGCGAGATGAACCCGAACCAGCTCAAGGAAACGACGATGGACCCCGCGACGCGCTCGATGCTGCGCGTCACGCTGCCGCAGGAATATGAGGAGCGGCATCTGGTCAAGGATCTGGTCGACCGGCTGATGGGCAAGCATCCCGAGCATCGCTTTCAGTTCATCCAGGCCAATGCAGCGACGCTCGACGAGGCGGCGATCGACGCCTGAGAAAAAATTCACGACACCGCGTCAGAAACTCCCGGCGCCGCCGACTAATGGGCTATGCGACACGAAATTTCGGAGCATGGCGTGGATGAAGCCGAACAGGACCGGGTCTTTGCCGAGGCGATGCATCGTTTCGGCCCCGCCCTCGCCCGCATGGCGCGCGGCTATGAAGCCGATCCCGATCTTCGCCGCGACCTTGAACAGGACGTGCAGGTCGCGCTGTGGCAGAGCTTTGCCCATTTCGATGGCCGCTGCGCGCTGAGCACCTGGGTGTGGCGCGTCGCGCACAATCGCGCGACATCGCACATGCTGGCGCACCGCCGCCGCAACGCGCCCGGCTGGGCGAGTCTTGACGACATCGAGATCGCCGACGCCGCCCCTTCGCCCTTCGACGCCGCCGAAAGCGGGCAGGCGATGATGCTGATCCTGTCGATCGTCGCGCGGCTCGATCCGCCCGACCGCCAGATATTATTGCTCTATCTCGAAGGCGTCACGGGCGCCGAAATCGCGGCCGTCACCGGCGTTTCACCCGATGTTGCCGCCGCCAGGATCCATCGTTTCAAGACCATGCTGACGCGCCGCTTCGCGGCTGGAGAAGCCCCATGATCGATTTTCGCAACGAAGCGGAGCTTCGCGCCCTGTGGCGGGACGATGAAGTCTCCTTCACGCCGCTGGCGCTCGATGACATCAAGCGCCGGGCCGCGCGGTTGAGCGACGTCGTCCGGCGGCGCAATCGACGCGAATATATTGGCGCGGCGCTGGTTCTGGCGGTGTTCGGTATTTACGCGGTCATTCTGCCGGGGTGGCTGCTGAAGGCCGGCAGCCTTATGACAATGGCGGCCGCCATGGTTGTCGTCCGGCAGCTTGCCCGCCGATCGTCCGGTCCTGATCCCGATGCCGAGGCCCAGGATGTGCGCGGCCATTACCGGGCAAGGCTGATGCGCGAGGAGCATCTGCTCGCCAATGTCGGGCGCTGGTATCTTGCCCCGTTCCTGCCCGGACTGCTGCTTTTCCTGGCGGGGCTGGCCGAGGCGCGGGGGGTGGGGAATCCGCTGGCTTTTGCCATGGTTCTCGCTTTTCAAATTCTGGTGTTCGGCGGAATATGGCTGCTCAATCGCCATGCCGCCGCGCGGATACGCGCGCACATCGAACGGATCGATCGTGCGGCCTCTTTCAAGGGAGATATTCCATGAAAACCATGATGCTGGTCCTGCTCGCTTCGATGACAGTGCTGCACGGCTCGCCCGCGCTTGCCCATCAGCCGCCGGCGGCCAACGCCTCCTCCCAAAATGCCACGGCTTTCGACCGCCGCGCGGCGGAACTCGTCGATGTTATCAATGGCAACATGGCCTTCGACGCCTATTTCGCTCCCACGTTTCAGGCTGCGGTGCCCGAAGCCCGGTTCAAGACGATGACCGCGGGGATCGTCGCGCAATATGGCCGCGCGGTCGCCGCCGAAAGCGCGCATTCGGCTGACGGCCATTCAGGCACGTTGAAATTGCGCTTCGAAAAGGGCGTTGCGACGGTGCTGCTCGATGCGGGGGGAGCGCCCGACGAGCGCGTCACCGGGCTTCGCATCACCGGCTTCACGGTCGCCGACGACAGTTTCGCGCGGGTTTCGGGCGAGATCGCGGCGCTGCCCGGCACGGCGGGCTTTCTGGTTGCCGAGGTCGATGGCGACAGCGTCCGCCCGATCGCCGCGGCGCACGCCGACCGGCAATTTGCGGTCGGATCGACCTTCAAACTCTATGTGCTCGACGAACTGGCGGCTGAGATCGCCGCCGGGAAGCGCCGCTGGAGCGATGTCGTGCCGCTGTCGCACCTCAGTTTCTCTTCGGCCGCGACCGCGAACTGGCCCAAGGACACGCCGGTCACGCTCCAGACGCTGGCGAACTGGATGATCTCGGTCAGCGACAATGGCGCCGCCGACACGCTGATCCACCTGCTCGGTCGCGACGCGATCGAGGCGCGGATGCGCGCGGCGGGCAACAGCGATCCGTCGCGCAACACCCCCTTTCTGACCACGGTCGAGGCCTTCGCGCTCAAGGGCAATAATTTCACCGATCTGCGCGGAAAATTCACCGCGGGCGACGATGCGGCGCAGCGCAAGCTGATCGACGGCAACGCCGACAAGCTGATCCTCGGCAATGTTGACGGCGTCAGCTTCACCGCGGGGCCGCGCTTTATCGACAGTCTCGAATGGTTCGCATCGCCGGACGACATCGCGCGGCTGATGATCGACCTGAGGCGGCGTGGATCGGAGCAGGCGATGGCGGCGCTGGCGATCAACAATGGCCTGGGGCCGGTCGCGGCGGAGCCCTGGAGCTATCTCGGCTACAAGGGCGGGTCGGAGAATGGCGTGTTGTCGATGAGCCTGCTCGGGCAGCGCAAGGCCGACGGAAAATGGTTCGTCGTCACCGCAAGCTGGAACAACGCCGACGCCAATGTCGATACGGCGGTGTTTTCGGGGCTGGTCGCCCGTTTGCTGGCGCTGGCGGCGAAATAACCTAGGGATCAGGCCGTCAGCGCCGCCACCAGCGCCTTGACCTTCGCCTGCCGCCATTGCGGCGTCGGCGCGACGAGCCAATAGCCGCGGCTGACCGCGAAGGCCTCGCGCACCAGGCGGACGCGGCCCGATGCGATGTCGGCTTCGGCGAGCATCGCGGGGACGTTGGCGAGGCCGAGGCCGTTGGCGGCGGCATCGATCGCCAGCCCCGCATCGCCGAGCCGCAGCGCGGGTTCGCCGTCGTCGACCGGGCAGCCGGGCCAGGCGATCCGCGTGTCGCTTTCGGCGCCGGGACCGGCGACGGTCACCATCGCAGGCTCGGCGAGCGGAACGCCCTCATGCTCGCCCGCGCCGTCGGTCCAGAAGATCGCGAGGTCGAGATTGGCTTCGGTGAAGTCGATCCCGCCGTCGGCCGAAACGAGGGTGAAGCGCACGTCGGGCGCCTGCTGGCTGTAGCGCGCAAGCCGCGGCGCGAGCCATTTGGCGGTCAGATCGCGCGGTGCGGCGATCGTCAGCGACTGCGACGACTGCCCCGCCTGCATCGCGCGCACCGATTCCTCGAATTGCAGGAAGCCCTGCCGCAGCGCGTCGAGCCCGGCTTCGGCCTCGCCGGTCAGTTCGAGCCCCTTGGGGGTGCGGCGGAAGAGGACGACGCCGAGCATATCCTCGAGCGCGCGAATCTGTTGCCCCACCGCGGCGGGAGTCACCGCCAGTTCGTCGGCGGCGCGCGTGAAGCTGAGGTGCCGGGCAGCGGCATCGAAGACGCGCAGGGCGTTCAGGGGCAGATGGGTGCGTTTCATGATGCGGTCGCGGGCGCCTGGAGCGGGAATTGCGGGATCGCGACGAGCATCTGCGATCCGTCGCCCATTTCCATCGTATAGCTGCCGACCATCGATCCTTCGGGGGTCGGGAGCGGGCAGCCCGAGACATAGTCGAACGCGCCGCCGGGAGCGATCAGCGGCTGCTCACCCACGACGCCCTCCCCCTCGACTTCGCTCACCTGGCCGCGGCCGTCGCTGATCCGCCAGTGGCGCGTCAGCAACTGCGCGGCGACGTCGCCGTGATTTTCGACCCGGACATGATAGGCCCAGAACCAGCGCCCGAGCGCCGGATGCGACTGTTCGGGCAGATAGCTGACCGAAACGCGCACGGTGATCGGCCCCGTGGTCGCCGCAAAAGGGAAGAAGGAGTCGATCATGGCCGTCACAAGGTCGCTCAAAGCCCCACGCGGGTCAATGCCTGGTCCAGATCGGCGATCACGTCGCGCGGGTCCTCAAGCCCGATGTTGATGCGGAGCATGCCTTCCTCGACCCCCATGTCGAGCCGCGCCTCGGGACTGACCCCGTAATGCGTCGTCGTCCAGGGGTGGCAGCAGAGGCTGCGCGCGTCGCCGATATTGTTGCTGATGTCGACGAGTTCGAGCGCGTTCAGGAAGGCCATAGCCTGCGCCGCGCCGCCGTCGAGAACGAAGGAGAAGATCGGGCCGCAATCGTCCATCTGGCTCATCGCCAGATTGTGCTGCGGGTGGCTCGCCAGCCCCGGATGGAGCATACGCGCCACGCGTCCCTCGATCGCCTTACCGACCGCGAGCGCATTCTCCGACTGACGCCGCGCGCGCAGATCGAGCGTTTCGAGCCCTTTCAGCACCACCCAGGCGTTGAACGGCGACAGGTTCGGCCCGGTGTTGCGCTGGAACGGCAGCAGCACGTCGTTGATGAACTTCGCGGTTCCGCAGACCGCGCCGGCGAGCACGCGGCCCTGCCCTTCCATCAGCTTGGTCGCCGAATAAGCGACGACATCGGCGCCGAAATCCATCGGGCGCTGAAGCACCGCGGTCGCGAAGGCGTTATCGACGACGCTGGTGATGCCGTGCGCCCGGGCAAGGCCACAGACATGCTTCATGTCGACGATGTCCATCGTCGGGTTCGCAGGCGTTTCGAAGAAGAAGACCTTGGTATTCGGCTTGATGGCCTTTTCCCACGCGTCGTTATCGCGCCCGTCGACGACGGTCGTCTCGATCCCGAAGCGCGGGCACAGGCTGTCGACCAGCCAGCGGCACGAGCCGAAGGCGGCCTTCGCCGCGACGATATGGTCGCCCGCCGAAAGCTGGCACAGCAGCGCAGTCGTCATCGCCGCCATACCGGTCGCCTGAGCGCGGCATGCCTCGGCGCCTTCGAGCAGCGCGATCCGCTCTTCGAGCATCGCGACGGTCGGGTTCTGGAGGCGCGAATAGGTCATGCCCTGTTCGTCGCCGGAGAAGCGCGCCGCGACTTCCTCGGCGCTCTCATAGGTGTAGCCCGAGGTCAGGAAGAGCGCTTCGGACGTCTCGCCATGCTCGCTGCGCCACGTGCCGCCGCGCACCGCCTGCGTCGCGGGGTGCCATTTGCGTGTCGTGTCGCGATCGAAACCGGTTTTCTTCTTCATCTGCCTGTCCGCTCTAGGTGTTGAGGGCCGCGACGACCGCATCGCCGAGCGCCGCCGTGCCCATCGTCCCGCCGAGGTCGGCGCCGCGCGCGCCGTTCGCCAGTATTTTCGCGACCGCCGTCTCGATCCGCGCCGCGCTCGCTTCGTCGCCGCCCGAGTGGCGGAGCAGCATCGCGAGCGAGAGGATCATCGCCAGCGGGTTGGCGATGCCCTTCCCCGCGATGTCGGGCGCGCTGCCGTGGATCGGCTCGTAAAGCCCCAGCTTGCCCTCGCTCAGCGAGGCCGAGGCGAGCAGGCCGATCGAGCCGACGCACATCGACGCCTGGTCGGAAAGAATGTCGCCGAACAAATTGCCGGTGACGACGACGTCGAACTGGCCCGGACTGCGTACGAGCTGCATCGCGGCGTTGTCGACATACATATGCGACAGCGCGACGTCGGGATAGTCGGCGGCGACCTCGATCACCACGTCGCGCCAGAGCTGCGAGGTTTCAAGCACATTGGCCTTGTCGACCGAGCAGAGGCGCTTTTGGCGGCCCTGCGCGGCGCGGAAGGCGACATGGGCGATGCGCCGCACCTCGCTTTCGCTGTAGGCCATGACGTCATAGCCTTCGCGCTCGCCGGTCGCGGTGGTGCGGGTGCCCTTTTCGCCGAAATAGACGTCGCCGTTGAGCTCGCGGACGATCAGCAGGTCGATCGCCGACGCGACCTCGGGGCGCAGCGCCGAACTGTCCTCCAGCCCCGCGAACAGTTTGGCGGGGCGCAGGTTGGCGAACAGGCCGAGTTCGGAGCGCAGACCGAGGATCGCCTGTTCGGGGCGCAGATGGCGCTCGACATTGTCGAAACGCGGATCACCGACCGCGCCGAACAGGATGGCATTGGCCGTCCTGGCCTTGGCGAGCGTTTCGGGCGGGAGCGGGTGGCCGGTGGCTTCATAGGCCGCTCCGCCGACGAGTGCGCGGTCGAGCGCGACGGGCAGCGCCAGCGCCGTAAGCACCTTCTCCGCCTCCGCCATGATCTCAGGACCGATACCGTCGCCGGCCAGCAGCAGGATTTTCAATTCAGGACCCCCTTCGCGCATTCATGGTGCCGTGGCGATAAAATCCTGTGTCCCCGCGAAGGCGGGGACCCATCACCTGCCGGTTCCAGAGTCCACCGGAGATGGGCTCCCGCCTTCGCGGGAGCACAGAGCTTGATGCCCAAAGACGCTGCCGCTCTAGACAGCGGCGGCGCGTCACGCAACCGCCCTGCCCAGCCGCGCGACCAATCTTTCCCTTGACGTGAGCAAGGCACGGTTTCGCCCGTCGAGGACGTCGCGGTCGAGGAAATGGCCGGTGATCGCCAGCGCGTCGAGGACGTCCCCTGTCGATGGATCGCCGCTCTGCCCGCGCAGGAAGGGAGGCAGCCGAAACAATCGCTCTTCATAGCCCGCCGCCGCGCCGATGCTGACGGCGCCCCCCGACTTAGGGCTAACGAATGCGAGATCTTCGGCCGAGCCGGTCGCGACGCATTCCTCGAGATTGAGGCCGAAGCCCAGTTCGGCGAGCAGCAGCAGTTCGTAACGCGCGAGCGCCGCCGCCCATTGGCGCGCCGAGGGCGCCACGCCAATCGCGTCAAGGACGGCGGCGAGGGCCACATAAAGCGCGGGATAGGGCTGACCCTCGGGCAACGTCGCCGCGGTCAGGCTGGTCACCCAGTCGATCGCCGCCGCCGCCAGCGGCTCGGCAAGCAAGGGGGCGCGGCTCGTCAGCAATTCTGCGGTCGCGCCGCCGAGTTGATCCTCGGTGCGCGCGCGCAGTTCGAGCGCGATCGCATTGCCCGGCACCAGGATCGGCCGCAGCCGCCGCGAGCGGCCGCCGCGCACATAGCCCGCGACCAGCCCCGCCTGCTGCGTCAGCGCGCGCAGGATCGCACCATGCTCGCCATGCGCGCGCACCGCGCAGACGATTGCCTCGGCGGTCAGGACGGCCAAAGCACCATCTGCGTCTGCGTCACCAGCGCGACCTCCGCGCCCGCCTCGGTGCGGATGCGCGTCTGCCACACCGACAACCGCTTGCCGATCTTGACCGGCACCGCTTCGCCGACGAGCACCGATCCGACCGGGCCGGCGCCGAGGAAATTGGTCTTGCTTTCGATCGTCGTCGTGCCGCTCGCCCCCTCGGGCAGCGTCAGAAAGGCGCCGACCGCGCCGAGGCAGTCGGCAAAGGCCATGATCGCGCCACCGTGGACGATATTGCCCGCGGTGCAGATGTCGGGGCGCACCGGGAGTTTGCCCGCGACGCGGTCCTTGCTGCCTTCGTGGATGGTGACACCCAATGTTCCGGCCAGCGGCATCATGGCGGTGAAATCCATAGTCAATCCTTCCCTTTCACCCCCTCCTCTTCAGAGGAGGGGCTTTAAGATTCTCATCCCCCCGGATTGTAGAAATCATACACCGCCTGCGCGACCCCTGCGCTGACG
The DNA here is from genome assembly GCF_025869345.1 of Sphingopyxis sp. Classification (GTDB taxonomy): domain Bacteria; phylum Pseudomonadota; class Alphaproteobacteria; order Sphingomonadales; family Sphingomonadaceae; genus Sphingopyxis. The sequence goes on from NZ_JAOZVW010000010.1 coordinate 15,074, forward strand.
CCGGGCGCCTTCTTCAAATCCTCCAGACTCGCGCCGCGGATCGCGCGGGCGGTGCCGAAATGCATCAGCAGCGCCTTCTTGCGCGCCGGGCCGATCCCCGGCACCTCGTCGAGCGGCGAGCTTCCCATCGCTTTCGCGCGCTTTTGCCGGTGCGCGCCGATCGCGAAGCGGTGCGCCTCGTCGCGCAGCCGCTGGATATAGAAAAGCACCGCATTGTTCGTCGGCAGCGTGAACTCACGCCCGTCGGGCAGATAGAAGGTCTCGCGCCCCGCGTTGCGATCGGGTCCTTTCGCGACCCCGACATAAGGCAGATCGTCGATGCCGAGTTCGGCGAACACCGCCGAGACCGCCGACACCTGCCCCTTGCCGCCGTCGATCAGGACGAGGTCGGGCCATTCGCCCTTCGTCCGCTCCGGGTCTTCTTCCAGCGCGCGCGCGAAGCGGCGCTGGAACACCTCGCGCATCATCGCGAAATCGTCGCCGGGCTGCGTTTCGGCGCGCTTGATGTTGAACTTGCGATAGGCGCCCTTGATCCAGCCTTCGGGTCCCGCGACGACCATCGCGCCGAGCGCGTTGGTGCCCTGGATATGGCTGTTGTCGTAGATTTCGATGCGCTGCGGCACGTCCTCCAGATCGAACAGATCGGCGAGTTCGCGCCCCAGCTTCGCCTGGCTGCTGCTCTCGGCGAGCCGCCGGTCGAGCTCCTCGCCCGCGTTGCGCACCGCCTGTTCGAGCAGGCGCTTGCGGTTGCCGCGCTGCGGCACGCTGATCTCGACCTTGCGCCCCGCCGTCTCGCCCAGCGCCTCGGCGAGCAGCGCGCTTTCGTCGGGCTCGCGGTCGACGAGGACCAGCTTCGGCGGCGGCACGCCTTCGTAGAATTGCATCAGGAAGCTCGCCATCACCTCCTCCTCGGGCACGCCGGCGACGTGCGCGGGAAAGAAGCTGCGATGCCCCCAATTCTGCCCGCCGCGGATGAAGAAGCCCGCGATGCAGAGCTGCCCGCCCTTCGCGGCGAGCGCGAAGACGTCGGCGTCGCCGAGCCCGTCGGCGTGGACCGACTGGCTGCCCTGGATGAAAGTCAGCGCCTTCAGCCGGTCGCGGAGCACCGCGGCTTGTTCGAAATCCATCGCCTCGGCCGCCTTGGTCATCGCGTCGCCGAGGCGTTTCTGGACGGCGGTCGAGCGGCCTTCGAGGAAATCCTGCGCATCGCTCACCAGCGCGGCATAATCCTGCTTGCCGATGCGGTCGACGCACGGCGCCGAGCAGCGGCGGATCTGGTAGAGCAGGCACGGCCGCGAGCGGTTGGCGAAGAAACTGTCGGTGCAACTGCGCAGCAGGAAGGTCTTCTGCAGCGCGTTGAGCGTGCGATGCACCGACCCCGCGCTCGCGAACGGCCCGTAATAGCGGCCCTTCGCGCGCCGCGCGCCGCGATGCTTCTGCACGCGCGGAAAATCATGGTCCATGCGGAGCAGGATGAAGGGGAAGCTCTTATCGTCGCGCAGCAGGACGTTGTAGGGCGGGCGGTAGCGCTTGATGAGCTGCGCCTCGAGCAGCAGCGCCTCGGCCTCGCTCGTCGTGGTGACGATCTCCATCGCGCGCGTCTGCGCGACCATGCGCTGGAGCCGCTGCGGCAGCCGCGCGACCTGGGTGTAATTGGTGACGCGGTTCTTGAGCGCGCGCGCCTTGCCCACATAAAGCACGTCGCCGCGTGCATCGAGCATCCGATAGACGCCCGAGCGCACCGGCAATTTGCGCACGACGCTGCGAATCGCCTCGGCGCCGCGTTCGAGGTCGGGCTTGTCGGCGCCGTCGCCCTCGCCGCGGACGACGTAGACGGCTTTTTCCTCGTTGAATCTGTCGGGGGCGTTGGGGCGAGCCATGAATTTGCATGTAGGCGAAGGCGATGCGCCCCGCCATAGTGTGCGCGGGAAAACATCGGAGGGGTCGCCATGGATATAAGCGGAAAGCTGGCGCTGGTCACCGGCGGCAGCGACGGAATCGGGCGCGAGATCGCGCTGCAATTGCAGGGCGCGGGCGCCGAGGTGATCGTCACCGGGCGTTCGGTCGACAAATTGCAGGCGATGGCCGGGCTGGGTTTCGGGACGATCGCGGGCGACCTTTCGACCCCGGCGGGCGTCGATGCGGTCGTGAACGGCGTCGCGGGCAAGCCGCTCGCCCTGCTCGTCAACAATGCCGGGGTCGGCAGCGATTATGAGCTCGACCAGCCCGAGACGATTGCCAGCGCCGCGCATTGCATCCGCACCAATCTCGACGCGCCGATCGCGCTCTGCACCCGGCTGCTGCCGGTGCTGCGTGCGCAGACCGAAGCGGCGATCGTCAACGTCACCTCAGGCCTCGCCATCGCACCGCGTGCGGGCGGGTCGGTCTATTGCGCGACCAAGGCGGGACTGCGCAGCTACACACAGGCGATCCGGCACCTGCTGAAGGACAGCAATGTCCGGGTGATCGAAGCGCTGCCGCCGGTGGTCGAAACCAGCATGACCGCGGGCCGCGCGGGCAAGAAGATGAGCGCGCACGATTGCGCCGCGGAAATCGTCCACGGCATCCGCACCGGCAGGCGCGAGGTCAATGCCGGAATGGTCAAGCTGCTGCAGTTCGTGAACAGCATCTCGCCGGCGCTGGCGCGGCGGGTGATGCTGCGGTTTTGACGAGGCGCCGCTCTACGCAGGAAACGGCATTTCTCAACCTTCGTCATTCCCGCGAAAGCGGGAACCCAGGGCGTGCGTCGGCTGATCCCGAACGTTCCCGCTTTCGCGGGAATGACGACGTTATGAGATCAAGAATCTCGCTTTTCGGTTGCAAGCGGACATCTCCTATCTTCGTCATCCCGGACTTGATCCGGGATCCACTCT
>NZ_JAOZVW010000011.1 GCF_025869345.1 Sphingopyxis sp.
CAATCCAGAGCGGTTTACGCTACTCTGGATTGCTTCGCTTCGCTCGCAATGACGATATTTGGGGAAATCCGTTACCGAACCGCCTTCGAACTTTCTTCGAACCGTCATCGCTCCGCCCCGCACGCTGTAACAAAACTCCTGTCTAGGCCGTGGGCAGCCAAGGCTGCCTTCGGCCGAGGCTTCCGGAGTGTGTGACATGGCAACGATTTCGACCCTGCCGATCCCCGCCCGCTTTGCCGACCCCTTCACCACCGAGCCGCATATTCCCGAGCGCGTGATCGGCGAGCGGCGCAGCTATCGCGCGGTGTGGGTCAGCGACATCCACCTCGGCACGCGCGGCTGCAACGCCGCGATGCTGATCGACTTCTTCGACCATGTCGATTGCGAGACGCTGTATCTTGTCGGCGACATCATCGACGGCTGGCGGCTCAAGAAGCGGCATTTCTGGCCGCCCGAGCATAATGACGTCGTCTGGCGCGTCCTCAAGCGTGCCAAGCGCGGCACCCGCGTCGTCTATGTTCCCGGCAACCATGACGAGATGGTGAAGCCGTTCGACGGCTTCGATTTCGGCGGGGTCGAAATCCGTCGCGAGGCGATCCACCGGACCGCCGACGGCAAGAGCCTGCTCGTCGTCCATGGCGACGAGTTCGACGCGGTGATGCTCGCGCACCGCTGGCTCGCCTTCGTCGGCGACGCCGCCTACACCGCGCTGATGAAGGCGAATGTGGTGGTCAACGCCATCCGCGGCAAATTGGGCCTGCCTTATTGGTCGCTGTCGATGGTCGCCAAGCACAAGGTCAAGAACGCCGTCCAGTTCATCGGCCGTTATGAGGAGGTCGTCGCCCACGCCGCCCGCTCGCGCGGCGTCGACGGCGTGGTGTGCGGCCATATTCACAGCGCCGAGATGCGCGAGATCGACGGCGCGCTCTATTACAACGACGGCGACTGGGTCGAGGGTTGCACCGCGCTGGTCGAGCATCATGACGGCACGATGGAGATTCTCCGCTGGGCCGAGGAAGTCGCGGCGCGCAACGCCCCCGCGCAACTCCAATTAAGCGCCCCGGCGCAGGCCGCATGAAAATCCTGATCGTCACCGACGCCTGGGAGCCGCAGGTCAACGGCGTCGTCCGCACCTTGCAGGCGACGATCAGCGAACTCCGCAAGGCGGGGCATGAGGTCGCGGTGATTTCGCCCGACCTGTTCCGCTCGATCCCGTGCCCCAGCTATGGCGAAATCCGCCTCGCCTTCGCCGGCTGGCGAAAGGTCGGGCGGATGATCAGGGCCTTCGCCCCGCAGGCAATCCATATTTCGACCGAGGGGCCGCTCGGTCTCGCCGCGCGGCGCTGGTGCCTCAAGACGGGCTTTCCCTTCACCACCGCCTATCACACGCGCTTTCCCGACTATGTCGCGGCGCGGCTGCCGGTCTCGCCCGCCTTCGTCTGGCGCTTCATCCGCTGGTTCCACCGCCCGGCGCGCCATATCATGGTCGCGACGCGCAGCCTTGCCCGCGAGCTCGCGGATCAGGGCCTGCCGCAGACGATGCCGTGGGAGCGCGGCGTCGATCATGCGCTGTTCCGCCCCGACCGTGCCCCGCATCCGGCGTTCGATGGGCTGCCCCGCCCGATCCAGCTCTATGTCGGCCGCGTCGCGGTCGAGAAGAATATCGAGGCTTTCCTGAACACGGCGCAGCCGGGCACGAAAGTGGTCGTCGGCGACGGCCCGGCGCTCGGCGACCTCCGGGCGCATCATCCGGATGCGCTTTTCCTCGGCAAGCTCGGCGGCGAGATGCTGGCGCGCGCTTATGCCGGGGCCGACGTCTTCGTCTTCCCCAGCCGCACCGACACCTTCGGCCTCGTCGTCATCGAGGCCTTGTCGTGCGGAACCCCGGTCGCGGCCTATCCGGTGCCCGGCCCCGGCGACATCGTGCAGGGCGGCGCGGGCGCGCTCGACGAGGATCTGGGCGCCGCGATCACCGCCGCGCTGACCTGCGACCGCGCCGACGCGGTCGCTCTCGGCGCGCGCTACAGCTGGGCGGCCTGCACAGCGCAATTCGTCCAGGCGCTGACCTTCGTGCCCGCCGAACCCGCGGCGATCACCCCGTCGGGCACGCCCTATCCCGCCTAGAAGGACTTGCGCCACTCGAGCTCGATATAGCGGCCGAGCGGGTCGGTATAACCGGGCTGATAATTGATCGGCACGATGCCGTTGGCATCGGTGATCTTGCGCTGCGCATCGAACAGATTGTCGACCGACAGGCGCAGGCGCGAATTTTTGAGGAACGGCAGCGCCTTCGTCATCTTCGGCTGCTGGTTGAAATCCATGAAGACGCGAAGGTTGAAGGTTGCAAGGTCGCCGAACTTCAGATCGCCCGCGCTGCCGCCGGTGACGGTGCTGCCGCTGTCGTATTTGGCGCTGACTCGCGCGCCCAGCCCCTTGTAGAAGACGCCGCCGTCGAGCTCGACGAGGTTGCGGTTGCTGCCGCCGCCATTGCCCGTCGCCGACCCATGGAGCAGATCGAGTTCGGGCACGCCGGGGCGGATGAGCACCGTGTCGGTGAGCTTGATCGTGTGATAGAGCGACACCTGCCAGCGGCCGCCCTGCGGCCCGCCGAACATGCCGCCCGGGCCGCCGCGCCCGCGAGCGCCGCCGCGGCCGGGACC
>NZ_JAOZVW010000012.1 GCF_025869345.1 Sphingopyxis sp.
ATCGGAACAGCACAAGGCCGATGGGTGTCTCGACTTCGCTCGACACGAACGGGACGATGGGTCAGATTAAGGGCGCGGCACTCTAGCTTTGAGTTAAACACATGCGTGTCCCCGCAAAGGCGGGCCCCCATCCCCGGGGGCTCAAAATAGCACCGACCGGAGATGGGCTCCCGCCTTCGCGGGAGCACACGGCATTTTCAATCGATGATCGTGCTTCAGCGCACCCGCGCCAGCACGAACCCGTCCCAGCCCTTCGCCCCCACCGTCTGGATCGCGGTCGCGTCGAGCCGTGGATCGGCGCTTAGTCGGTCGAACAATGCGCGCGTGCCCGCAATCCGCTCGTCGCCGCTGTTCGCGTCGAGCACGCCGCCTTCGCGCACGACATTGTCGACGATGATCGTCGTGCCGCTGCGCCCGAGCCGGATCGCCTCGTCCACATAAAGCGCGTTGTTCTGCTTGTCGGCGTCGATGAAAACGAAATCGAACGGTGCGCCCGGCGCCATCGCGGCCAGGCTTTCGGCGGCCGGGCCGACGCGGATGTCGACCTTGTCGGCGACGCCCGCCCGTTCCAGATTCGCGCGCGCCACCGCCGCATGATGCGCTTCGAGTTCGAGCGTCACCAGCGCGCCGCCCGCGGGCAGCGCCCGCGCGAGCCAGATCGTCGAATAACCGCCGAGCGTCCCGACCTCGAGGATGCGCTTCGCACCCGCCATCTGCGCGAGCAGGAACAGCATCTTGCCCTGCGCCGCTGACACGTCGATCGGCGGCAGGCCCTGTGCGGCGTTATGGGCGAGCGCGGCGGCAAGCGCCTCGTCGTCGCCGAGCAATTTCCCGGCGATATAATCGTCGACGGCTTGCCAGCCGGCCGCCATCAGGCGACCGAGGCCGCGTGAATCTCGTCGATCGCGCTGCCCAGCGAGGCGTTGAACGCATCGTCGCTCATCTGGTGGCGCAGGTCTTCGAGCAAGGCGCGGCTGAAGCTCGCGATGATGCCGGGGTTCTTCGCCAGTTCGACGCAGGCTTCGGGACGCGCGAAACCGCCCGACAGCGCAACGACGCGCAGCACCTTGGGATGATCGACGAGCGGCTGGAACAGGCCCGATTCGGTAGGGAGCGACAGCTTGAGCATCACCGGCGCGCCGTCCCAGGCGTCGAGCTCGGCCAGCATCTCCTGAAGCAGCAGGCGGTCGGCGGCGTCGCGCTCCACGCTCTTGATGTTCACTTCGGGTTCGATGATCGGTATCAGGCCGTGCGCGGCGATGCGCTTCGCCTCGGCGAACTGCTGGCGCGCGATCGCCTTGATCCCCGCCGGATTGGCAAGGTTGACGACGCTGCGCATCTTGGTGCCGAACACGCCCTTCGCGACCGCGCGTTCGCACAGCGCGTCGAGGTCGGGCATCGGCTTCATGAGCTGGACGCCGTCGGCCTCGGCTTCGAGCCCCTTGTCGACCTTCAGGAAGGGAACGACACCGCGTTCCCACAGCAGCGCCGGGACCGGCTTGCCGCCCGCCTCGCCGTCCATCGTGCGCTCGAACAGGATCGCGCCGATCACCTTGTCGCCGTTGAAGCAGGGCGCGGTGACGATACGGCTGCGCATCGCGTGGATCAGGCCGAACATCTCCTCATCGTTCGCATAGGCATCTTCCTCGATGCCATAGCCCTTCAATGCCTTCGGCGTCGAACCCCCGCTCTGATCGAGTGCAGCGATGAACCCCCGTCCCGATTTGATCTGGTCGAGCATGGCGGCATTGGCGGTGGTCATAACATCTCCGGTTGGTTGCATACGTATGTTGCAGGGCGCATAGCGCTCCGGCGGGCGGGAAGCAAATGCGCGGGAAAATCAGGCCTTGAGCGCGTCCACGCCCGGCAGCGGCTTGCCTTCCATCCATTCGAGGAAGGCGCCGCCCGCGGTCGAGACGAAGGTGAAATCGCCGGCGACCCCGGCGTGATTGAGCGCCGCGACGGTATCGCCGCCGCCCGCGACCGAGATCAGCGAGCCTTCGCGGGTCAGCGCCGCGGCGGTCTTCGCCAGCGCGACCGTCGCGGTGTCGAACGGCGGCGTCTCGAACGCGCCGAGCGGGCCGTTCCATACCAGCGTGCGGCAATTCTTGAGCACGTCGGCGAGCGCTTCGACCGCGGCGGGGCCGACGTCGAGGATCATCTCGTCGGCCGCGACCTCGTGGACGTTGACGGTGCGCGTCGGCGGGTTGGGCGCAAACTCTTTCGCGACGACGACATCATAGGGAAGATGGATCGTGCAGCCCGCGGCATCGGCGGCGTCGAAGATCGCGTTGGCGGTGTCGACGAGGTCATGCTCGCACAGCGACTTGCCGACATCGACCCCGCGCGCGGCGAGAAAGGTGTTCGCCATGCCGCCGCCGATGATCAGATGATCGACCCGCCCGACGAGATTGCGGAGCACGTCGATCTTGCTCGACACTTTCGCGCCGCCGACCACCGCGGCGACCGGATGCACCGGATTGCCGAGCGCAGCATCGAGCGCGTTGAGTTCGGCCTCCATCGCGCGGCCCGCATAGGCGGGCAGCCGGTGCGCGATGCCCTCGGTCGAGCCGTGCGCGCGGTGCGCGGCGGAGAAAGCGTCGTCGACATAGAGATCGCCGACCTCGGCGAGCGCATCGGCGAAAGCGGGATCGTTCTTTTCCTCGCCCGCGTGGAAGCGCGTGTTTTCGAGCACCGCGACGTCGCCCGGCGCGAGCACCGCAACCCCCGCCTTGGCGCCCTCGCCGATGCAGTCGGGGATGAACATCACCGAATGGCCGAGCACGTCGGCGACCCCGTCGATGACGAGGCTCAGCGACTGGGTCGGGTTCTTCGCGCCCTTCGGCCGTCCGAAATGCGCGAGCAGCAGCACGATCGCGCCCTTATCGGACAGCTCGCGGATCGTTGGCATCGCCGCGCGGATGCGCGTATCGTCGGCGACCGCGCCGCCCGCCATCGGGACGTTGAGATCGACGCGGACCAGCACCTTCTTGCCGGTGACGTCGCCGATATCGTCGAGGGTCTTGAAGTTCGGCACTTTTCGTCACTCCGCTCCCGGAGTGTTCCCCCGCGAAGGCGGGGGTCCATCTCCTGCACTCTCGTCACCTGCTACCGTCATTCCATTCCGATACGGTCGGAGATGGACCCCCGCCTTCGCGGGGGAACCAGGATAGCGAATTAAAGGAACTTGGCGATCACGCCCGCGGTGTCGACCATGCGGTTCGAGAAGCCCCATTCATTGTCGTACCAGCTCAGCACGCGCACCAGCTTGCCGTCGATCACCGCCGTTTCGAGGCTGTCGATGGTCGAGCTGGCCGCATTATGGTTGAAGTCGATCGAAACCAGCGGCTCCTCGGTATAACCGAGCACACCCTTCAGCGGGCCCTCAGCCGCAGCCTTGAGCACCGCGTTGACCTCTTCCGCGGTGGTGTCGCGCGACGGCGTGAAGGTGAGGTCCACCACCGATACATTCGGGGTCGGGACGCGGATCGACGACCCGTCGAGCTTGCCCTTGAGTTCGGGCAGGACCAGGCCGACGGCCACGGCCGCGCCGGTCGAGGTCGGGATCATCGACATCGCGGCGGCGCGGGCGCGGCGCGGGTCGCTGTGGATCTGGTCGAGGATCTTCTGATCATTGGTATAGGCATGGATCGTGGTCATCAGCCCGCGCTCGATACCGATTGCCTCGTGCAGCACCTTGGCGAAGGGCGCGAGGCAGTTGGTGGTGCAGGACGCGTTCGAGATGATCAGATGATCGGCGGTGATCTGGTCGTCGTTGACGCCATAGACGACGGTCAGGTCGACTTCCTTGGCGGGAGCCGAGATCAGCACGCGCTTGGCACCGGCGTCGAGATGCTTCTGGCCACCGGCCTTGTTGGTGAAGAAGCCCGTGCATTCCATCACGATGTCGATGCCGTTCGCGGCGTGCGGCAGGGCAGCGGGATCGCGCTCTGCGGTCACCTGGATGCGCTTGCCGTTGATGATCAGGTCGTTGCCATCGACTTCGACGCTGCCATTGAACGCACCATGCACCGAGTCATGGCGGAGCAGACGGGCATTCGCCTTTGCATCGCCAAGGTCGTTGATCGACACCAGTTCAAGGTCATGGTCGGTACGCTCCAATATGGCGCGCGCCACATTGCGGCCGATGCGTCCGAAACCGTTGATTGCGACTTTCACTGCCATGTCGGGGAGTCCTTTCTGCGGAGAAGGCGGTCGGTGCTTAGTGGCCGAGGCGCGCCAGAATCTGGGGGGTGATGGCGTCGACAGTCAGGCCGAAATGCCGGTAGAGATCGTCGATCGGCGCCGATGCACCAAAGCTGTCGATGCCGAAACGAAGGCCGTCGCGGCCGGTGTAGCGTTCCCAGCCGAAGGTCGTGCCCGCCTCGATCGAGACGATCAGCGCACCCGCAGGCAGGATGTCGGCCTGATAAGCGAGGTCCTGCTCGTCGAAGAGTTCGGTCGAGACCATCGAAACGACGTCGGCGCCCTCTCCCGCCGCCTCCAGCTTGTCGGCAATTTCCATCGCGAGTGACACCTCGGAACCCGTCGCGACGAGCACCACTTTGCGCGCCGCCGCAGCATCACGCAGGCGGTAACCGCCTTTCGCGCAAAGATTTTCGGTGACGTCATGGCGCAACGGCGGCAGATTCTGGCGGGTCAGCGCGAGCAGCGACGGGCGGCTGTCCTGCGCCAGCGCGATCGCCCAGCATTCGGCGGTCTCGACCGCGTCGGCGGGGCGCATGACGAGCAGGTTCGGCATCGCGCGCAGCGATTGCAGATGCTCGATCGGCTGGTGCGTCGGGCCGTCCTCGCCGAGGCCGATGCTGTCGTGGGTCATCACATAGACGACGCGCTGGCGCTGGAGCGCCGACAGGCGGATCGCGGCGCGGCAATAATCGGCAAACACCAGGAAGGTGCCGCCATAGGGGGCGACGCCGCCGTGCAGCGCCATGCCGTTCATCGCCGCGGCCATGCCGAACTCGCGAATGCCGTAATAGACATAGCGGCCCGAATAATCGCTTTTCGTCAGCGGTTTGGTCGACGATGTTTTGGTATTGTTGGAACCCGTCAGGTCGGCGCTGCCGCCGACCAGCGCGGCGATGTCGGCGGTGAGCGCGCCCAACGCATTTTCCGACGCCTTGCGCGTCGCCACCTTCGGCGGCTCGGCGACGAGGCCGTCGAGATAGGTTTTGAACGCCTCACCCGGAACGAGCTTGCCGCTCAGCCGGCCCTCGAAATCACTTTTCTTTTCGTTACTTGCAAGACGATCATTCCATTCGGCGTGAAGTGCGCTGCCCTTCTCCCCGAACGCTTTCCACGCATCGGCGACGTCGGCGGGAATGACGAAGGGTTCGGCGGTCCAGCCAAGCGTCGCGCGCGCCGCGGCGACTTCGTCGGCGCCGAGCGGCGAGCCGTGGGTCGCCGACGTGCCCTGCTTGTTCGGCGCGCCGAAACCGATCAGCGTCTTGCACGCGATCAGCGACGGCCGGCTCGCGGCGAGCGCACCGTCGATCGCGCGCCGGATGTCGGCGGGATCGTGGCCGTCACAGCTATCGACGTGCCAGCCGGTCGCGGCATAGCGCGCCCGCACATCCTCGCTCGTCGACAGGTCGGTCGATCCGTCGATGGTGATCTTGTTGTCATCCCACAGCACGATCAGGCGGCCGAGCTGCAAATGCCCGGCGAGGCCGATGGCTTCGTGATTAATGCCTTCCATCAGGCAGCCGTCGCCGGCGATCACCCAGGTGCGGTGGTCGACCAGATCGTCGCCATAGATCGCATTGAGGTGCCGTTCGGCGATCGCCATGCCCACCGCGGTCGCAAGGCCCTGCCCCAGCGGCCCGGTCGTCGTCTCGATGCCCGGAAGCTCGAAATTCTCGGGGTGCCCGGCGCACGGGCTGCTGAGCTGGCGGAAATTGCGGATGTCTTCCATTGTCGGCCGCGCATAGCCCGCGAGATGCAGCGTCGCATAAGCGAGCATCGAGCCGTGCCCCGCCGACAGGACGAATCGGTCGCGATCGGCCCATTTCGGGTCCGAAGGGTCGAATTTCAGATAGTCCGAATAGAGGACGGTGGCGACGTCGGCCATGCCCATGGGCATCCCCGGATGGCCGCTGTTCGCGGCCTGGACGGCGTCCATCGCAAGCGCGCGAATGGCGTTGGCGAGTTGACGTTCGGGCAGTGTCATTTGTCCCCCGGAAAAGGATGTGAAGATGGCCGGATTCGGTGGGGACAGCCCTTCGCGATGGCGGACGCAGGAGTCAACCGCCGCAGCGCAAAATAGCGGCAATTTCGGCGCGGAGAGGCGATTGCACCCCATCCCCGGCGCTGCTAACCCATGGACATGGAACTCGACCTTGACGAATCCAGCCTGGCCATCGGCCGCATCGAACGGGCGCTGAGCCGGATCGAGACGGCGCTGACCGAACGGGCGAATCGCCCCGCGGCCAAGGTGCCACCCTCCGATTCCGGCGACCAATCTGCGCTCAAGGCCGAGGTAGCCGCGGTGATCGGCGAACTCGACCGGCTGATTTCGGAGGCGAAAAATGGCTGACGTCAAGCTGGGCATCGCCGGACGCACCTATGACGTCCACTGCGCCGACGGCCAGGAACCGCAGCTTCTGAACCTGGCGGCCGTGGTGGATGAAAAGGTGCGCGCGATGCCGGGCGGGACCGAAGTCCGCCAATTGCTCTTCGCGGCGCTGATGCTCGCCGACGAAGCGCAGGAAGCCAAGGGCAAGGCTGCCAAGGCCGAACCGCAGTCCGATTCGCTCCGCGCCGCGGTGGCGCTCGCCGAAAGTCGCGAAGCGCAGGCGCGCGACGAACTGAAGGCCGCGCGCGCCGAGCTCGATGCGCTCAAGAAGGCGCCGCCCTCGAACCCGGCGCCCCCAAACCCGGCGAGCGCCAAGCCGTCGCACGACCGCGCGCTGCTCCAGATCGCCGACCGGATCGAGACGCTGGCGACGCGGATCGAGCAATTACCCTGATACGGTCCTCCCGTTTTTGAAAAGCCGCGTGCTCCCGCGAAGGCGGGAGCCCATCTCCGGTCCGCGCCAGTTTGAACCAGCCAGAGATGGGTCCCCGCCTTCGCGGGGACACAATGATGGAGGAAGGTGCAGCCTATTTCCGGCAACACGAAGCTGCGATCGCCATAACCCTTGAGCGGACGCCTCCCTCCCCCTACATAGGGGGCGGCGGGTACTGCCCGGTACGAGCTTTTGCGAAAATCCCTGAGGCGATACATCATCCTAGGGGGCTGTCCCTGCCCGGACCCTGGTCCGACGTATATGGTCCCCACCTGACGTTACTGGCGTCAGAGGATCTTCCAGCAAACGACCTACGGTGGTCCCGCCACCCGCCATCACGTTTCAGAGGAGCGGAAACGCCATGCTTTCCGACAGCCTCGCCCAGCAGAAGCAGAAACTCCGCGCGAAGCTGCGCTTCCGCCGCCGGCATTTCGCCGCCAATCTGGACCCTATGGCGCGGCTGGCGGCATTTCGCGCCCTGCCCGCGCCGCTTGCCGATCTCGTCGCGGCGTCCGGGCCCGTGGCCGCTTATGCCGCCTCGGGCTCCGAACCCGACATATTACCGATGTTGACAGAGACAACATTGGCGCTTCCCCACCATGACGGGCGCGTCGAAACGATGGATTTCCGCCGCTGGCGGCCCGGCGACCCGCTCGTCAAAGGCCCATGGGGAACGCCGCAACCCGCCGACGACGCCGAGTATCTGCTTCCCGGCCTGATCCTCTGCCCGCTCGTCGGCTTCGACCGCCATGGGGGGCGCCTCGGCCAAGGCGGCGGGCATTACGACCGCTTTTTCGCGGCCTGTCCCGATATCGTGCGGATCGGAATCGCCTGGTCGGTGCAGGAAGTTGACACTGTTCCCATCGAGCCGACCGACGCGCGGCTCGACGCCATTCTCACCGAACAGGAATATATCGTGACCGGAGACCGACTGTGAGCCAGCTACCCGCCGACCCGCCGCCTAGCTGGCGCAAGCCCGCGGGCATTTTCCTGATCCTGCTGCTGATCGCGCTGTGGGCGACGCTGATCGTGGCGCTGTCGCCATGGGTCGGCACCTGGCCGATGCTCGTCCAGGCGCTCTTCTACCTCGTCGCGGGGATCGTCTGGGTGCTGCCGCTGAAGCCGCTGCTGCGCTGGATGGAACTGGGGCGGTGGCGCGGCTGAAGCGCCGCGCCGACCCCGTCGAACTCTGGTTTTGATGGTCCCAAGCTGCGGTGGCCATTTCGCCCGAAAAGGGCAGGAAATGGCGCGAGTGACGGGGCTCGAACCCGCGACCTCCGGCGTGACAGGCCGGCACTCTAACCAACTGAGCTACACCCGCGTGTGCTTGGGAGCAGCGCCAATATGCGCCGCGCTCCGGCCTGTCAACCGTCGCCATCGCCCTTTGTGCGATTTAATCGCTCGCGCATCTCGTCGGTCGTCGTCAGCGTGCCGCGCTCGAACAGGAAACCCGCAAGATCCGGGGTTCCGGTCGAGTGGAGAACGGTCTGCAGGATCAGCAGAAGCGGCACCGCGAGCAGCGCGCCGGGCGTTCCCCACACCCAGCCCCAAAAGCTCAGCGAGACGAGAATCAGCAGCGGATTGATCGTCAGCCGCCGTCCGAGCACCAGCGGCGTGACGAGATTCGCCTCGACCAGATGCACGCCGATGAAGATCAGCGCGGGCAGCAGCGCGAAACCCACCGCGTCGAAGGTCATCAGCCCGCCGAGCCCGAGCAGCACCGCGGCGACGATCGGCCCTAGATAGGGCACGAAATTGCACAGAGACACGATCCCGCCCCACATGAAGGGCGACGGCATCCCGAGCGCCCAGAGCAGCAGCGAGACGATGAGCCCCAGGATCGCGTTGATCATCGTGATTGTCGCCAGATAGTCGGCGGTCGCGTCGACAACGTTCTGGATCACCCGCGCGGTCTGCATCGCGCCGTCGAAGCTGCCGCGGCGGCGGATCGTCCCACGCCGGAGCCGCGTCCAGCCGGCGAGGAAGAAGAAGATGACGAGCACCGCGAAGAAAAGCTGGATCGCCGCCGCCGGCGCCGCCGAAATGAAATAATCGACCACCGATGACGGCGCCTGCGCCGCGACCGCCTGCGCCGTCGCCTCGGTCCCGCTTGCCACGGACATCAAGGTTCTATCCACAAAACGCTGAAAACTGGCATAAAAATCTATAAGCGGGGCCAGATTGCTCTGGATACGCGGGATCGATTCGGGAATCCGCGCGAACCAGCCGGTCGCGGGCACGACGATGATCGCCAGCGCCGCATTGACCAGCATCAGGAACGCCGCGAGCGACAGGAAAGCCGCCAGCCCCGACGGCACGCCGCGCCGCTCGAGCCATTCGAGGAGCGGCACAAGCGCGATCGAGATGACGATCGCCGCGGTCAGCGGCAGGAAGAACTCCGCGCCCGCCTGCAAGGCGAAGGGCAAGGCGAGGCAGAAAGCCGCGCCGACGATCAGCGCCAGCGCCGCGAGCAGCCGGTCGCGGCGGAAATCGTCGATTTCGATCTGATGCAGGGGACCGGAGCGCGCCGGTCGCGTGTCCTTGCTCCCCCTGTCCTCGGTCACGACGTCTGACTCCCACCTAACCGCTTCATCCTACGCGAGCTTTCCGCGCCGCGCCAGCCGTGCCGGATTCGCGCGCGGATTATTCCGCGTGTCCCGATATGGGCCAAAACCCCATTTTCTATCGGTATTTTAACCAGAAATTTTTCTTTTTCCGCGATGGCGAATTCCAAGGACCAGCTTTGGAGTCAAAATCATGGTGAAAGCGCCTGTGGGGGGCGCGAAGCATCATCCGCTTCTTCTTCCCTCCTGTTCAATCCTCGCGCTCGTCGCGACATGCGTCGTGCCAACCGCGGCGCACGCCGCGGGCACGCTCGCCGGCACGACGATCAGCAACACCGCGAGCGCCAGCTTCGATAATGGCGGCGGCACGCAGACGATCGATTCGAACCGCGTCGACCTGAAAATCGACGAACTGCTCGACGTCACCGTCGCCGGCAACGCCACCGACGTGCCGACGACGCCGGGGGCGACGAACCAGGTTCTGACCTATCGCGTCACCAACACCGGCAACGGCCCCGAAGCCTTCGCGCTCAGCACGATCGCCAACGTCGGCGGCGACAATTACGATCCCGCCGTCACGCAGATCTTCATCGACGCCAACGGCAACGGCACCTGGGACCCGGCCGATACGCTGTATGTGGCGGGATCGGAAACGCCGCTTCAGCCCGACACCGCGATGACCGTGTTCGTGCTCGCGACGACCCCGGCATCCGCCGCCGACGGCAACCGCGGGGTCGTCACGCTCGTCGCCGCGGCGAAGACCGGCACCGGCGCGCCCGGCACCAGCTTCGCGGGCAAGGGCGAAGGCGGCGGCGATGCGATCGCCGGCGCGACCGGCGCCGACGGGCAGGACAATGGCGCCTACAAGGTATCGGCGGCGACCGTGACGCTCGTCAAATCGGCGGTGATCGCCGATCCGTTCGGCGGCAGCGAGCCCGTTCCGGGCGCCACCATCACCTATACGATCACCGCGACTGTCGCCGGATCGGGCTCGGTGAACGGCCTTGCGATCACCGACAATGTGCCCGCGGACACCGCCTATGTCGCCAATTCGATCAAGCTCGGCGCCACGGCGCTGACCGACGCGGCCGATGCCGACGCAGGCGATTACGACGGCACGCGGATCCGCGTCCAGCTCGGCACCGTCGCGGGCGGCCAGACCCGCGCCGTTACCTTCAAGACCAAGATCAAATGATGGAGATGCGTATGCGTATCGCTCTTATTCTTCTGTCGGCCGCTCTTGCGCCTGCTCCGGCGCTTGCGGCAAACCAGGTCGCGCTCGACAACAGCGTGTTCGTCGAACGGGTGACCACCGACGCCAGCGGCAAGCAGCGGGTGCGGCTAGAGGAACCGAAGATCGTCGTTCCCGGCGACCGGCTGGTCTTCGTGCTCAACTATCGCAACGCCGGCGCGCAGGCCGCCGACCGCTTCGTGGTTACCAATCCGATGCCACCCGCGGTTCGCTTCGCCGATGCGGGCGACACGCGGCCGATCGTCTCGGTCGATGGCGGTCAGAGCTGGGGCACGCTCGACACGCTAACCGTTCCGCTCGCCGACGGCACCCGCCGCCCGGCGCAGCCCGCTGACGTCACGCACATCCGCTGGGCGTTCCAGAAGCCGATCCCGGCCGGGGGCGCGGGGAAGCTCATGTTCAGGGGAATCGTCAAATAACGGCGTGATCAAAACCGCTTAACGGTTGCCGGCGGTGGGGAATTTGGCAGCCAATCAAGCCTGGGGATTCAGCTATGACCAGCAAGCTGATTTACTGGGGGACCATCGGTGTGGCAGCGGCGTCCGTCGCTGCCGCAAGCCCCGCCTATGCGGGCGGGACGACCGCGGGAACCTCGATCACCAATACCGCCACCGTCGATTATAAGGTCGGCGGCGTTTCGCAAGGTCAGGAGAGCGCGTCGAACAGTTTCACCGTCGACCGCAAGATCAACCTGCTCGTCGAAGAGGTGGGGACCGTCACGACCAACGTCGTGCCGGGACAGAGCAATGCCGTCACGACCTTCCAGCTCACCAACAGCTCGAACGAAATACTCGACTTCGCGCTGGCGGCGACGCAGATCACTGGCGGCACCGCCTCGCACGGCGGCACCGACACGTTCGATGCGACCAATATCCGCATCTATCGTGACAATACGGCGAGCGGCACGGTCGGCGACTGGGACGCAGGCGACGCGCTCGTCACCTATATCGACGAGCTCGCGGTCGACACGCCGATCCGCCTGTTCGTCGTCGCCGACATTCCGGCGGGGCTCACCAACAATGCCGTTGCCGGGGTGACGCTGCGCGCCACCGCGCGCGAAGGCGGCACGGCGGGCACACAGGGCCTGGCGATCACCGAGACGACCGGCGCGAACACCGCGGGCAAGGATACCGTCTTTGCCGACATCGCGGGGGTTGCGGGCGACACGCCGCGCGACGGATCGCACAGCGACAACGACGACTATACCGTCCAGACGGCGACGCTCGCGGTCACCAAGACCAGCCGCGTCATCTCGGACCCGTTCAACAATACGAGCAATCCGAAGCTGATTCCGGGCGCCGTCGTCGAATATTGCATCGCGGTCGCCAACAGCGGCAGCGCCGACGCGACCTCGGTGGTCATCAACGACCCGGTTCCGGGCCAATTGACCTTCGTCACCAGCTCGATCCTGCTGAACGGCACGGTCACCGGCGGCACCTGCAACGCCAATGGCGTCGCGGGCGGCAGCTATACGAACCCGAACGTGTCGGGGACGATCGCGACCGTCGCGGCGGGCGACACGCGCACGCTCGTATTTCGGGCCACGGTCAACTGACCGGACGGAATGACGGGGCAGCGGGAATAGGCGAATCGCCTGCTTCCCGCTGCCCTTTCGGGACCAGCGATGCCATTCCGCCAAACCTGTATGTCCTTCGTGGCCGCTCTGGCCGCGGCAGCCACGCTGCCTGCGGCCCCCGCGCACGCGCAGGTGATTTCCAATACCGCATCGGCCCAGTGGTCGGATAACGGCCAGCCCGGCCAGATATTGTCGAACCGCGTTGACGTGACCGTCCGCGCCCGTCCGCCCGAACAGCCGGTGATCAAGACCTATCGCCTCGTCGGGAGCGGCGGCAACAAGACCGCGCCGCTCGTTCCGACCCGCTGCGCCGCCGCCAATCCGGGCGTGCGCGCCGCCGCCGGCGGCCTGATACAGCTCGCCGGCGCCTATGCCGGCATTTCGACCGCCCCCGCCTCGCTCCAGAGCAGCGACGCGTTTCGCGCCGGCGAAGTGCTGGTGGTCGGCATCGCGCTCGCCTCGGCGAACGTCGATCCGAATGCGATCGACACGCTGCCGGTGGTGCTCGATCTCGCGAACGGCGACAGCGAGCGCATCACCCTCACCGAAACCGCCGCGAACAGCGGAGAGTTTGCGGGCTTCATCAATACGGTCGGGGTTCCGCCCGCCGTCGTCGCGGGCGATTGCCGCCTGTCGGTCGATCCGGGGTCGCCGATCCAGCTTCGCGTCACCGAACAGGCCAATGCCAGCCTCGTCGCGACGGCGACGATCGACTTTCTTGTCGATCCCTTCGGCATGGTCTTCGACAGCGGCGACGGCTCAGCGGTTCCGGGCAGCCGCGTGACGCTGATCGATGCCGCGACCGGCCAGCCGGCGCAGGTGTTCGGCGATGACGGCACCTCGGCCTATCCCGCGACGATCGTCACCGGGCAGGACGTCGCCGACGCGAGCGGGCGGGTCTACAGCTTCCCGGCCGGCGACTATCGCTTTCCCTTCGTCGCGCCCGGCTCCTATCGTCTGATCGTCGAACCGCCCGCGCCCTATAGCGCGCCGTCGAAATCGAGCGCCGCCGATCTCGCGGGCCTGCGCCGCCCCGACGACGGCCAGCCCCTCACCATCACCGACGCCAGCTATAGCCGCGTCTTCACGCTCGACAGCCCCGCGCCGGTGCGCGTCGACATTCCGGTCGACCAGCCCGGCCTGCCGCTCGTGCTGCGCAAGACCACCTCCACGCAGACTGCGGTTCCGGGCGACGTCGTGCAATATCGCATCGACGTCGCGAACCGCGACGCCCGCCGCTCGACCGGCGCGGTGACGGTCAGCGACACGCTGCCCGCCGGGATGCGCCTGCGCGCCGACACGGTGCGCGCGGACGGCACGCGCGTCGAGGCCGCCGTCAACGCGAACGGCCGCGATTTCACCGTCGCCCTGCCCGCGATCGCGCCCGCGGGCAGCGTGCTGCTCACCTATGTCGCCGAAGTCACCGTGTCGGCGCAGCCCGGCAGCGCGCTCAACCGCGCCTCGGCCGCCGACAATCGCGGGACAGAGAGCAATGTCGCCGAGGCGACGATCGCGATCAAGCGCGACCAGCTCGGCGACCGCATGACGATCATCGGCCGCATCACCGACGGCGGCTGCGCGGTGAACCCCGGCAAGGCGCCGGGCATCGCAGGCGTCCGCGTGATGCTGCAGGACGGCAGCTACACCGTCACCGACGAGGGCGGCCGCTATCATTTCGAGGGCGTCCGCCCCGGCCTGCACGTCGTGCAGATCGATCCCTCGACGCTGCCGCTCGACCGCGAAGCCGTGGACTGCACGCGCTCGACCGCGAGCGCGGGCAGCGCGATCTCGCGCTTCGTCGAGGGGCGCGGCGGCTCGCTGAAGCGCGCCGACTTCCGCGCCGCTACTGCTGCCCCGCGCACCGCGCCGGGCAAGAAGCAATTCGTCGCGCCCAAACCGATGAGCGACCCCGACGCCGCCGGCGCGCACCGCGACTGGCTCGCCGGGCAGGCACCGGGCATCGGCTGGCTCTTTCCGGCCAGCGACCATAATCCGCGCACCAAGGCGATCCGCGCCGCGATCAAGCACGCGCCGGGCCAGAAAGTGTCGCTGACGATCAACGGCAAGCCCGTCGACGCGCTGACCTTCGAGGGGGTGAGCAAGTCGGCCGACGGGCTGGTCGCGGTCAGCCTGTGGCGCGGGATCGAGATTCGCGAGGGCGACAACCGCCTTGCCGCAACGGTGACCGACGCCAATGGCGCGGTCGTCGAAACGCTCGAACGCGGCGTCCATTATGCGATCACCCCGATGCGCGCGACATTGATCCGCGAAAAGTCGGTGCTGGTCGCCGACGGCGTCACCCGCCCGGTGATCGCGGTGCGGCTGACCGATCGCGACGGCAAGCCGATCCGGTCGGGCCTGACCGGCGATTTCAGCGTCCCCGCCCCCTATTATCCCGCCGTCGAGGCCGACGCGCAGCAGGCGCGCCAGCTTTCGGGCCTCGAACGCGCGCAGCCGGTATGGCGCATCGATGGCGACGACGGCATCGCATATATCGAGCTCGAGCCGACGACCGCATCGGGCACGCTGACGATGGATTTCGCCTTCCGTGACGACAAGGTCGAGCGCAAGCAGACGATCGAGACCTGGCTCGATCCGGGCGACCGCCCGTGGACCGTCGTCGGCTTCGCCGCGGGCACGATCGGCTACAACACGCTCGACGACCGCATGGAGCCGGTCGCCGAGACGCTGGACGACCTCAACGCCGACGCGCGCCTCGCGCTCTATGCCAAGGGCCGCATCCAGGGCAAATGGCTGATGACGCTGGCCTATGACAGCGACAAGGATCAGGACGACGCGCGCTTCGGCGGGGTGATCGACCCGCGCGCCTATTACACCATCTACGCCGACCGGGGCGAGACGCGCTATGACGCCGCGTCGGTGCGCAAACTCTATCTGCGCCTCGAACGCCCGCAATTCTATGCGATGTTCGGCGACATCGAGACGGGAATTTCGGAGCCGGAGCTTGCCCGCTACCAGCGCGCGCTGAACGGCGGCAAGGCCGAGTATCGCGGCCGCAACATCGCCGCGACCGCCTTCGCCGCCGACACCCCCTACCGCTTCCGCCGCGACGAGATTCAGGGCAACGGCCTGACCGGCCCCTATCAGCTCGGCGCGCGCGACATATTGCCGAACAGCGAGCGCATCGTCATCGAGACGCGCGACCGGCTGCACAGCGAGCGGATCGTGAACAGCATCACGCTGACCCGCAACATCGATTACGACATCGACTATCTGGCGGGCACGCTGCGTTTCCGCGCCCCGGTGCTCAGCCGCTCGTCGGACCTCGACCCGCAGTTCATCGTCGCCGAATATGAGGTCGATGGGGTCGGCGAGCGCGTTCTCAATGCGGGCGGCCGCGTCAGCTATCGATCGACCGACGAAAAACTGCGCGTCGGCGCGACCTTCATCCACGACGAGGACAATAGCGCCAAGACCGACCTCGGCGGCGTCGATGCGCGCTACCGCCCGAATGTCGATACCGAAGTGCGCGCCGAATATGCGGTGAGCGACGCCAAGGCGAGGAACGGCGGCGCGGCCGCGGGCACCGCCAGGGCGTGGCTGATCGAGGCCGAGCATCATAGCCGCAGCATGGACGTCCTCGCCTATGTCCGGACACGCGAAGCGGGCTTCGGCACCGGCCAGCTCAACAGCGGCGAGGACGGCACGCGCAAATTCGGCTTCGACGCGCGCGTGAAAGCGACGCGCAGCCTGTCGCTGACCGGAAGCGCGTGGCAGGAGGATTATCTGAACGTCGACGCCCGCCGCCGCGCCGCGAAGGCGCTGGTCGAATATGACAATGGCACCACCGTGCTGCGCGCGGGCCTGACCCATGCCGACGACCGCCTCTCCGACGGGTCGCGCAACACCTCCGACATCGTCCAGCTCGGAGCGACGCAGCGATTGTTCGACAAGAAGCTCGAGCTCGACGCGCAGACCGAATTCGCGCTCGGCGGCGATGACGCCAGCGTCGATTTTCCGACCCGCCATCGCATCGGCGCACGCTATGCGGTGACTCGCGACGTCAATCTGGTCGGCAGCTACGAGATCGCCGACGGCGACACCGTCAAGGCGCGCACCGCCCGCCTCGGCTTCGACCTCGCCCCCTGGGCCGGGGCGCGGCTGCTCGCGACCGCGAACCAGCAGGAGATCGGCGAATATGGCCCGCGCAGCTTCGCCGCCTATGGCCTATCGCAGTCGCTGAAGCTCGGCGAGCGCTGGTCGGTCGATCTGTCGGTCGACGGCAACCGCACCCTCGGCGGCATTCGCGCGAAGGACGTGCTCAACGCCGCGCAGCCGGTCGCGTCGGGCGGCTTCCTCGGCGACAACGGCACGCTGACCGAGGATTTCCTCGCGATCAGCGCGGGCGCGACATACCGCACATCGCGCTGGACGCTGACCGGCCGCGCCGAATATCGCGACGGCGAGCTTGCCAACCGTTATGGCCTGACGCTTGGCGCCCTGCGCCAGCTCGGCGAAGGCCAGGCGCTCGGCGCGCTCTTCTCCTATGCGAAGGCGAGCGGCAGCGGCACGACCCCCACGACCGAAGTCATCAGCTTCGAGGCGAGCTGGGCGCACCGCCCCGCCGATTCGCAGCTTTCGTGGCTCAACAAGAGCGAGTTCCGCTCAGACAAGGTGCGCGGCGCGGTCGCGGGTCAGGCCGGGCCGGTCGGCGACGCCGCGCTGACGATCGACGGCGACGCGACGAGCCGCCGCCTGCTCAACAGCCTGTCGGTGAACTGGACCCCGCTCAAAGGGCGCGGAGGCGAATGGACCGAACGCGCCGAGATCGGCTTCTTTTGGGGTACCCGCTACAGCTTCGACCGCTTCGGCGAGGACGACGTAAAGGGCTGGTCGAACCTGCTCGGCGCCGATTTCCGCTTCAATCTCGGCGAGCATGTCGATGTCGGCGCCTCGGGCACCGCGCGGATCGGCACCGGCGGCGACACCATCGCCTGGGCCGCGGGCCCGACGCTGACGCTGGCGCCGATGAAGAATGCCAACCTCACCTTGGGCTATAATTTCGCGGGCTTCCACGACCGCGATTTCGAGGACGCACGCTTCTCGCGCTCGGGCGCCTATGTGACGTTCCGGCTGAAGTTCGACCAGACGAGCTTTGCGGGGCTGGGGCTCTAAAGTCCTACTCTTCGTCACCCCGGACTTGATCCGGGGTCCCGCTCAGCAACGGCGTAAAGCGGGACCCCGGATCAAG
>NZ_JAOZVW010000013.1 GCF_025869345.1 Sphingopyxis sp.
CACTTTTGGTCGATTGTAGACCTCCGTCATCCCGGACTTGATCCGGGATCCATTCTCTCAGCGCCGGATGAATGGATCCCGGATCAAGTCCGGGATGACGATGTGAGATCATGTCCGCCTCCAGCCGCCAGCGGACATCCGCCAGACAAAACAAAGGGGGCGCTGCGGCCCCCTTTGCTCCCCGGTTAACGCCTGGCTTATTCGGTGGGGAAACCGCGCTTCGCGAGCAGCGCTTTCACGTCGGGATCGCGGCCGCGGAAGGCGCGATAGGCTTCGGCGCGGTCGGTCTCGTTGCCGGTCATCAGCAGGATGGTGCGGAACTTGTCGGCGACGGTGCGGTCCCATGGGCCGCCGGCCTCCTGGAACGCCGCCCAGGTGTCGGCGTCCATCGTCTCCGACCAGAGATAGCTGTAATAGCCCGCCGAATAGGCGTCGCTTGAAAACAGATGGCCGAACTGCGGCAGGCGATGCCGCATGACGATTTCCTTCGGCATGTCGATTTCGGCGAGCGTGTCGCGTTCGAACTTGTCGACGTCGGTCACCGGCACCTTGCGGTCGTGGAGCTTCATGTCGAGGATCGCGCTCGCCAGATATTCGACCGTCTCGAACCCCTGGTTGAACTTGTTCGAGGCAAGGATCTTGTCGACCAGCGCCTGCGGCATCGGCTCGCCGGTCTGGTAATGCGTCGCGAATTTCGACAGCACCTCGGGCGTCATCAGCCAGTTCTCGTTCACCTGGCTCGGATATTCGACGAAGTCGCGCGGCACCCCGGCGAGCGCCGGATAATAGACGTGCTGCAGGAAATAATGGATGCCGTGCCCGAATTCGTGGAACAGCGTCGTCGCATCGTCGAGGCTGACGAGCGTCGGCTCGCCTTTCGCGCCCTCGGTGAAATTATTGTTGTTCGACGCGAGCACGTTGCGCTCGCCGCCCAGCCCCTGCTCGCTGCGATAGGTCGTCATCCACGCGCCCGAGCGCTTTCCGTCGCGCGCGAAATTGTCGAGATAGAGGACGCCGACATTGGCGTTCGTCTTGAGGTTGTAGACCTCGAACGTCTTTACCTTGGGATCGAAGACCGGGATCGTGCCGGTGTTTTCGCGGAAGCCGAGGTCGTAGAGTTGCCCCGCCTCCCAGAACATCGCGTCGCGCAGCTTGTCGAGCTGCAGGTAAGGCTTCACCTCGCTTTCATCGAGGTCGTATTTCGCCTTGCGGACCTTTTCCGCATAATAGCGATAGTCCCACGGCTCGATCGTCAGCTTCGGGCCCTTGCCCGCTTTCGCCTCGGTGTCGGCGATCGCCTGCATGTCGGCGACTTCCTCGTGGACGCGCGCGACCGCGGCGGGCCAGACCTTCATCATCAGCTTCATGGCGTTTTCAGGTGTCTTCGCCATCGTGTCGGCCATGCGGTAGTTCGCGTGGGTCGGGAAACCGAGCAGCACCGCGCGCTCCTGGCGCAGTTTCAGGATTTCGGCGATCGTCGCATTCGTGTCGTTGGCGTCGCCATTGTCGCCGCGATTGACGAAGGCGCGCCACACCTTTTCGCGCAGCGCGCGATTGGTGGCGTTCTGCAGCACCGGCTGCGCCGAGGAGCGCGTGTTCTTGATCGCCCACTGGCCGGGCTTGCCCTGCGCCTCGGCGGCGTCGGCGAGCGAGGCGACGAAGCCCGGCGCGAGCCCGGCGAGTTCGGCCTTGTCGGTGACATAGGTATAGAGCTTCTCGTCGCCGAGCAGCTTCGACGAGAAGGTCGAGAACAGCCCTTCGAGCTTTGCGTTGAGATCGACGAGCTTCGCCTTGTTCGCGGGCGACAGGTTCGCGCCGTCGCGCACCATCTCGTCATAGCTGCGCTCGACGATGCGGATCTGCTGGGCGTTGAGGCCGCTCGACTGGCGCTTGTCGTAAACCGCCTTGTAGCGCGCGAAGAGCTTTGGATCGAGGAACAGCTCGGTATAGAATTTGGTGAGTTTCGGGCTCCATTCGGCGTCGATGTCCTCGACGCGGTCGTTCGACTTGTTCGACGTCTGGACTCCCCACAAAGCGAAGACGCGGTCCATCGTCTGGCCCGCGAGCTGCATCGGGACGTGGGTGTTCTCGAAGGTCGGTTCGGCGGGGTTGTCGATCACCGCCTGCACCTCGGCCTTCACCTCGGCCATGCCCTTGGCGAAGGCATCGGGAAAGCGTTCGGGGTCGAGCTTGTCCCACGGCGGCACCCCTTCATAGGGGCCGGTCCAGGGTGCAAGCATCGGATTGGCGTCGGTGGCGGGCTGGAGAGCGGTCTCGGCGGCGATGGTCATTGGACTATAACCCACAAGCAGCGCGGTCGATGCAAGCAGGACCGACATGGAACGGACAAAGGGCGGCGCGCGGCGCGGCATGATCATATCTCCCCGGAAGACTGGTTTCGAACGAAACCATATGGGGAGGGCTTTAGCGCGAGGGAGGAGGAGGGTGCAAGAGTTGGAGGAACGGCTTCTCTCATCCGTCACCCCCGCGCAGGCGAAGGGCAGCTATATTCTCCTCTTCTTTGTGCCTTCGTGCCTTTGTGCGAGTTTCTTTTGGACTCGCACAAAGG
>NZ_JAOZVW010000014.1 GCF_025869345.1 Sphingopyxis sp.
GCAATCGACTGTTAATCGATCGGTCGTAGGTTCGAATCCTACCCGGGGAGCCATTTTCCTTCCTGATCGCTCACCATCAACGGCCCTGATCGGGCGGGCGTCGCCAGCGTTCGGAAACCTCGGCGGCCTCCCAGAGTCCGGGGCCGACGAACAGCAGGGCGCTGCCCGCGCTTTCGCAGAGGAAGGCCGCCGCCGCGAGCAGCATCATGAACGACGTCGCATCGCGCGCGGGCGCCGCCAGCGCAAGGCCATGCAGCCGGACGGCGGCCAGCCAGCCAATGACGAGCAGCGCAAGGCCGCCGATCCGCAGGCCCAGATTCGCCGCTAGCGTTTCTTGCCATTTCCTCATGGGAACCTCCAACGGAGGTTATTCAACTATGCTGGACGGCGTAGAATTTCGAGACCGGGAAATGCGATGCCGCGTTGAGATTGCATATGATCGCGCGCCGGCACCGGCCCGATCAGCGCGGCACCAGGCCTATTCCCCTTCATCCCCCATCTTCTCGGCTCCGGGTCGCAGGCGATAACCGATCCCGAGTTCGTTGCTGATGATCTGCGGCTGCTGCGGATCGGCCTCCAGCTTCTGGCGCAGCGTGCGGATGAGCACGCGCAGATATTCGACATGATGCTCATGCTCGCGCGGCCACACCTCGGCCATGATCTGCTTGTGCGTGATCACGCGTCCGGGAAAGCGGGCGAGCTGCGCGAGCACCGCATATTCCTTGGGCGTCAGATGAACCTCGCTGCCGCCCTTCGTCACCGTGCGCGCGACCATGTCCAGCCGGACGTCGCCCACCGTCACGACAAGATTGCCGCCGTCGCGCATCAGGCGATTGCGCAGCGCGACGCGCACCCGCGCGAGCAGTTCGTCGGTGTCGAACGGCTTGGTCAGATAATCGTCGGCGCCCAGATCGAGCGCCGCCACCTTCTCCTCGGTCGCCTCACGCGCCGACACGACGATCAGGGTCGTTTCCGATGTCTGCTTGAAAAGCGGAACCAGTTCCAGCCCGTCGCGATCGGGCAAACCGAGATCGAGCAAGGTGATGTCGGGCCGCTCTTCGCGGAGTTGCTCGATCGCCGCGCGCGCATTTCCGGCTTCGACGATCGCATAATCGGCGCGTTCCAGCGCCGCGCGAATCAGGCGGCGGATATGAAGTTCGTCATCGACGATCAGAACTTTGTGGCGCACCTTCATGGGATATCCTTGTCACTCAGATCGGTGGCGATCAGCGCCTCCGGGATACGGATGGTGAAGCGGGCGCCATGCGGCTCGCTGTTGTTCCCCGCCTCGACCGTCAGCCCCATCGCCTCGGCAAAACCCTTGACGATCGCCAGCCCGAGGCCGGTGCCATGTTTCGCGCGATCGCTTCCCTCGAGCCGCGTGAAGGTTTCGAAGACGCGCTTTTCGCTGCCCGGCGCGATGCCCGGCCCCTGATCGATCACCGAGAGCAGAATGGCCTCGGCGGTGCAGTTCGCGCGGATGGCGATAGGGGTGCCGGGATCGGCGTATCGCCCGGCATTGTCGAGCAGATTGATCAGACAGTGATGGAGCAGAACCGGATCGACCCGCACGAGCGGAATGCTGGACGCGATGTCGATCAGAACGTCGTGCCCTGCAAGCGACGCGCGGGTATCGTGCGCCGCGCTTGCCGCGGCATCGAATAATTCCGTCGCTTCCACTTTCATCGGCAGGGCGCCGGCCTCGACCCGCACCATGTCGAGGAGATTCGAGACGAAGCGGTTGAGGCGCAGCGCTTCGGCCTCGATCGCTTCGGCCATTTCGGCCGACGGATGGCGCCGCATCTCCTGCGCCGCCGACAATATCGTGGTGAGCGGCGTGCGGAGATCATGGCTCACCGACGACAGCAGGGCCGATCGCAGCCGATCCCGCTCGTCGACCTGCCGCGCGTGCAGCGATGCCTCCTCGAGCTCCATGCGGTCGAGTGCGATCGAGGCCTGATCGAGCAGACTCATCAGCAGCGGCACCTGATCGGACCGCACCGGCTCGCCCGCGTCGTCGCGCGTCAGCCCGAGCACGCCGAGCACGCCGCGGGTAGTGCGCAGCGGATGAAACAGCCAGTCCGAGGCGGTGAGCGTGGCCGAGCCGCGCCCGGCAGGCTGCGCATTGTCGATCGCCCATTGCGCCGCGGCGCGCTCGATCTGTTCGAGCCGGTCCTCGGGTGGCACCGCGGCGCGCAGCATCGGCCCGTCGGCGGACGGCAATAGCAGCACCGCACGAACGTCGAGCAACCGTCCGACCTCGGCACAGATCGCCTGCATCAGCGCGTCCTGATCGGACGCCGCGGTCAACTGGCGCGAGAAGCTGGCGAGCGCGGCATTCTGGCGCGCGCTCGATTGCGCCAGGTCCGCCTGCGCCCGCACCCGCGCCGCGAACTGGCTGGTCACGATCGCAACCCCGAGCAGCACGAGAATGCTGATGACATTTTCGGGATTGTTGACCGTCAGCGTGCCGGTCGGCGGCAGGAAAAAGAAATTATAGGCGAGGCTCGACGCGAGCCCGGCAAACAACCCCGCGCGCAGCCCGAAGGTCGCGGCCGCGAACATGACGGGGACCAGATAGAGAAGCGCAATATTGCCGAGATCAATGGCTTCGAGCAGCAGGCGGCCGAGTGCGGTCATCGCGGCGACCATTGCGAGCGACACGGCATAGTGCGACGGCTTGCCCCAGCGCCCGGGCTGAGCCGCAGCGCTGCGCTGGCCTGTCGGCTTGTCGACTTCGCCGGGCAGGACATGGACCGCGACATCGTCGATCGTCCGGACGAGTTGATCGACGATCGAGCCGTGGCGCATCTCGAACCACCAGGACCGGGTCGACTTTCCGATGACGATCTGCGTCGCGCGCGCGTCCGCCGCGAAGGCGCGCAGCCCCTCGGCGACGCTCGCGGCCGGAACGGTCGCGGTCGAGGCGCCGAGCCGCGAGGCGAGCGCCAGCGTATCGGCAAGCTGCCTGCGATCCTCATCGGACATCGCCCGGCTCCGCCGCGTTTCGATATAGACCGCCGTCCAGGGCGCCTTGAGCGCATCGGCAAGCCGCTTGCCCGCGCGGACGAGCCCGGCCGCCACGGGAAGCTCGCTCACCGCCACGACGATGCGCTCGCCGGCCGCGAAGCTGCCCGCCAGCGCGTGGCTGCGGACATGGTCCAGCATCTGCACATCGACGGCCTGCGCCGCCCGGCGCAGCGCCAGTTCGCGCAGCGCGGTGAGGTTCGATTTGGAAAAGAAGTGTGTCAGCGCACGCGATGCCTCCTGCGGAATATAAACCTTTCCGTCGCGCAGCCGCTCGATCAGCTCGTCGGGCGGGATATCGACGACTTCGATCTCGGCATTTTCCAATATGGTATCGGGCACCGTCTCGCGGACGCGAACGCGCGTGAAGGAGGCGACGACGTCGTTGAGACTCTCGACATGCTGGATGTTGATCGTGGAATAGACATCGATCCCGGCGTCCAGCAGTTCCTCGATATCCTGATAGCGCTTGGGATGCCGGCTGCCCGGCGCGTTGGTGTGCGCCAGCTCGTCGACGAGGACGAGCTGCGGCCGCCGTTCGAGGATCGCGTCGATGTCCATCTCGCCAAGGCTGTGCCCCGGATGATCGACCGCGCGCCGCGGGACGATCTCATAGCCGTGGACCAGCGCCTCGGTCTCGCGGCGGCCATGCGTTTCGACGACGCCGATCACCACATCCACCCCGGATTCGCGGCGACGGCGGCCATCGGTCAGCATTTCCCATGTCTTGCCGACGCCGGGTGCGGCACCGAGAAACAGCTTGAGACGACCGCGGCCTTCCTGCGCCGCCTGGCGCAGAAAGGCCTCGGGTGGTGGTCGATCCTTTTCGGTCACGCGGCAGGTTTAGCCCCAAGTGCATCGAGTCGTCGATTGAGCTTGAACAGATTGACCCGCGGCTCGCCGAGAAAACCAAGCAGCGGCGTCTCGATTGCCTGCTCGACGATCCTGCGCACGCTCGCCGGATCGAGCGAACGCACGCGCGCGACACGGTCGACCTGATAAAAGGCCGCCTCGGGACTGATATGGGGATCGAGCCCCGAGGCGGAGGTCGTCACCAGGTCAGGCGGGACGTTCGGCCCTGGCGCCGTTCCGGAAAGCCGCGCGACATCCGCCTTCACGCGCTCAGCCAACACCCGCGACGTCGGGCCGAGATTCGACCCCGACGAGGCAAGCCCGTCATATCCGTCGCCCGCCGCCGAGGGCCGGCTGTGGAAATAGCGGTCGCTGGCGAACGCCTGCCCAACCACGGTCGAACCGACGACCCTGCCGTTGTCGCGCACGAGGCTGCCGTTTGCCTGAACCGGAAAGAGCGCCTGTCCGATCCCCGTCATCGCGAGCGGATAGACGAGCCCGAGCAGCGCCGCGAAAAGCAACGTCATGACGAACGCGGGACGCAGCGAGCTGATGATATCCTTGTCCATGCGTGTTTCCTCAGGCGAGACCGAGGCCGCCGACGGCCAGGTCGATAAGCTTGATGCCGATGAAGGGCGCGACGAGGCCGCCGAGGCCATAGACGGCGAGGTTGCGCGCGAGCAGCGGCCCCGCCCCCATCGGGCGATAGGTCACGCCCTTGAGCGCAAGCGGTACGAGGAGCGGAATGATCAGCGCGTTGAAGATGATCGCCGACAGGATCGCGCTTTCGGGGGTGGCCAGCCCCATGACATTGAGCACGCCAAGCCCCGGATAGAGCGCGACGAACATCGCGGGAATGATCGCGAAATATTTGGCGACATCGTTGGCGACCGAAAAGGTGGTGAGCGCGCCGCGCGTCATGAGCAATTGCTTGCCCAATCCGACGACCTCGATCAGCTTGGTCGGGTCGCTGTCGAGGTCGACCATATTGCCCGCCTCGCGCGCCGCCTGCGTGCCGGTGTTCATCGCGACCCCGACGTCGGCCTGCGCCAGCGCCGGCGCGTCGTTGGTCCCGTCGCCGCACATTGCGACGAGTCGCCCGCCCGCCTGTTCCTTGCGGATCAGTTCGAGCTTGTCCTCGGGGGTCGCCTGCGCGAGGAAATCGTCGACCCCGGCCTCGGCAGCGATCGCCGCGGCGGTGAGCGGATTGTCGCCGGTGATCATCACCGTGCGGATGCCCATCGCGCGCAGCTCGCCGAAGCGGTCGCGGATGCCCGCCTTGACGATGTCCTTCAGAAAGATCGCGCCGAGCAATTGTCCGTTCTTCGCAACTGCCAGCGGCGTTCCTCCGGCGCGCGCGATCTCGTCGGTGATGCGGCGCAATTCGGTCGCGGCGGCCGTCGCCCCCGCTCCGGGATTGGCGCGCAGGATCGAGTCCACCGCGCCCTTCTGGATCACGCCGTCACCGATCCGGACACCCGACAGGCGCGTCTGCGCGGTGAAGGCGATGACCTCGGCCCCTGCCGGCAGCGCCGCCGTCTGCCCGAAAGCTTCGCGCGCCAGCACCACGATCGAGCGGCCCTCGGGGGTTTCGTCGGCAAGACTCGCGAGCAGCGCCGCCTCGGCAAGCTGCGCCGCCGAATGGCCGCCCACGGCGCGGAACTCGCTCGCCTGCCGGTCTCCCACGGTGATCGTGCCGGTCTTGTCGAGCAGCAACACATCGACGTCGCCCGCCGCCTCGACCGCGCGGCCCGACTTGGCGAGTATGTTGAAGCGCACCAGCCGGTCCATACCCGCGATACCGATCGCCGAAAGCAGCGCGGCGATCGTCGTCGGGATCAGCGTGATCAGCAGCGCGGCCAGAATCGCGACGGGGATCGCGCCGCCGGCATAGGAAGCGAAGGCGGGAATGGTGCCGACCGCGATCAGGAAAATGATCGTCAGCCCGACCAGCAGCAGCGTCAGCGCAATCTCGTTCGGGGTCTTCTGGCGCTCGGCGCCTTCGACGAGCGCGATCATCCGGTCGAGGAAACCCTGTCCGGGCCCCACGGTCACGCGGACGCGAATCGCGTCGGAGATGACGCGCGTGCCCGCGGTCACCGCGCTACGGTCGCCGCCTGCCTCGCGGATCACCGGCGCGCTTTCGCCGGTGATCGCGGCCTCGTTGACCGACGCGACGCCCGCGACGACCTCGCCGTCAGAAGGGATGAGGTCGCCCGTTTCGACAAGCACCACATCGCCCACCCTGAGCGCGCTGGCGGGGACATCGTCCCACGACGGACCGTCACCCCTCAGCCGCTTGGCGGTCAGGTCGGCCTTGGTCGCGCGCAGCGATGCGGCCTGCGCCTTGCCGCGCCCTTCGGCGAGCGCTTCGGCGAAGGTGCCGAAGAGGACGGTGAGCCAGAGCCAGAGCACGAGCTGCAGCTTGAAGCCCACAGCAAGTCTGTCCTGCCCGGCGACGAGCAGCACCGTGAGCAGCAGCGCAACGACCGCGGTGGTGAACATCACCGGGTTGCGAATCAGCTCCCTGGGATCGAGCTTGCGGAAGGCATCGCCGATCGCCGCGACGATCAAGCCGGCCGTGAATAAAGACCTGGTTTCGGACCGAGCCATGGAAATATCCTTAGAAAAGCTGGCCACCCATCATCGCGAGATGATCGGCGATCGGGCCGAGCGCGAGACTGGGCAGGAAAGTCAGCCCGCCGACGATAGCCACGATGCCGATCAGCAGGCCGATCCACAGCGGCCCGGTGGTCGGGAAGCTGCCTGCGGTCGGCGGCGTATATTTCTTTTCCGCGAGGCCGCCCGCGATCGCCAGCATCGGCACGATGATGAAGAAACGGCCAATCCACATCGCGACGCCGAGCATGCCGTTATAGAAAGGCGTGTTGGCGCTGAGCCCGGCAAAGGCCGACCCGTTGTTCGCAGCCGCGCTGGTGAAGGCGTAGAGAATCTCCGAAAAACCGTGCGGCCCCCTGTTGAGCGGCCCCGCGAGCCCTGCCCCGGTCACCGACGCGATGGCGGTGAAGCCAAGGATGACGAGCGGCAGCACCGCGATCGCCAGCACCGCAAGCTTGACCTCGCGCGCCTCGATCTTCTTGCCGGCACATTCGGGGGTGCGCCCGACCATCAGCCCGGCCACGAAAATGGCGAGGATCGCGAACAGCAGGAAGCCATAGATGCCCGCGCCGACGCCGCCGACGACGACTTCGCCCAGCTGCATGTTGAACAGCGGGATCATCCCGCCGAGCGCGGTGAAGCTGTCGTGCATCGCATTGACCGCGCCGCACGAAGCCGCCGTCGTGACGACCGCGAACAGCGCCGACTGCGCGATGCCGAAGCGCACCTCCTTGCCTTCCATATTGCCGCCCGCGACGCCAAGCTGGTGCAGGACGGGATTGCCGGCGGCTTCCTGCCAATAGGTGATCGCGGCGCCTGCGAGGAACAGGAGCATCATCGCCGACAGGATCGCCCAGCCCTGACGCGTATCGCCCACCGCCTTGCCGAAGCAATAGGTGAGCCCGGTGCCGATCACGAAGATCGACAGCATCTGGACGAAATTGGTCAGCGCGGTCGGATTTTCGAACGGATGCGCGCTGTTGGCATTGAAGAAGCCGCCGCCGTTGGTGCCGAGCAGCTTGATCGCTTCCTGCGACGCCACGGGACCGAGCGCGAGTGTCTGCTTCACGCCTTCCAGCGTCGTCACATCGACCGAACCCGCAAGCGTCTGCGGCACCCCGCTCGCGATATAGAAGACCGCGATCACCACGCATATCGGCAGCAGCAGATAGAGCGTCACGCGCGTCATATCGGCCCAGAAATTGCCGATCGTCTTCATCTCGCGCCGCGCGAAACCGCGGAACAGCGCGAAAGCGAGTGCGATGCCGGTCGCCGCCGACAGGAAGTTGTGGATGGTCAGTCCCAGCATCTGGCTGAGGTTCGACATCGTCGATTCGCCGCCATAGCTTTGCCAATTGGTGTTGGCGGTGAAGCTGATCGCCGTGTTGAAAGCCAGGTCCGCGCTCGTCCCGCCGAAACCGAGCGGATTGAGCGGCAGCATGCCCTGCAAACGCAGCACCGCATAGGTGAAGAGCAGCAGCGCCGCGTTGAAGATCAGCATATGGACCGTATAGCGGCGCCAGCCCTGTTCCTCGGCCGGGTCGATGCCCGACAGACGGTAAAAACCCCTCTCGACCGGGCCGAGCAAAGGGTGCAGCGGCGTCCGCCGCCCTTCGTAGAGCGCGAAGAGCCACAGGCCCATCGGCTTTGCGAGCAAAAGCAGGACACCGGTGAACGCGGCGACCAGCAGCCATCCCTGAAAGGTCATGGCGCGCCTCCCCTAAAAGCGTTCGGGCCGCGCAAGCACGGCGACGAGATAGAAAAGGAGGCCGAGCGCGGTGAGGCCCGCAAGCCAGAGGTCGGGGGACATGGGCACAATCCCTATGCGTCGTCGCACAGCCGCGCATAGCCAAGGCTCGCGGCGAGGAGAGCGAGGGTGATGCCGATCCAGATCAGATCCTGCATGATGTTGCTCCAGCAAGACGCGGGCCACGGAATAGGCGAGTCGTCTGCAGGAGGCTCAGATAGGCGGGGTCCGCGTTTGAATTCGAGAGCGCGAAATCCCGGCACGCATAGTGTTTGCGTATGATTTTTCGGACCGTCGATCATCTCACCTCTGGGGCGAAGATGAACTCCCGGGGCTTTTCTCCGCTACACTTCGAACAAGGCCTTCAAATCCTTCTTCAGGATTTTGCCGTTGGCGTTACGCGGCAGCATGTCGGCCGCAAAGCGGATCGCGACCGGAACCTTGAAGGCGGCAAGGCGCGCACGGACCCAGGCTTGCAGTTCGGCCTCGGTCGCCGACGCGCCCGGCGCAAGATGGACGACCGCGACCGGCTCCTCGCCCAGCGTCCGGTGCGGGATGCCGATGACCGCGGCGTCGGTCACCGCCGGATGCTCGTAGAGGATGTTTTCGACCTCGGACGAATAGATATTCTCGCCGCCGCGCAGCACCATGTCCTTCGCGCGGTCGACGATATAGACAAAGCCCTCCGCGTCGAGCCGCGCGAGGTCGCCGGTGCGCACCCAGCCCTCGACGAAAGTCTCGGCCGTCGCCTCGGGCTTGTTCCAATAGCCCTTCACGATCATCGGGCCGCGCGCCCACAGTTCGCCGACCGTTCCCACGGGCAGCGCCGTGACGCCATCGTCGGCGCGGATTTCGAGGTCGGCGACCGCGACCGGCGGCCCGGCGCTGGTCGGGCGGGCGAGATAATCTTCCGCCCCGTGCGAGGTGACCGTCGCCGTCGTTTCGGTCATCCCCCAGCCGTTCCCGGGCAGCGCGCCGAATTCTTCATAGATGCGCTTCACCAGTTCGGGCGCCGACGGCGCGCCGCCATAGGAGATCGCCTCCAGCGAAGAGAGGTCGTATCGGCCGCGATCGGGATGTTCGATCAGCTGCCACGCGATCGTCGGAACGCCGCCGGTCATATTGACCTTCTCGCGCTCGATGATCTCCATCGCGCGCACCGCATCCCATTTGCGCATGAAGATGGTGGTGTGGCCCGCCGCCATCGCCCCCATCAGCATCGCCGAACAGGCGGTGACATGGAACATCGGAATGACGGTCAGCAGCGTGCGCGGCGCCGGATCGGGCACCGGCTCGCCGCGACGCAGATAGCTGCGCGCCGCCGAAAATCCGCCCGACAGGATATTGGTCACGAGATTGCGATGCGTGCCGAGCGCGCCCTTGGGGTTGCCCGTGGTGCCGCTGGTATAGAAGATCGTCGCTTCATCGTCGCTCTCGATCGCGACCTGCGGCCGGTCCTCATCGGGCAGCCCGCTCCAGTCGTGCGGCGTGCCGACGATGTCTTCGAGCGCGATCGCGCCCGCGACCGGCGCATCGGCGCGCGCCACGATCAGATGTTCGACCGCGTTCATCGTTTCCAGATGCTCGTGGATGCGCGCATGACGCTCGGCATCGACGATGAGCAGCTTCGCACCCGAATCGCGGATGCCATAGGCCAGCTCGGCGCCGGTCCACCACGCATTGAGCGGCACCGCGATCGCGCCGATCGTCACGATCGCGAAAAAGATCATCGGCCATTCGGGAAGGTTGCGCATCGCGAAGGCGACCCGGTCGCCCTTGCCCACGCCCATCGCCCGCAACGCGCGCGCAAGGGTGGCGGTCGCGCGCCAGTTCGCCTCGAAGCTGACGCGCTCGTCGTCGAGGATCGTGAACAGCCGGTCGCCGTGCGTGCGCGAGAGGTCGAGAAGCGCGCCGAGATCGGGCGGCGCATTCTTCCATATCCGCGTCGAAACGCCGCCGATGACGGCACGGTCCATTTCGAACTTCGCACCCGGCGCGGTCAGCAGGGCGTTCGCCTCGGCGATCGAGATGGCGGGCCAGGCGGGATCGAGCGAAACAACAGGTTCGTTGGTCGGATCTTCAGCCATCGGCAAAGCCTCCATCATCTCTCTCCTCGTGCCGGGGTCAGGCCCGGCATAGCGCTTCGGTAGGCCGCAGTTGACGTTCACGTCAACTGCGGGTGCGCAAAAATGCAACCATCGGCGCTGCGAAGGTGCGGCAACCGCGGGCATCCGCCCTTGTCAAAGGTCCAGCGCCCTCCTATCCGTCGCATCGACAGCCCGGGGGCACATATCAACCAGCGGACGCCGCGACCAAAGATTGCTTCAGCTGAACCCTGTTCCAGCCACTCCCTACGTCGAACAGCTCAGCATCGGGCCTGGGCGCCGCACGCTTGCCATAAGCCTGGCCGTGCTGATCACGGCGCTGCTGCTGGTCATGCTCTTCTCCTTTGGCCCGGGAAAGCCGCCCGGCACCAAGCAGGACCGCGTCACCGTGGTGAGCCTGAGCGCCGCCGAGGCCGGGAAAGAATCGCCCGAACCGAGCCAATCGAAGCCCGAGCGGACGAAGGATAAATCGCAGCCAGCCCCCGAAAAGCCGCTGCCGCCGAAACCGCCCGAACCGCTGCCCCCGCCGCCCATTACGCCGCCAGCCGCGCCGCCGCTGGCGGTGCCGCCATCGCCGCCCGCCCCGTCGAGCGTCCTTCGCCCGTCGAACGGGCGGGTATATGGGCCGCCCGACACCGGCGGCTCCCCCGCCTCCCGCGACTCCGAGCGGGTGGGAACCGCGCCCAATGGCGAGCCGCTCTATGCCGCGAGCTGGTATCGCGAGCCGAGCGATGACGAACTGCGCGGCTATCTGTCCACCGCCAGCGGCCCCGGCTGGGGCCTGATCGCCTGCCGCACGGCGCCCGATTATCGCGTCGAGGATTGCGTCGGGCTCGACGAATATCCCTATGGATCGCAGATCAATCGCGCGGTGCTCGCCGCGGCGTGGCAGTTCAAGGTGCGGCCGCCGCGGGTCGGCGGACGCGTATTGGTGGGGAGCTGGGTGCGGATCAGGATCGATTACGGACGGCGCTGACCATTGCCCCGTCGATGTATCCGGCGCGCTTTTTTCGGCGGGAGATAGCACCCGCCCTTCCCTTCGCTGTCGGGTTAATTTACAATTTACCATCTGCCCGCCGCGTCGAATCCCCGATTTGCGCCGCTGGCACGGCGCTTGCTTGGATGGGGATGATGCTGAAAAAGATCGGACGCCTGTTCGTCATCAAGACCCGCTTCGAGGCGTGCCTGATCGTCTATGCGCTCGCGATGGGCGCGATGGCGCGCGGCACGGCCTATCTGCATCAATTTCCCGGTTTCGGCGGCTATCTGCTGATGGTGGCGTGCAGCGGCTCGGTGTTCCTCGCCGGCGCGAAGATTTTCGACTGCCTGCGCTATGAACAGGCCGCCAAAGCCGCGGCCCAGCCGCAGGCATAGCGACGCACGGCCTTTCACCCGTCATCAAGCTGTGCCAAAGCCGATGCCATGAGCAGGATCAGCGGCCGCCCCTCGATCAGCACCGAACATGTCTATGGTCTCAGCCTGCGCGTCGCGCGCTGGCATGAGGGTGCGCCCGGCACGCCGCTGCTGTTCCTCAACGGTATCGGTGCCGACATCGCCGCCGCCGCGCCGTTGCTCGCGCAGATCCGGGGCCGCGAGGTGTGGACGCTCGACATGCCCGGCGTCGGCGGCTCGCCCGACGCGCTGCTCCCCTATAGTGCGCCGACGATGGCGGCGACGGTGATGGAGATCGCGGGCCGCTTCGGCCATGCCGCGCTCGACGTCGCGGGATTCAGCTGGGGCGGCGCGCTCGCCCAACAGATCGCGGTGCAGTTTCCGGGGCGCGTGCGGCGGCTGGTGCTGATGGCGACGACGCCGACGGTCGGCGCGCCCGGCATCGGCTGGGCGGCGCTGCTCGACGACGACATGCTCGCCAGCGGATTGAAGTTGCCGACCGCGACCCCGCTCGGCCTGGCGTGGCAGGCGATGGCGATGGCGGGCTGGACGAGCGCCGCGATGCTGCCGCACCTCCGCGATATGCCGACGCTGATCCTGATGGGCGAGCGCGATGGCGTCGTGCCCGCGTGCCACGGACAGGCGATCGCCGAGCTGATCGACGGCGCGGTGCTGGAGGTGGTGCCGGGATCGCACCTCTTCCCCTTCACGCACGCCGCGGCCATCGCCGCGCGGATCAGTGGCTTTCTGGAGCAGGCACCGCCTGCGGCGCGAGCCGCCGCGTAAGGAAATCGGCGATTGCTTTCGCGGTCGCGCCGGGGGCTTCCTCCATCGGCAGGTGGCCGATGCCATCGAACAGCACGACCTCCGACCCCGCGATGCGCTCGTGGAAGGTCTGGGCCGCGGTCGGATTGATCAGCCGGTCCTCTTTGCCGAACAGGATCAGCGTCGGTGCCTTGATCTCGCCGATCCGGCCCGCCATCGCGGGCTCGCGGTCGATCCGCGCGCGGAGCGCCGTCGCCTCGCGATTGCCCGGAAAGCGCAGCAACTCCCAGTAACGGTCGATCATCGCGTCGTCGACGATGTCCTGCCGCGCGACCGAACCGCGCAGCGATTGCGCGACCAGCGAGCGCGGGGTGATCTGCGTCGCCAGCCAGCGCCCGAACGGATATTGCAGGATGCGAAAGCCGATGTTCGATTCGGGCGCTTTCTCACCCTTGCGCAGCGGCATTCCGCCCGCGTCGAGCAGCAGCAGCGCATCGACCCGGTCGGGCCGGTCGAGCGTGTAGCGCCACGCGACCCAGCCGCCCATCGAATTGCCGCCGAGGATGAAATGGTCGAGGCCCAGCTTCGCCGCGACGACATCGACCGCCGCGATCATCCCGTCGGCGCTGTAATCCTTGTCGGGCGTACCGCCGGTCAGCCCGTGTCCGGGCAGGTCGAGCGTCACGATGCGCCAGGTGGCGCCGAGCCGCTTCACCAGCGGCTCCCACGTCTGAAGGCTGGAATTGGCGCCGTGGAGCAACACGATGACCGGCCCGTCGCGGCGCCCCTGATCGCGGTAATGGATATGCTGCCCCGCCGGCCCGGCCGCGAAGGCCGCGTCCGGACCGCCATATTTGGCGATCATCGCGTCGCGGTCGGTATCGGGCGTGCGCAGCGCCAGGAAGATCGCGACGATCGCGAGCAGCAGCGCCAGCGGGATCAGCACCCGCTTGCGCCGGATCAGCGGCCGCCGCGGCGGCAGCGGTTCGAAATCATCTTCGTCGATCGTCGGCATCGGGCCCCCCTCAGAGCGAGGGAGACCCTAGCGGACCGGGGCGCGACGTCAACCGACGCGCGTCACCGCCCCCTTGTGCGCGCCGACGCCGCCGCGGCGCGGACGGAAGCGGCGCTTGCGCTGCGGCTGCGCGCCTTCGCCCGCCGGCGCTTCACGGCGCGGGCCGCGGTTCGGCTTCTCGCCGCTCCGGCGCTGCGCATCCTCGCGCTGGCGCTGCGGATCGCGACCCTTGCCGCCGGTGTTGCGCGGCGCCTGCACCGGCTTGGGCAGGTTGCGCACCATTTCGTTGAAGCCGTCGGGCAGCTTCACCGGCTCGGCGCGGGTGCGCGTCACGCGTTCGATATCGCGCAGATAGGCTTTCTCGTCGGGGGCGACGAAGCTGATCGCAATGCCCTCTGCACCCGCGCGCGCGGTGCGGCCGATGCGGTGGACATATTGCTCGGGAACATTCGGAATCTCGAAGTTGATCACGTGCGACACGCCCGACACGTCGATCCCGCGCGCCGCGATGTCGGTCGCGACGAGCAGGCGCACCTGCCCCGAGCGAAAGGCCTGGAGCGCGGTGGTGCGCTGCGCCTGACTCTTGTTGCCGTGGATCGCATAAGCTTGGATGCCCGCGCCCGCGAGGTGGCGGACGACGCGGTCGGCGCCATGCTTGGTGCGCGTGAAGATCAGCGCGCGATCGATCTCCTCGGTCTTCAGCACATGGTGGAGCAGCGCCTGCTTCTCCTTCTGCTCGACGAAGCTGATCTGCTGGCGGACCTTTTCGGCGGTCGTCGCCTGCGGCGCGACCGACACGGTGACCGGATCGTTGAGGAACTGGTCGGCGAGACCGGCGATCTCCTTGGGCATCGTCGCCGAGAAGAAGAGGTTTTGGCGGCGCGACGGCAGCAGCTTGGCGATGCGGCGGAGCGAATGGATGAAGCCCATGTCCATCATCTGGTCGGCCTCGTCGAGAACGAAGATCTCGACATCGTCGAGGCGCAGCGCGCGCTGGTCGATCAGGTCGAGCAGGCGGCCGGGCGTGGCGACGAGAATGTCGACGCCCTGCGACAGGTCGCGAATCTGCTTGTTGATCGGCACGCCGCCGAAAACGGTCGAGATGCTGAGCTTGGTGAAGCGGCCATAGTCGCGGCAGCTCTGCGCGATCTGCGCGGCGAGTTCGCGGGTCGGCGCGAGCACGAGCATCCGGCAGCCGCGCGGCGTCGCGCGATGCGGATAGGTCAGCAGGTGATGGATCGAGGGCAGCGAAAAGCCCGCGGTCTTGCCGGTACCGGTCTGCGCGATGCCGCACAGGTCGCGGCCCTTCATCAGCGGCGGAATCGCCTGCACCTGAATCGGGGTCGGGGTGGTGTAATCCTTGGCGGCGAGCGCGCGATTGATGTCGGCGTGCAGGCCAAAGTCATTGAAACTCGTCATAAAATACTCACATAGGGCGACGCGCAGGCGCATCCGTTCGCATCGAACGGACGGCGCACGGCCGCGGGTTCGAAACGACCCGCGTGAAAGGGTGCCTCTGGGGACAAAGCGCCGGTCCGGCTCGCCCGCGCCTGAAATGGTCGGGAAAATCACGCTGCCGGGGGTTACGGCGGGGAAGCCCGCCATGCTGCGCTGCACAACATATGGCATGAGTTGCGCGAGATTGCAAGATTATTGCTTGGGTATCGCGGGAAGGGGGAAATGGGATTCGCGCCGAAGCGTACAGATCGCAGAGATTTGTTCACGCGGAGGCGCGGAGGCGCGGAGAAGAAAGAAATAGGATGGCGGCTTCGCCGCCCTTTTTCTTTCTCCTCTGCGTCCTCTGCGCGAATATCTTTTTCTCCGCGTCTCCGCGTCTCCGCGTGAACCCTTGTCCTACTCCACCGCCTTTGGCAGGCTCCACCGCAAAGAGGGAGGATGTGTTTTGGCCGAAAAGATCATCGTCATCGACGAGGGCACCACCTCGACCCGCACGATGCTGTTCGCCGCCGACGGCACGCCGCTCGGCAGCGCGCAGCGCGAGTTTCGGCAGCATTATCCCGCGCCGGGCCTCGTCGAGCATGACGCCGCCGAAATCTGGAACGCCACCCTCGCCTGCACGCGCGAGATGATCGAACAGGCAGGCGGCGCGGACGCGGTCGCGGCGATCGGGATCACCAACCAGCGCGAGACCGTCGTCTTCTGGGATCGCGCGACCGGCGAACCGCTCGCCCCCGCGATCGTCTGGCAGGATCGCCGCTCGGCCGCCGACTGCGCCGCGCTGAAGGAAGCGGGGCATGAACCGCGGGCGCAGGCAAAGACCGGCCTGCTGCTCGATCCCTATTTTTCCGGCACCAAGATCGGTTGGGCGCTCCACCATTGGCCGCAGCTTCGCGAGGCGGGCGACCGGCTCGCGGTCGGGACGATCGAATCCTATCTCGCCTATCGCCTGACCGGCGGCGTGCATGTCACCGATGCCAGCAACGCCTCGCGCACGCTGCTGATGGATATCAACGGCGCCGGAGGCTGGGACGAAGAATTGTGCGATCTGCTCGGCGTGCCCACCGCCCTGCTCCCCGAAATCACCGGCTGCACCACCACCGTCGGGACGACCGACCCCGCGCTGTTCGGCGGCCCGATCCCGATATCGGGCATGGCGGGCGACCAGCAGGCGGCGACGATCGGCCAGGCGTGCCTGTCGCCGGGACAGACCAAGGCGACCTTCGGCACCGGCGCCTTCATCCTGTCGGCGAGCGGCACCGCGCGGCCCATCTCGAACAACCGCCTGCTCGCGACGGTGCTGGTGCAGGAAGGCGACGTCCGCTCTTATGCGCTCGAAGGATCCGTGTTCGTCGCGGGCAGCCTGATCAAATGGCTGCGCGACGGGCTCGGCCTGCTCGCGAGCGCGGGCGAGAGCGAGGGACTCGCGCGTTCGGTCACCGATACTGGCGGCGTCTATCTGGTCCCCGCCCTCGCCGGGCTCGGCGCGCCGCACTGGCGGCCCGATGCGCTCGCGGCGCTGTCGGGGCTGAGTTTCGCCAGCACCAAGGCGCATGTCGCGCGCGCGGCGCTCGAGGCGCAGGCCTATCAGGCGCACGACCTCAAATCGGCCTTCGCCGCCGACGGGGTCGACTGGGCCGAGCTGCGCATCGACGGCGGCATGGCGGCGAACGACTGGATGGCGCAGGATCTCGCCGACATGCTGGAGATCGTCGTGGAGCGCCCCGATTTCGTCGAAAGCACCGCGCTCGGCGCCGCGATGCTCGCCGCGACCGGCGCGGGCCTTTACCCCGATCTTGCGAGCGCCGCCGCCGCGATGCGCGGCACCGCGACGCGCTTCACGCCCGCGCTGGACGCCGGCAAACGCAAAACGCGCCTTGCCGGCTGGCAAAGCGCGCTTGCAAAGGTTCTGGCATCTTAAAGCCCCTCCTCTTCAGAGGAGGGGATAAAGTCCCTTAGCGCTTGAGCGTCAGCCCGCCGAAACGCTTGTTGAACTTGGCAACCTGGCCGCCCGCGTCGAGCATACGGCCCTGGCCGCCGGTCCACGCCGGGTGCGCGGTCGGGTCGATTTCGAGCGTCATCACGTCGCCCTCTTTGCCCCAGGTCGAACGCGTCTGATATTCGGTGCCGTCGGTCATCTTGACCGTGATCATGTGATAATCGGGGTGAATGTCTTTTTTCATGTCTAGCTCCTGTGCCGCTGGTTTCCGACCAGCCGCGTGAGTCGATGCTTCCCCGCCAAGGGACCGCGAAGCGGTGGCCCCTAACGGCGAATGGCGCAAATTGCAACACTTCCTGGTCACCCCGGACTTGATCCGGGGTCCCGCTTTTCAAGCGTCGCTGAGCGGGAC
>NZ_JAOZVW010000015.1 GCF_025869345.1 Sphingopyxis sp.
GAGCAGCCCTGCGCCAGCCCGCTCTGGACCCCCGCCTTCGCGGGGGAACACGATACTATCCTCATATCAGTCCACACGTGGTTGAATCCCCACCGGCCTTAAAATGATCCCCGCCTTCGCGGGGACACACGACTTCCTGCCGGAGCTTTTCGAAAAAGATCAGTCTTCGACGGTCAAAATCTCGATCGTGAAGGCCGCGCCTTCGCCCGGCTCGATCGCGACATCGGCGACGATATGGCCGGGCAGCCGCCATTCGATCGTCGTCAGCCTGTCCTGAAGCGCTTTCGCCGGCTGGACTCCCGTGCAGGGAAAGAGGTGGCGCGCGCCGACGAAATTGGCGCTGGCCCAGGGGCGCAGCGTCGATACGCCGATCGCGATGCCGCCACCCAGTTCGGCGGCGAGCAGCCGGGTCAGGCGGCGGTGCGGACAGGCCGGGCGGGCCGGGGCGGCGGGGGACCAGCGCATCATCCGCGCTCTCCGGCGCGGCGGCGGTCGCCGCATGGCGCGACGCGCCCCGCGTGACGATCGGCGCGCCATTTGTTCATGAAATGTTCCACTCTGCATCTCAGCCGGCGGCCCGGCTCGCGTCCCCTGCGCAGATCGCTCACCAGCCGCGGATCATGCGCCGCGGCGCGGCCGAAAACGCTCGGCGGCATATGCGATTCGCACAGAAAACGCTCGATCCGTTGCAGCAGGCTATGCTCCATTCCATCCTCCTTTGCCCCTGATACCGGACGACTCGCCCAATAGGATATTTCCTATTTGATAGGCTATTTCCTACTTGTCTAGGAAAATTCCTATTGCTATGGACGAAATAGGAAGGATCACGCGCTTGACCATATTCGACCTCGATCCGCGCGCGGCGCTCGACCGGCTCCTGACCGAAAAGGGCATCGACTATGCCCAGCTATCGGCGCGCATCGGGCGCAATCCCGCCTATATCCAGCAATATATCAAGCGCGGCACGCCGCGACGGCTGGCCGAGGAGGATCGCGCGCGGATCGCCGCCTATCTCGGCGTGTCCGAAGCCTTGCTCGGCGGGCCCGAGCGGCGCGTCGCCGCAGCGGCGCCGGCGCCGGCGCGGCCGCGCGGGGGCGGCATGGTGCTGGTGCCCAAGCTCGCGATCGGCGCGTCGGCGGGAGCGGGCGCCAGCATCGACGGCGAACCCGTCGAGGGGCAGGTCGCCTTCGATCCCAAATGGCTGCGCGACCTCGGCGCCGATCCGCGCGCGCTCAGCATCATCCGCGTCGAGGGCGATTCGATGGCGCCGACACTGAACGACGGCGACGATATATTGGTCGACGGCGGCGACGCCGCGGCGCGGCTGCGCGACGGCATCTATGTGCTGCGCATGGACGATGTGCTGATGGTGAAGCGCGTGTCGCGCGCGCCGGGGCC
The DNA here is from genome assembly GCF_025869345.1 of Sphingopyxis sp. Taxonomy (GTDB): domain Bacteria; phylum Pseudomonadota; class Alphaproteobacteria; order Sphingomonadales; family Sphingomonadaceae; genus Sphingopyxis. The sequence continues at coordinate 1,399 of NZ_JAOZVW010000015.1, forward strand.
GGGACGGATTTCGGTGATCAGCGACAATCCGCAATACCGAAGCTGGGACGACCTGCCGATGACGGCGGTGCGGCTGGTCGGCCGCGTCGTGTGGACGGGGCGGCGGGTGCGGTGATCAGGCGCTAACCGATTTGCCACTGTGTTCCCCCGCGAAGGCGGGGGAACAGGAGAGGGCTATTATATCTGCTCGGCCATCACCGCTTCGATCTCGTGATCGAGCACCTCGGCGCGCTGGCATTGATCCTGCTGGCCGCTGCGGCACTTCTCCGCCGCCTTGTCGCGCTGGCGCGTCAGCTTGCCCAGCCGCTCCTCGCGCGCGCGCATCGCGCGGCCGCGGTTGCGGTCGGCTTCGTCCTGGCTCGTCGTCGACCAGTCGGCGACCTGTCCGACGGCCTTGACCGGCGCGGTGACGACCGATTTGACGGTGCTCACACAGCCTGCAAGCGCTGGGGCGGCCAATAACGCGATGATCAGGGCCCGCATATCTTTCTCCTCACCGATGCCGCCTTGTCGCATAGGCCCGCCTGGCTGAACAGGATATTGCGACGGAAGGAGGCGGAGGAAGGAGCATGTGTCATATCACTGAAACAAATGGTTAAATTTCTCTTTACCCTGTTTGGCTAGGTCGGCGTTCGTCACCCGTCGATCCGCCAAGAGAGCATGATGATCCCTGTCGATTCCGCTTTGTCTCCCGCTTCCGGCCATTCGGTGGCGATCGGCGCCGATGCGCCGCTTTCCGAAGTCATCGACATTTTCCGGACCCGGCCTGAGCTCCGCGTCCTGACCATCGTCGACCGGGCGGCCGCGCCGGTGGGAATCATCCGCGAACAGCGGGTGCGCGAACTGCTTTTCTGTCCCTATTGGTTCTCGCTGATGCAGAATCCGTCGATCGGGGGATCGATCGAATCGATGATCGAGCCCTGCCCGACCGCGGACATCGGCGAAACGACCGCGAGCCTGCTTCGCATCGCGGCGCGGTCGAAAGACCAGGAGGCGCTGATCCTGGTCGACGGCGGCCGCTTCGTCGAAACCCTCGACGGCGCGCAACTGGCCCGGTTGGCGATGCTGCGCGAGGTCGAGCTGGCGCAGGAACGCGGCGCGCGCGCGGCCGCCGCCGAAGAGGCCGGGCGCTGCTTTCAGCAGGATATCGCGGCGCTGACGAGCGCGCTTTCGGAAATGGCGCGCGAGGTCGAGCATGTCTCGCAGACGCTTGCCGAGCGCGCCGAGCAAACCGGCCGCGACGCCGTATCGGTCGCGGGTGCGACGGCGCAGACGCTGACCGGGCTGCACGAACTCGGCGATCGCGGCCGCGCGCTTGCGGCCAGCATGACGCGGATCGTCGACGACGGCGCCCGCGCCCGGGCGATCCGCCGCGACGCGCATGACAAGGTCCGGCTGGCGGGCGAACGCGCCGCCGCGCTGCAGGCGGCGAGCCATTCGATCGAGGAGATGCTACGCCTGATCGTCGACATGGCGAGCCGCACCAACATGCTGGCGCTCAACGCGGGGATCGAAGCGGCGCGCGCCGGCGATGCCGGGCGCGGCTTCGCCGTGGTCGCGGGCGAGGTGAAGAGTCTCGCGAACCAGACGCGCAGCGCCGCGGGCGACATCACCCCCTATATCGAGCGTATTCGCGCCATCGTCGCGCAGGTCGCCGATGGCTTCAGCGAGGTCGAGCGCGCGATCGACGCGAACAACGGCTTTTCCGACGCCGTCGATGCGGCGGTCGACGGGCAGAGCGAAACGACGCTGCTGATCGCCAGCTATGTCGAACAGGCGGTCGCCGCCGGGCAGGAGATCGACGGGCGCGTGCATCATATCAGCCGCGGCGCGACGGCGGTCGGGCAGGGCGCGGTGTCGCTCGGCGAGCTGTCGTCGGGGCTGACGCGCGCCGCGCTGTCGCTGCACCAGCGCGCGAGCCAGTTCGTAGAGGCGGTCGCCGCCGCCTGAACCCGGACTCCGGGGCGAATCCCGTCGCGGGACATATGGTTTACAAAGACTTGCCGGTCCTTTCCGCTGTGTTAGGGTGCGCGCGCGCCGGGGGCGTCATGACCGCCGGGCGGCAGGAGGGTCCTATGACGAACATCCAAAAGGGTCTGGCCGAGTTCATCGGCACATTCTGGCTTGTCTTCGGCGGTTGCGGCAGCGCGGTGCTCGCGGCCGGTTTTCCCGACCTTGGCATCGGTTTTCTCGGCGTCGCGCTGGCCTTCGGGTTGACGGTTCTCACCATGGCCTATGCGATCGGCCATATCTCGGGCTGCCACCTCAATCCGGCGGTGACGGTCGGCCTGTGGGCGGGCGGGCGCTTCGCGGCGCGCGACATTCCGCTCTATGTCGTCGCGCAGGTGCTCGGCGCGATCGTCGCGGCCTTCCTGCTCTATTATATCGCGCAGGGCAGCCCGGCCTACGATATCGCGAAGGGGCTGGCGGCGAACGGCTTCGGCGACGGGTCGCCCGGCCATTACGACGTCTGGTCGGCGCTGATCATCGAAATGGTGCTGACCGGCTTTTTCGTGTGGATCATCATGGGATCGACCGATGGGCGCGCGCCCGCCGGCTTCGCGCCGATCGCGATCGGCCTCGCGCTGACGCTGATCCACCTGATCTCGATCCCGGTCACCAATACCTCGGTCAACCCGGCGCGCAGCACCGGCCCGGCGCTTGTCGTCGGCGGGCTCGCGTTCCAGCAGCTCTGGCTCTTCTGGGTCGCGCCGCTCATCGGCGGCGCCGTCGGCGGCTGGCTCTACAAGACGCTGGGCGCCGACAGCTTTCCCAAGCCCAATATCGAGGGCGAATAGGGAACCGGACCGGCGGGGAGACCTTCTCCGCCGGTTCCTATTTCAGAAGGTCGATCGCGAAGGCCCGGACCTCGTTCGCCATATCGGGCCGTTCGAGCGCGACCGCCAGATTGGCCTGGATATAGCCGGCCTTCGATCCGCAGTCGTAACGCGCGCCGTCGAAGGTCACCGCGTGGAACGGCTGGCGGCCGATCATCGCCGCCATCGCGTCGGTGAGCTGGATCTCGCCGCCCGCGCCTTTTCCCTGATGTTCGAGCACGCGCATCACCTCGGGCTGGAGGATGTAGCGGCCCGAGATGATCAGGTTCGACGGCGCCTTGTCTACGGGCGGCTTCTCCACCAGGCCGGTGACTTCGGTCAGCGCGCCGTCGGCCTTGCCCGGCGCGATCACGCCGTAGCTCGGGACCTGCTCGCGCGGCACTTCGAGCACCGAAAGCAGATTGCCGCCGACGCGGGCATAGGCATCGACCATCTGCTTCATGCAGCCGGGCGAACCGTGCATGAACTCGTCGGGCAGGAAGATGGCGAAGGGTTCGTCGCCGACGATGTCGCGCGCGCACCAGATAGCATGGCCCAGCCCCATCGGCTCCTGCTGGCGGACATAGGCGCAACTGCCGGGGCCGAGCCGCGTCGCCTCGAGCACCGACAGATCCTTCCCGCGCTCCGACATCGTCTTTTCGAGTTCGAAGGCGATGTCGAAATGATCCTCGATCGCGCTCTTGCCGCGCCCGGTGACGAAGATCATCTGCTCGATCCCCGCCTCGCGCGCTTCGTCGACCGCATATTGGATCAGCGGCCGGTCGACCACCGGCAGCATCTCCTTCGGGATCGCCTTCGTCGCGGGAAGGAAGCGGGTGCCGAGGCCGGCGACGGGAAAGACGGCTTTGCGGATCGGTTTCATGCGCGCGGGCTTAGCGGGCTTTTATGAACAGGAAAAGAAGCGCCGCCGGTCATTCGGCGGGCGAGACGATCATCACGACGCGGCGATTGTCCTGCCGCCCCTCGGGCGTGGCGTTGGACGAAAGCGGGATCGTCTCGCCGCGGCCGATGATCTGATCGGCGGTGAAGCGCATACCGTTCGCCTGGAGCGGCATCGCGACGCTTTGCGCGCGCGCTTCCGACAAGGCCTGGTTGTAGGCGGCGGCGCCGGTCGAATCGGTATGACCTTCGATGCGCGCCGTCGGGATGCCGACCGCGACGAGATGGCGCGCGAGTTCGCCCAGCCGCCCGATCTGCTCGGACTTCAGGCCGCTTTCGTTCGAGGGGAACAGCAGCCGTTCGTTGATGGTGAGCGTCCAGTCGTCCCCCGTTTCGACGAAGCCCTCGGCCTGGAGCGCGGCGACCTGTTCGGGGCTGAACCCCTTGGCTGGCGGCGGCACGCTCTGGCAGGCCGCGAGCAGCGCCAGGAGCGGGATCAGGAAAAGCTGCCGGAGCGAAAGGGGCAGGGGGTGAGTCACGATATCTCTCCGCTTCAGGTGGGGCGCTTGACGAGCTTGTCGGCATACATGGCGGCGTCGGCGGCGGTCAGCAGGGTCCGCGCATCGGCGCCGTCGTCGGGATAGACGGCCGCGCCGACGCTGATGCCCAGCCGGTAGTGCTGGCCGCCGGGCAGCGCGACCGGCTGCGACGCGCCGGCGCGGATGCGATCGGCGAGTTCGCGGGGATCGATCGCGCCGTCGAGCGGGTCGATGATGACGATGAATTCGTCGCCGCCGATCCGCGCCGCGAAATCCCCCTTGCGCAGCGTGTCCTTGATCCGCTCCGACAGCGCGACCAGCACGGCGTCGCCCGCCGCATGGCCGTGATTGTCGTTCGCCGCCTTGAAATTGTCGGCGTCGATGAACAGCAGAGCGAAACGCCGCTCCTTTGCCTGGGCGGTCTGGATCCGCTGCCGCAACTGTTCGTCGAACGCGGCACGATTGGGCATCGCGGTCAGCATATCGTGCGAGGCACGGTGCGCGAGCAGCGCGTTTTCGCTTTCCATCGTACCCTGCCAGCCCTGCAGTTCGTCGAGCAGCGCGTTGATGTCGCCGCCCAGCCGGTCGAGTTCGACGATCCCCAGCGACTGGACGCGCTTGTCGAAGCGGCGGTGGAGGCGGACGTCGTGTGCGACAGTGGCGATTTCGCCCAGCGGCTTGACCAGTTCATATTCGAAGCGGCGCGCGAGGATGATCGTGCCCAATGCGGTGATGAGCAGGCAGCCGAGGCCGGCGAGGGCGCCGATACGCACATAGTCGATCAGCGTCGAACTGTCGCCCCACACTTCGATGCGTCCGATCACCGACCCGTTGCGCTGGACCGTGGCCGCGAAGGGGTGCGGAAAGAAGAGGCGGGTCAGGAGGGGGGCCGGGTCGCCCCGCGGCGACGTCCATTGGTAGAGCGGGTGCCCGCGATCGTCGAGCAGACGCAGCCGCGCGATGCCGGGAAGGCGCATCAACGGCTCGAGCCCCTCGCGCGCCGCCTGCGGATCGTTGAACACCAGCGCGGGTTCGGCGCCATAGGCGCCGAGCCGGGCCGCAAGCTCGATATTATGGTCGGCATAGCTGCGCAGCGTGGTGATTCCGGCCAGCAGGATCGTGATCCCCGACAGCGCGACGGCGAAGAGGGTGATGCCGAAATGAAAGCGCGACAGCAGCTTTTGCAGCGTCGTCCGCGCACCTTCGCGGTCGGGCGGGCGGGTGGTCATCGCGCCCCTCCGTCGTCGCTGCCGATTTTCAGCACGCGCGGATCGATGCGGAGCGGGCCGCGGCCGATGGCGTCGAGATTGACCGAGAAACTGATCTTCGATGGGCCGCCGTTCAGGCAGAACATGGCGCCGAAGCTGCAATTCGGATCGTCGTCGGTGATCGTCAGCACCGGACGGCCGCGCACCCAGCCGATCAGCCGCTGGCGGTCGGCAACAGGCATATGGCCGAGAAAGATGATGTCGCAGCCGCCGCTGATCGCCCCCGCCGCCGTGGTGCGGCGCACCGTGACCGCCTGCCCGCCCGGAACGATGGGCGCGATGCGGCCTGTGAGGCGCGGCGCGCCGACGAGGCACATGTCACGCGGTGCGGGGGACGCCGCCGCCGGCCAGCGCGCATAGCTGATGATGCCGCCGAGAATGCGGTTGACGCCGCTGGTGATGCCTTCGGCGCTGTTCTCGACGATCGTCTGGCTGGCGGCCTGAACCGCCATCTGCGGTGTCGTGAGCGACGATCCGATCAGAAGAAGCGAAACCAGCACCGTGAAGCGACCCCCAAGCGCGCGCAGGCATCCTGCCCCGACGCGGGGGTGTCCGCTAGTCTAAAGTGCCGCAAAGTCAAGGAAAAGTGACGTCATGCGGCCATAATGCAACAGTCGGTGTGCGGCTGCGTGCCGCCCGGCTATCCGTCCGCGCGCACGCGATCGGCAAAGCCCTTGCGCAATTTGGCGAGCTTGGGGGGAATGGACGCCATGCAATAGGGATTGCGCTGGCCTTCGCCTTCCCAATAGGCCTGATGATAATCCTCGGCGGGATACCAGGCCGATGCGGGTTCGATCGTCGTGACGATCGGGGCGGGCCGATCGGCGGCAGCGCGCGCGATACCCTCGCGCGCGGCGGCGTCCTGCTCCGCGCTCAGCGGAAAGATCGCGCTGCGATACTGGGTGCCGATGTCGTTGCCCTGGCGATTGAGCTGCGTCGGATCGTGCGTCGCGAAAAACACGTCGAGCAGGTCGTCATAGGAAATCACCGCAGGGTCATAGCTGATCCGGATCGCCTCGGCGTGGCCGGTGTCGCCGCCGCACACCTGCTTGTAGGTCGGGTTGGCGAGGGTGCCGCCGATATAGCCGCTTTCGACGCCATCGACGCCGTCCAGCGACTGGAACACCGCTTCGGTGCACCAGAAGCAGCCGCCGGCCAAAATTGCGCTGTCACGGGTCATGCCATGGTCCTTTGTGGTGGAAGGGGGATGCCCCGTAGATAGGGTGGCGGCGGCCTCATTCCAAGGGCGGCGGGGCGGCGATCAGCGGCGGCTCGAGCGGCCGCCCCGCCGCGCGCGCCGCGTCGATCGCGCGCACTTCGGTTTCGATTGCCGCGACCCGGTCGCGCCAGCGCGGATGCGTGCCGGCCTGGAACAGCGGGCGCCCCGCGCGCTGACCGAAGCGGGTCCAGAAGCGGATCGCGGCGTGCGGGTCGTAGCCCGCGCCCGCGAGCAGCCAGGCCGACAGCCGGTCGGCTTCGACCTCGGTCTGCTTGAACAGCCGGGCGCTGCGACCGAACTGCTTGCCCAGCCCGCGATCGACCCCCGCGGCATCGAGGCGGGCGCGGTGACGCAGGATGTTGTGCGCCAGCTCGTGCGCGACCGCTGCGGCGAGTTCGTCGTCGCTGGCGGCGAACCGGACCAGGCCGCCGCTGATCACCACCAGGCGGCCGTCGGAGGCGCCCTCGGGCCGGTCGCGGGCATCGACGCGGAAATCGCTCGCGCAGCCGGGGACGGGGGTGACGGCGGTCTTTGCCCCCGCCGCGCCAGAAATCTCCACCATGCCGCGCGGCGGCAGCGCGGCGAGCAGCGTTTCGACCGCCGCGATGCGCGCGAAGGGATCGGCGCTTTCGCTCGCCGGAACCGCGTGGCCGTCGATCGCCAGCACCGGCGTGCCGACGCGCAGGCCCGCGCGATCGGCGGGCGATCCCGGCGCGACCGCCGCGATATAGGGCGCATCGACATCGGCGGCATGATAAGCGGCGCGCGCTTCGGCGCGCGGCGCTTCGCCGTAGAGGCGCGGGTCACCCCAGATCCAGCCGAACTGCGGCTGCACCGCCGGGCACCAGGCGGCATTGGCGGTGGTCAGGCGAAAGCCAATCGCTGCGACCCGGCCTTCGAGCGCCGCCAGTTCGGCATAGGGCGAAGGCCCGGCGGCCGACGCGATGGCCGTAGGCGGCAAAAGGACGCCGAGCAGGATCGGGGCGAGGACGAGCAGCGACCGCATCGCCGCCGCTTATCAAGCGCCGCCTGTCGCGGCCATGAATTTCGATGTGCACCCGGTTTCGCGGCGAAAGCTGGCGTGGATTAAGGTTCGCGCAGAGGCGCAAAGATCGCAGAGATTTTGGTTCACGCGGAGACGCGGAGCCGCGGAGAGATGGGATCTGCCGCGAAGCGGCTTTCCTATTGCAACGCTGCGGCCTGCTGCATCCCCGAATAAAAGGGCGGGCCTGTCGGCCCGAACCTGCCTCTCCGCGGCTCCGCGGCTCCGCGTGAACTTCAACTCTTCCTCTCTGCGATCTTTGCGCCTCTGCGCGAATCCTATGAAACGGCCAGCATAGCTTTCTTCTTTCGGCTGCGTCACCACCGCCTTGCCCCTCTTGCCTATCGCCCGGCAAGCGCCGATAGGGCGGCCATGTCGCACCCCCATCCCCGCCCCGCAACGCTCTCCCGCTGGCTCTGGATCGTGGCCTGGCTCGTGATCGCCATCGTCGCGGTCGGCGGCATCACCCGCCTGACCGAATCGGGCCTGTCGATCACCGAATGGAAGCCTGTGTCGGGAGTGCTGCCGCCGCTCAGCGATGCCGCGTGGCAGGCCGAGTTCGAGAAATATAAGCAGATCCCCGAATATCGGGAGATTAATCTCGGCATGTCGCTCGCGGCATTCAAGGGCATCTTCTTCTGGGAATGGCTGCACCGCATCCTCGGCCGGCTCGTCGGCTTCGCGCTGCTCGTGCCGCTGGCCTATTATGCGTGGCGCCGCGCTATCCCCGCGGGCTACGGCTGGCGGCTCGCCGGGCTGGTGGCGCTCGTCGGGCTGCAGGGCGCGATCGGCTGGTGGATGGTCGTCTCGGGTCTCGCGGGTCGCACCGACGTCAGCCACTTTCGGCTCGCGACCCACCTACTGACCGCGCTCTTCCTGCTCGTCGCGCTCGTCTGGACCGCGCGCGACTTTGCGCTGATGGCGCGCGATCCGGCGGCGCCCCGGGCGCGGCCGACCGGGACGGCGGTCGCGGTGCTCGCGATCCTGTTCTTCCAGTTGCTGCTCGGCGCGTGGGTCGCGGGGCTCAACGCCGGTTATGTCGCGAGTACCTGGCCGTCGATGAACGGCCGCTTCGTGCCCGACGGGATCGACTGGTCGCACGGCGCCTGGTTCGCTTTCACCAACGATCCCTTCCTGATCCATTTCCTCCACCGCTGGTGGTCGTGGGTCGCGGCGGCCGCACTACTGTGGCTGGCGCGGACGCTTGCGCGGTGCGGCGCGCGGATCGAACCGCGGCTCCTGCTCCTCGTCGTCCTGGCGCAGATGAGCCTCGGCATCCTGACCGTGGTGACCGGCGTATCGATGGAGATCGCGGCGCTGCACCAGGTGACGGGCGCGATCCTCGTCGCGGTGACGGCGGCGTCGCTGCACCGGCTGGGCCGCCCGGCCGCATGATCGGCCCGGCGCTGCTGCTGCTGGCGGCGCAGCCCCTGCCTCCCGCGCTCCAGTTCTCCGCGCCGCCACCGGCGGCACCCCCGGCGGCCGCGCCCTTGCTGTTCGCCCCGCCGACCGATCGACCGATGGTCTATCGCGTCACCACGCGGCGCCGCGCGCGCGACGGTTCGATGGCGAGCTATACGCTCGTCTATGACCTCCAGTGGAGCCGGGCGGGGCGCGGCGTGCGGCTGGCGGCAACGCTGCGCGCGATCGAATCCGACGCAGCGCCCCAAGTCGCGCGGGCGGTGACCGGAATGCTGGACCCGCTGGTCGGTCAGCCGGTGACCTATCTGATCGCGCCCGACGGCAGCGGCATCACGCTCGTCGATCCCGAAGCGCTGTGGCAGCAGGTGCTCGGCCGCGCGCACGATCTGGGCGCGAGCGCTGCGCAGGGCGAGGCAAAACAGATGGCGGGCCTGCTGGCGGCGCTGCCGCCGGCCGAGCGCGAAAAGCTCGCGACGGCGGATGTTCGCGCCCTTGTCGCGGCGGCGAATCCGGCGATCGAACATGGCTCCCCAGGGCGTTCCGTCGAGCAGACCGGGACCCTGCGCACCGTGACGAAATCCGAAACGGCCGCGGTCAAGGCCGGAGCGGAGGGGAAGGAGCCGATCGAGATCGATACGGCCTGGACGATCGATACGACGACCGGGCTTGTCGTGAACGAGCGCCGCCGGACGTGGATTGCCACCACCGGTTCGGACGACCGCACGCTCGTCGAGGAGCGCATCCGGGCGCTCGCCGCGGAGGATTAGACATCAAGGTATTATGATACCCGTCAGCAAAGCCGCTGCAGAGTTGACTTTTCCTGCATCCGGCGCCATTGGCCCGCTCCGAAGCGCCGCTTCGTCCGTTCGGGACAGGCGGCGTACCTGTTTCGGGGCGGCTCGCGCTCCGTTTCCTGTCTGAAGTCCATGTCTGTCAAGGAGCGTGCCATGAAGGCGCTGACCAAGACGACCCAGTCGGCGAATGCCGGTACGGTCGAAAAGAAATGGGTGCTGATCGACGCCGACGGTCTCGTCGTGGGCCGCGTCGCGTCGATCATCGCCAACATCCTGCGCGGCAAGCACAAGCCGAGCTTCACCCCGCACGTCGATTGCGGTGACAATGTCATCGTCATCAATGCCGAGAAGGTGGCGTTCACCGGCAAGAAGCTGCAGGACAAGCGCTATTACAAGCACACCGGCTATGCCGGCGGCATCAAGGAAACCAGCCCGCAGAAGGTGCTGGAAGGCCGCTTCCCCGAGCGCGTGCTCGAAAAGGCCGTCGAACGCATGATTCCGCGCGGCCCGCTCGGCCGCCAGCAGATGCGCAACCTGCGCATCTTCGCCGGAGCCGAACATCCGCATGAAGGGCAGAGCCCCGAAGTGATCGACGTCGCGTCGATGAACCGCAAGAACAAGGTGGGTGCATAATGGCTGACGAACAGACCATGACCGATCTCAAGGATCTCGCCGGCGCCGTTGAAGGCACCGTCGCCCCGGCAACGCCGGCCGCGCCGCTGCGCGAAAAGATCGTCGACAAGCAGGGCCGCGCCTATGCGACCGGCCGCCGCAAGGACGCCGTCGCCCGCGTGTGGGTCAAGCCCGGTACGGGCAAGATCACCGTCAACGGCCGCGACCAGGAAGTCTATTTCGCGCGCCCGACGCTGCGCCTCGTCATCAACCAGCCGTTCGGCCTGACCGAGCGCACCGGCCAGTATGACGTCGTCGCGACCGTCAAGGGCGGCGGCCTGTCGGGCCAGGCGGGTGCGGTGCTGCACGGCATCGCCCAGGCGCTGACCCGCTTCGAGCCCGCGCTGCGCGGTCCGGTCAAGGCGGCCGGCTTCCTGACCCGCGACAGCCGCGCGGTCGAGCGTAAGAAGTATGGCAAGGCCAAGGCCCGCCGCAGCTTCCAGTTCTCGAAGCGCTAAAAGTTTTTCCACCGACGGGTGGAGAAGGAAAGGGCGGTCCGGCAACGGGCCGCCCTTTTTCGTGTGTCTGACAAGCAGCCGCTGTTTGCAATTGGCGCGTGCAGAATACAAAGTCAGAAAACGAGGGCTTTCCGTTTGGCCCTGTGGAGGTGATATCTCGCCTCTGCTCTGGCAATTATAGTTTGTCGGCGATAGGTCGGGGCTATGACATCCGACCGCCTGCGCCATGCTGTCATTGTCGGCATTTTTCTCATAGCAGGCTGCACGCCTTTTTCAGGCATGGTGCATGACGAAACTTTAGTTGGACCTTATCGACTGGCGGCAGCAGATGTGGATGAAGATATGTCCATTTGTTGGTCGGGCCCAGGCGGCGTCTGTGTGGGAGACGGACTGCCAGGACCAACTGTTTTCGCTGCAGGATATAATGAGAAATATCTCGTTGCCGCCGTGCATCCACGAAAATTTCCTGATGAGCCGGATCGCGTAATAACCCAATATTTTTACGTGGTTCGATCTTCGGACGAAGCTCGGAAATTACCATATGGCGGGATCAAGGGGCCGTTCGATGAAGCTGCCTACAATGCAGAAAAGGCACGTTTGCGCCTCCCTGAGTTCACTCGAACATTTGAGAACTTACGATAGCGCGGATCCCGTTTCCCGCGTCCGAAACCCGCCTTGAAATCCATGTCTAGAAAAGCGAGCGTTTCGCTCCTCAGCTACAACAGGTCCAGACTCCCTAGCATCAGCGCCTGCCGCGCCGGGCGTTCGGCCATCACCGCGAACATTTCGTCGCCGCGCGCGGTGCGCTCGACGCTCATCGAGGCGAAGACCGCCATGAAATAGCCGCTGAGGGCGCCGACGCGATAATCGTCCCACAGCCCCGCCGCGTCGGGGTCGATGCCGTGCCGGCGCAGCGCCGCGAGCCATTGATCGAAGGCGGGGCGGTCGGCGGCGACGCGCTCGGCGGGGTCGGCGATGCTGGTGCCGATCAGATAGGCGAGATCGCTCGCGCCGCTGCCGCGCCCCAGTGTCTGCCAGTCGACGAGCCAGCAGCGCGCGCCGCCCGGCGCGAACAGGATATTGTCGATCCGGAGGTCGCCGTGAACGATCGTCCGCGCCGCGCTCTGGCGCGCGAGATAGGCATCGATCCGTTCGACGATCCCGGCGCCGAGATCGAGCACTTCGGGCGCGAGGCGCTCGGCGTAGCGCTCGCGAAACCCCGTGTAGAATTGCGGGAAAAGCGCGCGCACTACTTCGCTATTGTCGCGCGCGAGCCACGGCAGCGTATCGAGTCGCGGATCGTTCCAGAGCAGCGCGTGCAGCCCGGCGGCGGCGTCGATGCACGGCGCGAGGCGGTCGATCCCGAGCCCGGCGAGCTGATCGCCCTGCCGCGCGGGGGTGAGGTCGGAGAGGATCAGCACGAAATCGACGTCGTCGTCGGCGATCTCGGCATGGTAACAGTGCGGCGCCGCGACCCCGCTTCCCGCCGCGAGTTCGCGATACCAGCTCACTTCCTTGACATAGGTGCCGGTGAGCTTGGCGATGTTGCGGCTCGCCTCGTCGTGGCTCGGGCATTTGGCGACGACGGTGGCGGGGGCATCGATACCGTCCGCCCAATCGAGCGTCAGGCGGAAGCTGTCGCACATCTGGCCGGTGCCGACCTTGGCAACGGCGAAGCCGCGGAGCGCGTCGGCGCGCTGCCCCAGTTTTTCCGCCAGCCAGCCCGGGCTCATCGCCTCCGGCGTCGTCGGAAAGCTCATGCGGCGGGGTCCATCAGGCCGGTGAGGCCGGTGGGCGCGTGCGGGCCGACGAACAATTGTTCGAGCACCCCCGCGCCGCGATGCGTGTTGCCGCCGTCGTTGAACTCAGCGGTGACGAGCGCCTGGATATGCATCGCGAGCGGGTTGCTCCAGCCGCGTTCGGCTTCGGTCAGGCTGTCGTGCGCGACGGCAACCTCCGCGCCATGGTCGAGGCCGTGGCCCCAGACCGGATGGGTATAGCCGAGTCCGCTCATCGCGAAGACCGGGCCGGTCGGGGTCAGCGTCAGCGATCGGCCGCTGCCGAGGTCGGCGGTCATGCGCGCGATCCGCCGCGATCCCGCCTGCCAATGGGCGGCGAAGGTCGCGGCGTCGAAATGCTGTTCGGTGCCCCCCTTGATCGAGGCATCGCCGACGATCACCGCGCGGCGGTTCCAGGGATTCCCCGCGCCATCGTCGTTGCTGTGAAAGAAAAGCGAGCGGTCGCCGAAATTGCACGGCGTCCAGAGCCAGAAGAACTGGTTGAAATTGCCCTCCGGCGGCGGTTGCGGCTCGCTTGCGCCGACGGGGCGGAGGCCCCAGCTCCGGTCGCGCGTGCCGGTCCACGCGCTGTCGACCGCGGTTCGCGCGCCGTCGACCGCCAGCCAGCCCGACCAGCGGCCGTTCTGGGTCAGCCGCGTATAGTCCATGAACAGGCGGGTGCCGTTGCGGCGGATGAAGCGCGGTTCCTCGATCGGAAAATGGCGGCCGGTGAAGGTGAGGTCGGCGGCCAGCGGCCCCTCGTTCGGCGCGATGCGCAGCGTCATCATCTCCAGCGGCGCGTCGATGTGGATCGCGATCGGGCCGACCGACAGGTCGAGCCGCTCGCCGCCCGACCGGCGGCTGGCGCGCAGATTGTGCTGCACGCCATCGACGATGACGCAGAAGCTGGCATCGACGATGCCGAGCTGCGGATAGAATCCCATCGCCGCGGCGAAGAAGACCGACCCGTCGGGACTATAGCCGTTGAAGAAATAGCGGTCGTAGAAGTTGCGGTCGGTGCCCGCGAACGCAATCGGCTCGCTGGTCTGGTGCAACGGAAAATCATCGCCTTTTGTCAGCATCGGTCCTCATCCCGTTTTTTCTTGCAACCTAACGGGAAGTGGCGCCGCGTCAATGCACCGGCGGATCGACCGGCGGCACCGCGCCGACGGGGGCGACCGGCTCGCCGGGCTCGCGCGGCGGCAGCGCGTCGGGCGGGACATCGTCGATCTGCATCGCGGGGGTCGGGACATGCGCGAGGTTACGGACGCGCACGTCGATCCGGCCGTCCGCAAGGATGAGCTCGTTGAAGCTCGGCGGGGTCGACCGGATGCGCTTCGACAGCGTGCCCGCGCCGATCATGCGGATCGGCCCGGCGGGAGTCTGCTTCATCAGGTCGAAGGCGTCGTGGACATGGCCGGTGAGCACGGCGGCGACTCCGCGTTCGGCGAGCGCGGTCAGCGCTGCCTCGCCGCCGCGGGTCAGAGCGCGGCCCTTCGTTCCCGCCTCGACGAGCGGATGATGCGCGGTGACGAGCGTGGCGGTCGCCCTGGGCAAGGTGTCGATCGCGGCGAGCGTCCTCGCCAGCGCCGCGCGGGTCACCCAGCCTTTCGACCAGTCGAGCCGTCCCTGCGCGCGCGCGGTGGTCTTGAGCGGCACGACGGCGACCTCGGCCAGGTCGAGCTCGCGCTCGACGAGCCGCTCGATCCGGCGAATCCGCGCATAGGGGCGAAAGAAGCGCGCGAGTGGGTTAAAATAAGGCAGGTCGTGATTGCCGACCTCGACCGTCACCGGCGCGCCCAGCGCGCCGATCCAGTCGCAGGCGGCGGCAAATTCGCGCGACCGCGCGCGCATCGTCAGGTCGCCGGTGATCAGCACCGCCGCGGGCGCCTCGCGCCGCACGCAATCGGCGAACCAGCCGAGCGCTGCGGGGTCCTCCAGCCCGAAATGCAGGTCGCTGGCGTGGAACAGCCGGATCATGCCGTCGCGACGAAATCGACCGCGCTCATCCCCAGCGCGAAGCGCGCGGGCGACGGCGTCTCGGCGAGTTCGCCGTCATATTCGAGGCTGATCGGCGCGTCGCTTTCGAGGATGATCGTTTCCGCGCGAGCGATCTCCTCGCTCGGCCCGTCGCGGAAATCGCCGCCCAGCCAGGCGAGGCCATGGCGGAGTACGTCCATGCTGCCTTCGGTCAATATGCCGTCGGCGCGAAGGCCGGTCTCGGTCGGGGTCAGGATGATCGCGGGATAGGCCGTGTCCTGCCCGGCGACGCGCACCCCCGGCGCGTTCAGCATCGTCTCCAGCGCGTCGGGCGCGGCGCGGCTGGCCTCGACGATTCCGTCTTGCCGCATCGTCTCGCGCACTTCGGCCCAGCGCGTCGCGGGGCCCGCGACTATGGTGATGAAGGCGGTGCCGTTCTCCGACCGGACGATCGGCACCGGGCGCCGCCGCGCCCTGCCGCCGAGTGCGTCGACCAGGATCTCGGGCACGGGGCGGTCGCCGTGCAGCGCCTTGGAGAGCAGGTTCAGCGTCCCGCCGGGCAGCGGCAGGATCGCGCCGTCCCAACCCGCGGCCTCGGTCGCCGCGGCGTTGATGGTGCCGTCGCCGGCCCAGACGAGCAGCAGGTCGATGCCCGTTGCGCGGAGAGCCGCGGCGTCGGGAATGGCGTCGTCGGGTAAGGCGAAGGTCGCGGCGAGCGGCGCGCCGGCGGCTTTGCAGGCCTGTGCGATCGCGGTCTCGATGGCGGGGTCATGGCTGCCGCTCTGGCTATTGCAGATCAGGGCGGGGCGGGAGAAGGCGCTGGTCATGGGCCTTTCTACGCATGAGGCTGGAAAAGGTGGCGATAGCCTTATCCGTCACCCCGGGCTTGACCCGGGGTCCCGCTTTCAGGGTCGGTGGAGGAGAGCGGGACCCCGGGTCAAGCCCGGGGTGACGGGAAGAGGAAACGGATAGG
>NZ_JAOZVW010000016.1 GCF_025869345.1 Sphingopyxis sp.
ACCCATCGGCCTTGTGCTGTTCCGATGGGTGTCTCGACTTCGCTCGACACGAACGGAATTGGGGTGGTGCCAATTTAACGCGCGGTGCTCTAAATATGCCTTACAGCCCGCCCAGGAAGCGGAATGAGAAGCGGTAATCCTCGGGCCTGATCGCATCGCTCGTGCGCTTTGCCGGGCGCACCGATTCGAGCGTGATCGTGCCGTCGGCGAGGCGCGCGGGCTCGCCTAGCGTCACCTCGAACGGCTGCCGCTCGCCATTGCCGCGAATCCAGACCATTTGAAGCCGCACGCGCCCCGCCCAGATGCAGCGCGCGTTCATCGGGCAGCGGCTGTCCTCCAGCAGCTTGACCGGCTGGACGATCGGGCCGTCGACATAGGCACGCTGGCCGAGCGCGACGTCGCGGCCGTCGGGCAGCGGCGCCTGTTCGCGGGTTGTCGCGCAGCCTGACAGCAGGGCGGCGGTGGCGAGGGCGGAAAGGGCGAGGCGCGGCACGGTCTGCATTTGCGGGATAATCGCCGCGTCGCTATGAACCCGCCATGACCACGCCATCCTGCCAGCTTTACCTGATCTCGCCGCTCGACGTCGGCGGCGATTTTCCCGCGAAACTCGAGGAAGCGCTGTCCGCCGCGCCGGTCGCGGCGTTCCAGTTTCGCGTCAAAAATGTGAGCCAGCACGAGGCGGCGCGGCTCGCCGAGCCGCTGCAGGCGATCTGCGCCGCGCACGATACCGCGTTCATCGTCAACGACGACATGGCGCTGGCGAAGCGGCTAGGCGCCGATGGCGTCCATCTGGGGCAGGGCGACGGCGACCCGCAGGACGCGCGGCGCCTGCTCGGGCCGGGCGCGCAGATCGGCGTAACCTGTCACGACAGCCGCCATCTTGCGATGGAAGCGGGCGAGGCTGGGGCGGACTATGTCGCGTTCGGCGCCTTCTTCCCGACGGCGACCAAGACGGTCGAGCATCACGCCGACCCCGAAATCCTGACCTGGTGGCAGGGATTGTTCGAACTGCCGTGCGTCGCGATCGGCGGGATCACCGTCGACAATGCGCAGACGCTGATCGAGGCGGGCGCGGATTTCCTCGCGGTTTCGGGCGGCGTCTGGGCGCATCCCGAAGGACCGGCGGCGGCGGTGCGGGCGTTCGACACGCTGATGGCGGGGTGACGAGGAGAGGGCTTCCTTGCGCGGTGGCCTTGGTCGCGCCGGCCCTATCATGGGAAAACCTGTTCCCCCGCGAAGGCGGGGGTCCATCTCCCGCCGGTCCCATCTTGAACCGGTCGGAGATGGGTCCCCGCCTTCGCGGGGACGCGGCTGAGTGGTAATTCAAAGCCCTCGCTCAGAGCGGGATGACATTTGTTGAAATCGTCATTGCGAGCGGAGCGAAGCAATCCAGGGCGGTTTACGCCTACTCTGGATTGCTTCTCCCGGATCAAGTCCGGGGCCGCAAGGACGCGGTGGCTCTTCAGGCGAGAGGATAATCGCCCTGTGCCTTGTCCTTGGGGGTGCCTGCGTCGGGGAGGGCACCTTTGCGCCAGCCGAACAGGCCGGCGCAGGGCGTGGGGCGCCGGGCGGGCTTCGGCGGTGTGCGGGGCGGGGGCCGGTCGGGAAGATCGATATTCATCATGCGCGCCTTATGAATCGGGCGCGGGCCGATATATTGGATCGATGCGTCAAATCCGCTTCGGTTCATCGCCTTTTCGCTTGCCTCGAAGCGCGCCGCCCGCGACAGGTTGCGGCGAGGGAGTTTCTGATGACGAACGAGAAGCAGAACGGGCTAGCCGTGCGCGAACTGACGCTGCGTGCGATCCTGCTCGGCGGGGTGCTGACCTTGGCCTTCACCGCGGCGAACGTCTATCTGGGGCTGAAGGTCGGGCTGACCTTTGCCACCTCGATCCCCGCCGCAGTCATTTCGATGGCGCTGTTGCGCTATATGTCGGGCGCGACGATCCTCGAGAATAATATCGTCCAGACGATCGCCAGCGCCGCGGGCACGCTCGCTGCGATCATCTTCGTGCTGCCGGGGCTTGTCATGGTCGGTTACTGGCAGGGTTTCCCGATGCTGGAGACGACCGCGATCACGATGCTCGGCGGCATATTGGGGGTGCTCTTTTCGGTGCCGCTGCGCCGCGCGCTCGTCGTCGATGCCGATCTGCCCTATCCCGAAGGCCGTGCCGCGGCCGAGGTGCTGCACGTCGGCGCCGCCAGCGCCGAGGGCGCGGCCGAGAACAAGGCCGGGCTGTCGGCGCTGCTGTGGAACAGCCTGATCTCCGCCGGCTTCGCGCTGCTCGCGCAGATGAAGCTCGCCGCCGCCGAAGTGTCGCGCTGGTTCAAGGTCGGGGCGGGCGCCACCGGCATCTCGGGCGGCCTCGGCTTCGCCTTGTTCGGCGTCGGCCATCTCGTTGGCCTGTCGGTTGGCCTCGCGCAGCTCGTGGGGCTGGTCGTCGGCTGGTGGATCTTGCTGCCGATCCTGACCCAGGGCGTCGCCGGACCCGATGCGGAAACGATCGCGAACGCGGTGTTTCGCGACGATGTCCGCTTCTTCGGCGCAGGGGTGATCGCGGTCGCCGCGCTCTGGACCCTGCTCAAGATCGCCGGGCCGGTAATCGGCGGCATCCGCTCGGCGATGGCGGCGAGCAAGGCGCGCCACGCGGGCACGGCGCTCGCGGTCGAGGAGCAGGATATCGCCATCGGCTGGGTGTTCGGTGGCTCGCTGCTGATCCTCCTGCCGATCGCCTGGCTGCTGTGGTCGGTGCTCGCGGGCGGACCGCTGGCGGGGTCGGCGGCGATCCTGATTGCCGGGGCGCTGGTCTTCGTCATCGTCATCGGGCTGATGATCGCCTCGGTCACCGGCTATATGGCCGGCCTGATCGGGGCGTCGAACTCGCCCGTTTCGGGAATCGGCATCCTCGCGATCATCGCCTCTTCGCTGCTCCTCGTCGGGCTGCTCGGCCGCGGCGGCGGGGCGGAGGCGAGCGCGGCGATGGTCGCCTATGCGTTGATCGTCACCGGCATCGTCTTCGGCATCGCGACGATCTCGAACGACAATCTCCAGGATCTCAAGACCGGCCAGCTCGTCGGCGCTACGCCGTGGAAGCAGCAGGTCGCGCTGATCATCGGCGTCGTCTTCGGCTCGCTCGTCGTGCCGCCGGTACTCAACGTGCTGAACGAGACGGTGGGCTTCGTCGGCGTCCCAGGCGCCGGCCCGAACGCGCTCGCCGCGCCGCAGGCGGGGCTCATCTCCTCGCTCGCCAAGGGCGTGCTCGGCGGCGACCTCAACTGGGCAATGCTGGGTTTTGGCGCGCTCGCGGGCGTGGGCTTCGTCATCGTCGACGAACTGCTCGGCCGCGCGAAGAAGCTGCGCCTGCCGCCGCTCGCGATCGGGATCGGCATCTACCTGCCGATGGCGGTGATCCTGCCGGTGGTGATCGGTGCGGTCGGCGGCTGGTTCTATGACCGTTGGGCGGATCGCCGCGCGAATCCGGCCTTTGCCCACCGTATGGGTGTGCTGACCGCAACGGGCATGATCGTCGGCGAGAGCCTGTTCGGCGTCCTTTACGCGGGCCTCGTCTATGCGACCGATAGCGATGCGCCGCTCGCGGTCGTCGGCGACGGATTCCATGTGCCGTCGATCCTCGTCGGTGTCGGTCTGTTCGTCGCGCTCATCCTGACGAGCTATGCGCGGACCCGCAAAGCCGTCGAAACGACCGCCTGATATACGGATCGCTTGCCCTTCGCCGCGTCCGCGGCTAAGGGCGCGCTCCTGAACCGGTGCGCGGCTGCGCGCGCCGGCGGCTCTTTCCATCCTTGTTGAAGCGAGTGTGCGCGATGAAAATCACCGGCGTTGAAATCCGTCCCGGCAATATTATCGAATATGAAGGCGGCATCTGGAAGGTCACCAAGATCCAGCACACCCAGCCGGGCAAGGGCGGCGCCTATATGCAGGTCGAAGCCAAGAACCTGATCGACGGGCGCAAGCTCAACAATCGTTTCCGCAGCGCGGACACGGTCGAGAAGGTCCGCCTCGACACCAAGGATTTCCAGTATCTTTATGCCGAAGGCGACGATCTCGTCTTCATGGACAAGGACACGTTCGAGCAGATCAACATCTCGAAGGAAGTCGTCGGCGACGCGCACGAGTTCCTGCAGGACGGCATGGAAGTCGTGCTCGAACTGTGGGAAGAGCGCCCGATCTCGGTCGAACTGCCCGAACAGATCGAAGCGACGATCGTCGAGGCCGACGCGGTGGTGAAGGGGCAGACGGCGTCGTCGTCCTACAAGCCCGCGATCCTCGATAACGGCGTGCGCGTGATGGTGCCGCCGCACATCACCAGCGGCACCCGCATCGTGGTCAATGTCTATGACCGCGAATATGTCCGCCGCGCCGACTAATTAGGTATCGCCGCCCGCAACCGGGCGGGTGGAGATTTGACATGGCCGTATCGGGCATCATCACCGTCATGGAACGCGCCGCGCGTAAAGCGGGCACCAAGCTGCGCCGCGACTTCGGCGAGATCGAGCATCTGCAGGTCTCGCAGAAGGGGCCCGCCGACTTCGTATCGAAGGCCGATCAGGCCGCCGAGCGCACGCTTTACGACGAACTGACCCACGCGCGTCCGGGCTGGGGCTTCCTGATGGAAGAGGCCGGCGAAATCGAGGGCGAGCCGGGCAAGCCGCGTTTCATCATCGACCCGCTCGACGGCACCTCGAACTTCCTTCACGCGATCCCGCAATTTGCGATTTCGATCGCGGTGCAGGAACCGAAGCTCGGCGGCGGCTGGGGCGACGTCACCGCCGCGCTGATCTATCAGCCGGTGACCGACGAAAGCTATTGGGCCGAACGCGGCCGCGGCGCATGGCTGCACGACCGGCGCCTGCGCGTCGCGTCGCGCCGTCATTTGAACGAATGCCTGATCGCGACCGGCATCCCCTTCATGGGGCATGGCGACATGGCGCAATGGAGCCGCATCTTCGGCGCCGTCGCACCTGAGGTTGCCGGAATCCGCCGCTTCGGTGCCGCGAGCCTCGACCTCGCGTGGGTCGCGGCGGGGCGTTTCGATGGTTTCTGGGAAAGCGACCTCAATATCTGGGACGTCGCTGCCGGGATGCTGCTGGTGCGCGAGGCGGGCGGCTTCGTCAGCGATTTCCGTGGCGGCGACCGCGCGATCGAGCGCAGCGAATTTATCGCGGGCAGCGGCGCGGTGCATAGCAAGCTGCAGAAACTGGTCGCGGGCGCGCTGCGTAACGCGTGATCGCGATCCTGCCCCCATCGTCATGCCGGACTTGATCCGGCATCCCGCCTAGCGACGCCCGCTAGCGGGACCCCGGATCAAGTCCGGGGTGACGAAAAAGGACGGCGCCTTACTTGTCGAAAATGAACTCGCGATAGCTGTCCATCAGCGAGGCCCAGGTGTTGAAGGTCTCGCCCAGATTCTCGCGCGGGATGCCCGCGAAATCGACGTCGACGTCCATCTCCAGGACCGGATCGCCTTCGTCGTCCTTGTAACCGCGCGCGAAGCGCTTGGTCTTGTTCCACTCGTTGAAGCGGTCGAGCGACACATCCTTCGCGTCGCTGAAACCCATATAATATTGCATCGTCTTGCAATTCTTGTGATCCTCGCAGTTCATGAAGATGACGAGGAACTTGAGCCCGTTGCGGCTGCTTTCGATATAGGGGTCCGCGTCGGCCTTGCTGACCAGCGTGGCGGGCCATCCTTGCGACTCGACGATCGCCTTGATCGTGGCCGGGTTTTTCGCATTGACCAGTTCGGCGTGCGCCGGCGTCGCGGAAAGCGCGAGGGCGGCGCCCATCGCCAGCGTGGTCCCGAAAGAAAATGATCGCATGTCAGCTCCCTGATTGAAAAGTGGGTTATAATCACCCGAAACGCCGACCCACGCAGGCGGCGTAACACAGCATTAGGTGATCGGGCCAGCCTTCCTTATGCCTTTGGTCACAATGGTAACGAAAATCCTGCCCGCGGCGCTTGCGGGGCGCGGCGCACTGGCCTAAAGCGCCCCGCGATAACGGTGGCAAACACCTGAATAGACTGCGAGCTCCCATGGTCGATCTGACGCAATATCTGCCGATTCTGCTCTTTCTGGTCATCGCCGTTGGCCTGTCCTCGGCGTTCGTCTTTCTGCCGATGGGCGTCGCGCGCCTGACCGGCACGCACAAGCCCGACCCGGCGAAGCTGACCGAATATGAATGCGGCTTCCCCGCGTTCGAGGACGCCCGCAGCCAGTTCGACGTGCGTTTCTATCTTGTCGCCATCCTCTTCATCATCTTCGACCTCGAAGCCGCCTTCCTCTTTCCCTGGGCGGTCAGCCTCAAGGAAATCGGCTGGGCCGGCTGGGCGACGATGATGGTCTTCCTTGCCGAACTCGCGATCGGCCTTGTGTACGCGTGGAAAAAAGGCGCGTTGGATTGGGAATGAGCACTTCCAGCATCATCATGCCCGGCCAGACGCCGGTCGCCCCGGGCACCAACCCCGGAGTCTTGCCGGTGGCGCCGGGGACGAACCCCGACGCGGGTTTTTTCGACGATCTCAACAGCGAGGTCGGCGACAAGGGCTTTCTCGTCACCTCGACCGAGGATCTGTTCAACTGGGCGCGCACCGGCTCGCTCTGGTGGATGACCTTCGGGCTCGCCTGCTGCGCGGTCGAGATGATTCACGTCAACATGCCGCGTTATGACATGGAGCGTTTCGGCGTCGCGCCGCGCGCCAGCCCGCGCCAGTCGGACGTGATGATCGTCGCGGGGACGCTCTGCAACAAAATGGCTCCGGCGCTCCGCCGCGTCTACGACCAGATGTCGAACCCCAAATATGTGATCTCGATGGGAAGCTGCGCCAACGGCGGCGGCTATTATCACTACAGCTATTCGGTGGTGCGCGGCTGCGACCGCATCGTGCCCGTGGACATTTATGTCCCCGGATGTCCGCCGACCGCCGAGGCCCTGCTCTATGGCGTGATGCAGTTGCAGCGGAAGATTCGCCGCACCGGGACGATCGAACGCTGATGGCCAGTCCCGCTCCCCTGATCGCGCCCCGCGAGGGTATCGGCGCCGCGCTGAAGAAGCTGCTCGGCGACGACCTGATCGACCATGTCTTCGCCGTCGGCGAGGACAGCGTCACCGTGCGCCGCGACGCCATCGCGGGCGTGATGATCAGCCTTCGCGACAATCTGGGCTATCAGCAGCTCATGGAGATAGCCGGGGTCGACTATCCCGACCGCGCCGAGCGCTTCGAGGTCGTCTATCACCTGCTCAGCGTGACGAAGAACCACCGCCTGCGCGTCCGCGTCTGCACCGACGAAGCGACCCCGGTGCCGAGCATCGTGCCCGTCTGGCCGGTCGCCGGCTGGCTCGAGCGCGAGGTGTTCGACATGTATGGCGTGCTGTTCGCGGGCAACCCGGACCTGCGCCGTATCCTGACCGACTACGGTTTTCAGGGCCATCCGCAGCGCAAGGATTTCCCGCTGACCGGCTATACCGAGCTGCGCTATTCGGAGGAGGACAAGCGCGTCGTCTATGAGCCGGTGAAGCTGGCGCAGGATTTCCGCAGCTTCGATTTCCTCAGCCCGTGGGAAGGCGCCGACTATGTGCTGCCGGGCGATGAAAAGGCCGGCGGGACCGGCGAAGCGCCGGGCAAGGGCGCGCCGACCCCGATGACCGCACAGCAGGTCAAGAAGGCCGACGACGAGGCCGCGAAGAAGGCGCCGCCATCGACCCCGAAGACGACCGAAAAGACCGCGCAGACGGGCGCGGGCGCCAAAACCAATCTGAAGGCCGCCAAGCCGAGCCGCGACGGCGCGAAGACGACCACCGCGGCGAAAGCGAAGACTCCGGCCACGAAGAAGGCGGAGAAGGCGCCCGCGAAGGCGAAGGCTCCGGCCAAGCCGCGCGCACCGCGCAAGCCTAAAGGAGGCGACGCATGACCGACTCTCCTCAGGTCAAGCACCACGGCAGCGACATGTTCGAGGGCTATCCGGTCGACACCGCCGACACCGCGGGCGACCAGGTCGTCACCAACTACACGATCAACTTCGGCCCGCAGCACCCCGCGGCGCACGGCGTGCTGCGCATGGTGATGGAGCTCGACGGCGAGATCATCGAGCGCGTCGACCCGCACGTCGGCTTGCTCCATCGCGGCACCGAAAAGCTCATCGAGTACAAGACCTATTTGCAGGCGCTGCCCTATTTCGACCGGCTCGACTATTGCTCGCCGCTCGGCATGGAGCACAGCTATGTCCTCGCGATCGAGAAACTGCTCGACCTCGAGGTGCCGGCGCGCGCGCAATATCTGCGCACGCTGTTCGCGGAACTGACGCGCATCTGCAACCATATGCTCAACATCGGGTCGCACGTCATGGACGTCGGCGCGATGACCCCGAACCTCTGGGTGTTCGAGCTGCGCGAGGATTGCCTCAACTTCTTCGAGCGCGCGTCGGGCGCGCGGATGCACTCGGCGTGGTTCCGCCCCGGCGGCGTCCATCAGGACGTGCCCGAAAAGCTGCTCGTCGACATCGGCGAATGGTGCGAGACGCGGCTGCCCAAGCTGTTCGGCGACGCGATGAGCCTCGTCATCGACAACCGCATCTTCAAACAGCGCAACGTCGATATCGCGACGGTGAGCAAGGAAGACGCGCTGGCGTGGGGCTTCTCCGGCCCGATGATCCGCGGCAGCGGCATTCCGTGGGACATCCGCAAGTCGCAGCCCTATGACGCCTATGCCGCGATGGAGTTCGACATTCCGGTCGGCACGCGCGGCGACTGCTACGACCGCTTCATGGTCCGCGTGCAGGAAGTCTATCAGTCGGCGCGCATCATCAAGCAATGCCTGCGCGATATGCCGGGCGGCCCGATCGCGAGCCTCGACCGCAAGGTCGTGCCCCCGAAGCGCGGCGAGATGAAGCAGTCGATGGAATCGCTGATCCATCACTTCAAGCTCTATACCGAGGGCTTCCACGTCCCCGCGGGCGAAGTCTATGTGGCGACCGAGAGCCCCAAGGGCGAATTCGGCGTCTATCTGGTCAGCGACGGCACCAACAAGCCGTACCGCTGCAAGATCCGCCCGACGGCCTTTTCGCACCTGCAGGCGATGGACATGATGGCGAAGGGCCATATGCTCGCGGACACCACGGCGATCATCGGCGCGATCGACGTCGTGTTCGGGGAGTGTGATCGGTGACGTCGCGCCAGACACTTGGAGTCACGCCAGCGTCGAGGCGGACGCACACCCTGTTGGCCGGGCTTCTGCTTCTGGCAGCGGTTGGCGGCGGCCTGGGCGTTTGGATGCTGGGGCATTCGGGCCATGATGTCGCCGAAGGGGCGGCGTCCCTAGGCGCGCTTGGCGGCATAATGCTGCTTGTCGCCAGTAGCCTATACGCACGCCACCACAAGAAACAGGAAAGCGGGGATATCGATGGCTGACGCACCCCAAATCCCCGATGAGGCCGAAGTCCGCGCGCGCTGGGGCGCTTTTGCGTGGACGGCAGAAAATGCCGAGAAGGCGAAGACCGTCATCGCGCGCTACCCCGCGGGGCGTCAGCGCTCGGCGGTGATGCCCTTGCTCGACCTCGCGCAGCGGCAGGTCGGGGCCGAGACGAACACGCAGGGCTGGCTGCCGGTGCCGGTGATCGAATATGTCGCCGCGCAGCTCGATATGCCGTTCATCCGCGCCTATGAGGTCGCGACCTTCTACACCATGTACAATCTCGCGCCGGTCGGCCGCTATCATGTGCAGGTGTGCGGGACGACGCCGTGCATGCTGCGCGGGTCGGACGACGTCATGGCCGCGTGCAAGAACCGCGGCATGGTGAAGGGCAAGACCACCCCCGACGGCCTGTTCACGCTGACCGAGGTCGAGTGCATGGGCACCTGCACCAACGCGCCGATGGTCCAGATCAACGACGATAATTACGAAGACCTCGATTACGACAGCACGGTCCGCCTGCTCGACGATCTCGCCGCGGGCAAGCAGCCGAAAACCGGACCGCAGAACCCGAAGCGTCACACGAGCGAACCCGAAGGCGGCCCGACGACGCTGAAGGACATGGTCAAAGCCAACCATGACTATCGGAAGGACTGGTAATGGCGGTCTGGATCGCATTGGGCTCCGCCTTCATGGGCGTCGCCGTCGTTTTTATCGCCGTCTTTGCTGCACGTCAGGGCAGCAAAGGGAAGGGTGAGTGAGGCTGGCCATGCTCGCTGACAAAGACCGCATTTTCACCAATCTTTACGGGTTCCAGCCATGGAACCTGAAGGCCGCGCAGGCGCGCGGCGATTGGGACAAGACCAAGGATTTGATGAAGCGCGGCCAGGACGCGATCATCGAGGAGGTCAAGGCATCGGGCTTGCGCGGCCGCGGCGGCGCGGGCTTCCCGACGGGGCTCAAGTGGAGCTTCATGCCGAAGGAGCCGCGCGCCGACCGCCCGAGCTTCCTCGTCATCAACGCCGACGAATCCGAGCCGGGGTCGTGCAAGGACCGCGAGATCATCCGCCACGATCCGCACAAGCTGATCGAAGGCGCGCTGATCGCAGGCTATGCGATGCGCGCCCGCGCCGCCTATATCTACATTCGCGGCGAGTTCATTCGCGAGGCCGAGACTTTGTTCGCGGCGGTGCAGGAGGCTTATGACGCCGGCCTGCTCGGCAAGAACGCCGCGAAATCGGGCTATGATTTCGACGTCTTCGTCCATCGCGGCGCCGGCGCCTATATCTGCGGCGAAGAAACCGCGATGATCGAAAGCCTCGAGGGCAAGAAGGGCCAGCCGCGCCTGAAACCCCCGTTCCCGGCGGGGGCGGGCCTCTATGGCTGTCCGACGACGGTGAACAATGTCGAAAGCATCGCGGTCGTCCCGACGATCCTGCGCCGTGGCGCATCGTGGTTCTCCAGCTTCGGGCGCGAGAATAACAAGGGCACCAAGCTCTTCCAGATCTCGGGCCATGTCGAACGCCCGTGCGTCGTCGAGGAAGAGATGGGCATCCCGTTCCGCGACCTGATCGAAAAACATTGCGGCGGCATCCGCGGCGGCTGGGACAATCTGCTCGCGGTGATCCCCGGCGGCTCGTCGGTGCCGCTGGTTCCGGCGGCCGAGATCATGGACGCGCCGATGGATTTCGACGGGCTGAAGGCGCTCGGCTCGGGTCTCGGTACCGCCGCCGCGATCGTCATGGACAAGTCGACCGACGTCGTTCAGGCGATCAGCCGCATCAGCTATTTCTACAAGCATGAAAGCTGCGGCCAGTGCACCCCGTGCCGTGAGGGCACCGGCTGGATGTGGCGCGTGATGGAGCGGCTGCGCACCGGCGACGCCGACATCAGCGAGATCGACACCCTGTTCGACGTCACCAAGCAGGTGGAAGGCCACACCATCTGCGCGCTCGGCGACGCGGCGGCATGGCCGATCCAGGGCCTGATCCGCCACTTCCGCCCCGAACTCGAACGCCGCATCCGTGACAATGGCGGCGCGCTGGAGGCAGCCGAATAATGCCTAAAGTTACCGTAGATGGCGTAGAACTCGACGTCCCGCAGGGCGCGACCGTCCTGCAGGCGTGCGAGCTGGCGGGGAAGGAAATCCCGCGCTTTTGCTATCATGAACGCCTGTCGATCGCCGGCAATTGCCGCATGTGCCTGGTCGAGGTCGCGCCGGGGCCGCCAAAGCCGCAGGCGTCGTGCGCGCTGCCCGCCGCCGAAGGCCAGATCATCAAGACCGACAGCCCGATGGTGAAGAAGGCGCGCGAAGGGGTGATGGAGTTCCTGCTCATCAACCATCCGCTCGACTGCCCGATCTGCGATCAGGGCGGCGAATGCGACTTGCAGGACCAGTCGGTCGCCTATGGCCGCGGCGCCTCGCGCTATGACGAGAACAAGCGCGCGGTGACCGAGAAATATATGGGGCCGATCGTCAAGACGGTGATGACGCGCTGCATCCAGTGCACGCGCTGCGTCCGCTTTGCCGAGGAAGTCGCCGGGGTCGAGGATATCGGCGCGATCTATCGCGGCGAGAATATGCAGATCACGTCGTATCTCGAACGTGCGGTGGCGAGCGAATTGTCGGGCAATGTCGTCGATCTGTGTCCGGTCGGCGCGCTGACGTCGAAACCCTATGCGTTCGAGGCGCGGCCGTGGGAACTGACCAAGACGCTCGGCATCGACATGAGCGACGCGGTCGGCACCAACGTCCGCATCGACAGCCGCGGTCGGCAGGTGCTGCGCGTGTTGCCGCGCGTCAACGACGATGTGAATGAGGAATGGGCGAGCGACAAGACGCGCCACCATGTCGACGGCCTGATCCGCCGCCGCCTCGACCGGCCTTACATCCGCAAGGGCGGTCAACTCGTCGAAGCGAGCTGGGCCGAGGCGTTCGACGCGATCAAGGCCGCGAAGGCCGGCAAGTCGGTCGCGGCGATCGCGGGCGACATGGCCGATTGCGAAACGATGTTCGCCGCGAAGGCGCTGGTCACCGCGCTCGGCGGCCACCTGTTCGAGGGGCGCCAGACCGGCCTCGACTATGACGTCACCAGCCTGTCGGCGGTCAATTTCAACACCGGGGTCGCCGAGGCCGAGAATGCCGACGTGATCCTGCTCGTCGGCACGAACCTGCGCTGGGAAGCGCCGCTGATCAACACGCGCGTCCGCAAGGCGGCGTGGAAGAAGGGCGCGAAAGTCTTCGGCATCGGGCCCGAGATCGACCAGACCTACAAGGTCGAATGGCTCGGCGACGATGCGTCGCTGGTCGCGAAGCTGCCGCAGGCGGCGCTCGATGCGCTCAAGGGCGCCGAGCGGCCGATGCTGATCTTTGGCGGCGGCGCGCTGTCGGTGCCGGGCGTGCATGGCGCGGCGCTGGCGCTTGCCAAGTCGGTGAACGCGGTCAAGGACGGCTGGAACGGCTTCAACGTCGTCCATTTCTCGGCCGCGCGCATGGGTGCGCTGATGCTCGGCTATTCGCAGCCGGGTGGGATCAGGGACGTGATCGCGGCGAAGCCCAAGCTTGCTTTCTTCCTCGGCGCCGACGAGGTCGATTTCGCGGCGTTCGCGGGGACGCTGAAGGTCTATGTCGGCCACCATGGCGACAAGGGCGCGCACGCGGCCGACGTCATCCTGCCCGCCGCAGCATGGACCGAGAAGGATTTCACCACGGTCAACACCGAGGGTCGCGTCCAGCGCAGCGAGAAGGCGGTGTTCGCGCCGGGCGACGCGCGCGAGGACTGGAGCATCTTCCGCGCGCTCGCCGATGCGTTGGGCGTGTCGGTCGGCTTCGACAGCTTCGCCGAGTGCCGCGCCGCGATGATCGCGGCGGTGCCGGCGCTGGGCGCGGAAGGGCTCGCCGACTATGGCTGGTCGGTTCCGAAGTTGCCTGCGAAGCCCGAAGCGCGCGCGATCCCGTCGCCGATCAAGGATTTCTACCTGACCAACGCCATATGCCGCGCGTCGCCGACGATGCAGCGCTGCTCGGACGAACTGCTCCACGGCGGTGATTATGCGGAGGCGGCGGAATGACCGCGGCACAGTTCATCCCTTCTCCCCTTGCGGGAGAAGGATACGAAGCCTTGCCGCCGCAGGCGGCTAGGCGCAGTTGGATGAGGGGTTCCACCGCTGCGTTTGTGCGCGCCGTTGATACCCCTCACCCAGCTTCGACTAGGCGGCAGAGCCGCCAAGTCTTCGCAACCCTCTCCCGCAAGGGGAGAGGGGAAGGGGTTGCGTTCCGATGACCGAATTTTTCCAATCTCTCGGCATGTCCTACGAATGGGCGTGGGGCGTCGCGACGATCTGCGGCATCCTGCTCATCGCGCTGCCGCTGATGCTCGCGGTCGCGATGATCATCTATGCCGACCGCAAGATCTGGGCGGCGATGGCGCTGCGGCGCGGGCCGAACGTCGTCGGGCCCTTCGGCCTGCTCCAGAGCTTCGCCGACGGGCTGAAGGTGTTCCTGCAGGAAACGATCATTCCGTCGAGTGCGAACCGCGGCCTGTTCCTGATTGCGCCGATCATCACCTTCACGGTGGCGCTGATGGCGTGGGCGGTGATCCCGTTCAATTCGGGCGCCGTGCTCGCCGACATCAATGTCGGATTGCTCTATATCCTCGCGGTCAGTTCGCTCGGCGTCTATGGCGTCATCCTGTCGGGCTGGTCGTCGAACTCGAAATATCCTTTCTTCTCCGCGATGCGCGCCTCGGCGCAGATGATCAGCTATGAAGTCTCGATCGGCTTCATCCTGATCGGCGTCGTGCTGTTCGCCGACAGCTTCAACCTGAACGAGATCGTCAAGGCGCAGCAGGGGCACGGGCTTGGGCTGGTCAACGCCTTCGGCTTCAACCTGCTGCTCTTCCCGCTCGCGGTGCTGTTCTTTATCTCGTCGCTCGCCGAGACCGCGCGCACGCCGTTCGACCTGACCGAGGCCGAAAGCGAGCTCGTCGCGGGCTATCAGACCGAATATTCGTCGATGAGTTTCGCGCTCTTCTGGCTCGGCGAATATGCCAACGTGCTGTTGATGTGCACGCTCAACGCGGTGCTCTTCTGGGGCGGCTGGCTGCCGCCGATCGACTGGGCGCCGCTCTATGCCGTCCCGGGCATCGTCTGGCTGTTCGCGAAAATCCTCTTCTTCTTCTTCGCCTTCAGCTGGGTGAAGGCGACCGTCCCGCGCTATCGCTACGACCAGCTCATGCGGCTGGGCTGGAAGGTGTTCCTGCCGATCTCGCTGATCTGGATCTTCCTGATCTCCGGCTATCTGATGCTGACGAGGTATTCATGAGTTCCATCGCCCATCTCGTCAGAACCTTCACCTTGTGGGAATTTGTGCAGGCCCATTGGCTGACGCTCAAATATTTCTTCAAGCCGAAGGCGACGATCAACTATCCGTTCGAGAAGAACCCGCTGTCGCCGCGTTTTCGCGGCGAGCATGCGCTGCGCCGTTATCCGAACGGCGAGGAGCGCTGCATTGCGTGCAAGCTGTGCGAAGCGGTGTGTCCGGCGCAGGCGATCACGATCGAGGCCGAGCCGCGCGATGACGGCTCGCGCCGCACGACGCGCTACGACATCGACATGACGAAGTGCATCTATTGCGGCTTCTGTCAGGAAGCCTGCCCGGTCGATGCGATCGTTGAGGGGCCGAACTTCGAATTCGCGACCGAAACGCGCGAGGAGCTGCTCTATGACAAGGCGAAGCTGCTCGCCAACGGCGACAAATGGGAGCGCGCGATCGCGGCGAATCTTGCCGCCGACGCGCCCTATCGATAAGGGCGCGCGGACATGATTCAGCTCATCGCCTTTTACCTCTTCGCGGCCATCACCATCGCCTCCGCGGCGATGGTCATCTTCGCGCGCAACCCGGTCCACAGCGTCATGTGGCTGATCCTCGCCTTCTTCAACGCGGCAGGGCTGATGCTGCTTGCGGGGGCCGAGTTCATCGCGATGCTGCTCGTCATCGTCTATGTCGGCGCGGTCGCGGTGCTGTTCCTGTTCGTGGTGATGATGCTGGACATCGATTTCGCAGAGCTGCGCGCTGGTTTCGTGCGCTATCTGCCGCTCGGCGCGCTCGTCGCGATCATCCTTGCCGCCGAACTCGTCTTCGCGGTCGGGGCGTGGCAGGCGGGCGGGGTCGACCTGGCCGCGCGCGCGGCGCCGGTGACGGCCGACACCAGCAATATCCAGCAGATCGGCGAACTGCTCTACACGCGCTACATCTTCCTGTTCGAGGCGGCGGGCATCGTCCTGCTCGTCGCGATGATCGGCGCGATCGCGCTGACGCATCGTCAACGCGGGGGCGTGCGCAGCCAGAATATCTCGGCGCAGAACCGGCGCCGTCCGCAGGACGCGACGCGGCTCGTCGATCCGGGCGTCGGGCAGGGGATGGAATTGTGATTTCGGTCGGCCATTATCTCGCCGTTTCGGCGGTGCTGTTCACGCTCGGCGTGCTCGGCATCTTCATCAACCGCAAGAATATCATCGTCATCCTGATGGCGATCGAGCTGATCCTGCTCGCGGTGAACATCAACCTCGTCGCGTTCAGCGCCGCGCTCGGCGATCTCGTCGGACAGGTGTTCGCGATGTTCGTGCTGACGGTGGCCGCGGGCGAAGCGGCGATCGGTCTTGCCATTCTCGTCATTTATTTCCGCGGCCGCGGCACCATTGCCGTCGACGATGCCAACCGGATGAAGGGGTAAGCCGGTGATTCAGGCGATCGTTTTCCTGCCGCTGCTCGCGGCGATTGTCGCTGGCCTCGGTCAGCGCGTCATCGGCAATGTCCCGTCGAAGATCATCACCACGGGCGCGCTGTTCCTGAGCTGCGCGCTGAGCTGGCCGATCTTCCTGTCGTTCGTCGCGGGAACGGGTGAGGCGGGCGTGACGCCGGTGCTCCACTGGGTGTCGTCGGGCGCGCTCCAGTTCAACTGGGAACTGCGCGTTGACACGCTGACCGCGGTGATGCTCGTCGTCATCACGACGGTGTCGGCGCTCGTCCACCTCTATAGCTGGGGCTATATGAGCGAGGACCCGGACCAGCCGCGTTTCTTCGCCTATCTGTCGCTCTTCACCTTCGCGATGCTGATGCTCGTGACCGCGAACAATCTCGTCCAGATGTTCTTCGGCTGGGAGGGCGTCGGTCTCGCCTCCTATCTGCTCATCGGTTTCTGGTACAAGAAGCCGAGCGCCAATGCCGCCGCGATCAAGGCGTTCGTCGTCAACCGCGTCGGCGACCTCGGCTTCATGCTCGGCATCTTCGGCACCTTCCTGGTGTTCGGCACCGTCTCGATCCCCGAGATTCTGGCCGCCGCGCCGGGCATGGCGGGGTCGACGATCGGCTTCCTCGGCCACCGGTTCGACACGATGACCGTGCTCTGCCTGCTGCTGTTCATCGGCGCGATGGGTAAGTCGGCGCAGCTTGGGCTGCATACCTGGCTCCCCGACGCGATGGAGGGCCCGACCCCGGTGTCGGCGCTGATCCACGCCGCGACGATGGTCACCGCGGGCGTGTTCATGGTCTGCCGCCTGTCGCCGATGTTCGAGGCCGCGCCGGTCGCGGCGGGCGTCGTGACCTTCGTCGGCGCGGCGACCTGCTTTTTCGCCGCAACGGTCGGCACGACCCAGTGGGACATCAAGCGCGTCATCGCCTATTCGACTTGTTCGCAGCTCGGCTATATGTTCTTCGCGGCGGGCGTCGGCGCCTATGGCGCGGCGATGTTCCACCTGTTCACCCACGCCTTCTTCAAGGCGCTGCTGTTCCTCGGCGCGGGCTCGGTGATCCATGCGA
>NZ_JAOZVW010000017.1 GCF_025869345.1 Sphingopyxis sp.
CATTCTCTCAGCGCTGGATGAATGGATCCCGGATCAAGTCCGGGATGACGATGAAGGATGGCTCCGCCTTCGGTCGAAACCAGTCATTCCCTGCCGCTGATACCGTATCCCCGCGAATTGCGAATGAAGGTGCGCCGTTTCCCGCCATTCTCGCCCCGAACTTCACCGCGTGCCGTCGCCGCCCGCGGCTTTGCCGATTGCCCGACGCCGCGCGCCGTTCTAGACTTTTGACCGGGTGTCCAGAGTGGAGGAATGCATAGTGAGCGACGGCAGCGAAGCGACCGAAATCTACATCGGCCTCGGCGGCGGAGGGGCACCCGACGGGCCGCGCCAGTCGCTGGTGCTGAAGCGCGCGAACCGCCACGGGCTGATCGCCGGCGCGACCGGCACCGGCAAGACGGTGACGCTGCAGGGGCTGGCCGAGGGCTTTTCGGCGGTCGGCGTCCCGGTGTTCGTCGCCGACGTGAAGGGCGACCTGTCGGGCATGGCGATGGCGGGCAGCGCGGCCGCGAAGACGCACGAAGCCTTTGCCAAGCGCGCGGCGGAAATCGGCGACACCGGCTGGAGCTATCACGACAATCCGGTGATCTTCTGGGACCTGTTCGGCGAGCAGGGGCATCCGATCCGCACCACCATCTCCGAAATGGGGCCGCTGCTGCTCGCGCGGCTGATGGGGCTCAACGAGGTGCAGGAGGGCGTGCTCGCGATCGCGTTCCGCGTCGCCGACGAGCAGAATCTGCTGCTCCTCGATCTGGGCGACCTGCAGGCGATGCTCGCCTGGTGCGCTGAGAACGCCGACGAGCTGACCACCAAATATGGCAATGTGTCGAAGGCCACGGTGGGGACGATCCAGCGCCAGCTCCTGACGCTCGAAACGCAGGGCGGCGACCATTTCTTCGGCGAGCCCGCGCTCGATATCCAGGACATGATCCGCCTCGACGACAATGGCCGCGGCTATGTCAACATCCTCGCCGCCGACAAATTGATGGCGAGCCCCAAGCTCTATGCGACCTTCCTGCTCTGGCTTTTGAGCGAGATGTTCGAGACGCTTCCCGAAGTCGGCGACCCCGACAAGCCGAAGCTCGTCTTCTTCTTCGACGAGGCGCATCTGCTCTTCGACGACGCCCCGCCCGCGCTGACCGACAAGATCGAGCAGGTCGTGCGGCTGATCCGTTCGAAGGGCGTCGGCGTCTATTTCGTGACGCAGAACCCGATCGACGTGCCCGAGGCGGTCGCGGGCCAACTCGGCAACCGCGTCCAGCACGCGCTCCGTGCCTTCACCCCGCGCGACCAGAAGGCGGTGAAGGCCGCCGCCGACACCTTCCGCCCCAATCCCAAGGTCGATGTCGCGCGCGAGATCACCGAGCTCAAGGTCGGCGAGGCGCTCGTCTCGCTGCTGATGGCCGACGGCGCGCCGTCGCCGGTCGAACGCACGCTGATCAAGCCGCCCTGTTCGCGCGCGGGGCCGCTCGACGTCAAGGAGCGCGCGATCATCAAGTCGATCTCGCCCGTCGCCGACAAATATGACACGCCGGTCAACCGCGAGAGCGCCGAGGAACTGCTCGCCGCCAAGGCCGAGCAGGCGCAGGCGGCCGCGGTCGAGGCGCAGGCGCAGGTCGAGGCCGACAAGCAGGCCGCGATCGCCGCGAAGGAAGAGGCGAAGCGCAAGGCGGCCGAGGAGCGCGTGCGCATCCAGCAGGAAAAGGCCGCGGCGCGCGAAGCCGCCAAGCCCTCGATGGCCGAGAAGATGATGCAGTCGGCGGCGCGCTCGGCGGCGACGAGCCTCGGCCGTCAGGTCGCGGGCAAGTTCGGCGGCCAGCTCATGCGCGGGATTTTGGGCAGCCTGTTCAAATAGAGCGGCTGGCGGGGCCGTCCTCCGTCACGGCGATGCGCGAAGCCTCCCGGCAACCGCCGAGGGGCCGGGGGGCATGCCCCAAAAATTAACAACATGATCAACAGGAAGTTAACAAAGGCAATTGCGGCGTATCGCGGGTCGGTATAGACGGTGCGGGACTTGTGGGGGAGGGTATGACGGGCGAGGGGGCCTTTCAGCTCGATTTGATCGGCTCGTTTCGATTGTCCGCGCCGGACGGTTCACGCATATCCGTTCCGGCCAAGCGGTCGCGCATCCTGCTCGCGATGCTGGCGACGTCCAAATCGGGCGAGCGGTCGCGGCGCTGGTTGCAGGAGCGCATCTGGGGCAGCCGTGAGCGCGCGAATTCGCAGGCCAGCCTGCGGCGTGAGCTTTCCAACCTGCGTCCGTTGGTCAATGTCGCCGGCGAACCGCTGCTGATCATCGCCCATGAAACGGTTGCACTCAACCTGGACCGCGTGGTCGTCGATGTGCGCAACCCCCGTCGCATTGCCGAATCGCGCGACGAGTTCCTCGAAGGCATCGACATCGCCTGGGAGGAAGGCTTCGAGGACTGGTTGCGCGAGGAGCGGCAGGCGATCGAGTCGGCGCGCGAAACCGATGGTGACGCTTTGCCCGCGCTACCCGAAAAACCCCTTCCGGCCGAGGTGGCGCCGCCGTCCGATGGCCGTCCGACACTCTCCATCCTGGTTCACGATCAGGATATGCCGCCGGACAGAGTCGCGACGCTCGACCGGATCGTCGACCTTCTTGCCGAGCGCATCGCCGCGCTGCGCTGGCTGCCTCTCGTCGGCGTGCCTGCGCGGATCGACGGGCCGGAGGCGCTGCTGCGCATGGGGAAGACGCTGGGGGTCGAATATCTGCTCCATTGCCAGCTCAACCCCGACGGAACCGCGACCGTGGCCCTGTCGCAGGCCGCTTCGGCGCGCCTGCTCTGGTCGAGCCGCCATGACCTCGGCAACGATGGCGAGTCCTGCGACCCGGCGCAGATCGCGAACGACAGCATCGCCGTGCTTTCGGTCCGGATCGAGGCCGATCAGGCCGAGCGGGTGCGCGACCGTCCGGCCGAGCAGCTCAATCCCGACGAGTTGCTGTGGCGGGCGCGCTGGCACATGCGGCGTCTGACGCGCCGCGACGCGGACGAGGCCGACCGGATGCTCGCGCGCGCCGCCCAGGCGCGGCCGGACGCGATCGAGGTCCTTGTCGAGCAGGCGCGCGCCGACGCGCTGCGCTGCTGGGCAATGGGCGCGCCGGTGCCCGAACTGGAGGGGCTGCGCCGCCGCGCCGTCCTGGTCCGCGACATCGACCCCTATGACGCGCGCGCCTGGCTGCTGCTCGGCATTCTCGACCTCTGGCTCGGCCAGCACGAAAGCGCGGCAGCGCTGATGCACGAATCGATCCGGCTCGAACCCAGCCTCGCCTCCGCCTATGGGCATCTGGGCGGCTGCTACAGTTTCTCGGGATATCCCGGCGACGGCGTGCAGATGGTGCGCAACGCGCTGCGCCTTGCCCCGGTCGACACCCACAGCTTTCACCAGTTCGGCCAGCTCGCGCTTGCCGGGGTCATGCTCGGCGACCATCGGCAGGCGGTGATCGATGCCAACCAGGCGCTCGCGCGCCGGGCCGGCTATGCCCAGGCGCATGTCTACAAGATCGCGGCGCTCGATATGGCGGGGGATCTCGACGGCGCGTGCAGGGCGCTTGCGGTTCTCCGCAGGGCCAAGCCGGCCTTCGACCCCGCGCTGATCGAGCGCTTGCCGTTCCGCGACCACGAATGGAACGCCCGGCTGCGAAGCGCGGTGGAGCGGATTGCCGCGGCCGCCTGACGCGCGACGCGCCGGGGCTCCCTTGGCGGAAGCCCGTCCATGTTTCGCCCTCCGGCAGGTCATGGAAGCGCGCTCAGGACGGGCTTCGTCAAAACCCGCCCGGATATGATGGGCGCTGCCTTAACATGAAGTTATAATTTCTGATGCCGAACGAACGCCGGGCGAGGCGCGGGGCGCATCCGCCGCTCGTCGATTCGGCGAGCGACTCGGGCGGCTGGCGGCCGGGATTTGCCGGGATGATGTTCGAGGGGGTAAAGACCCGAAAAGAAAAAGCATTCCGGCCTTTTGCGGAAAAGCGCGCGAACGCGCTGTCTTGATGCTTAATGCACCAAAACGACACAAGAGGGCCGTTCCATTATTCACGATGGGCGGGCGATTCTTTCACGATATCCGGACGCTATCTCGCCCACATAATTTACAAATGCTTAAGGATTGAATGCGGGGGGTGGTCGAGCGGTCTGTGGTCGCACGCTCGACGACTGGGAAAGAGGATCGGGGGAACGATCGGGCGGGCCATTGGTCTGCCGAGACCGCACCAGCAATCCGAAGACGATTTTTCCGGCGAACATACGTTTGCCGGGACGGTTAGGGCTGCGCCTGTTCCGGCAACGCCCGATCTCGGGGCCTTTGGCCCCACCCTGGGTCCGTGGCCTGTCCCGGCGCGGACCCGAGGGATGCGGAAGGCAGTGGTCGCGCCGCGAAAAATGGGGCCGAAATCCTGTCCCTTGGGGGGGAGGGGAGCGGTCTTCCGGGATTGTCATGCCGGTCCGTCGGACCGGGATTTTTGTGGAGGAAAAAATGAAGACCATTCTTGCTACTGTTTCGGCCATCGGCCTGCTTGCTGCGGCGCCTGCTTATGCGAACGATGTCAGCAGCACCGTCAACATCGGCGCGACGGTGAGCCCGGCGTGCGGCCTTGGCAACCATATCAACAACGGCAACACCACCGCCGGCTATACCCAGGGCGATATTGCTCTTGGGGAAGTTGCCA
The DNA here is from genome assembly GCF_025869345.1 of Sphingopyxis sp. GTDB lineage: Bacteria > Pseudomonadota > Alphaproteobacteria > Sphingomonadales > Sphingomonadaceae > Sphingopyxis. The sequence continues at coordinate 4,691 of NZ_JAOZVW010000017.1, forward strand.
GCGCTGCCACCGACGGCAAACTCGTCATCGACAACAGCCAGACTCAGAATCGCAGCTTCGGCAATGTGTGGTGCAATGGCGCCGCGACCGTGACGATCAAGCTCGAAGCGCTGGCCCTCAACGACAACCGCAGCTTGCCCGCTCCTGGTGACTCGAGCTCGTTTGCCAACAAGTTCGACATCGCGATCAGCGGATTCCTGGGCGGCAATGCGTTTGGCAATGGCGGCGGCACGCTGGCGCTCAGCTCGGCGGACGGCACCAATGGTGTTCTGGAGCACGACATCAATACCGCCGAAGCTTTCGAGACGGGCAGCGGCAAATATTCGAGCTTCAACCTTACCGTGTTGAACCCGGCCAACAAGCGTCCGGTCGTTGGTAGCTATACCGGCCACGTCACGCTGACGGCTTCGATCAGCTAAAAGCCATGCGTTGATCCGCCGCCGATGCCGCGTGCATCGGTGGCGGATTTTCCGGCGCACACACGAATAGTCTGATCCACCATGCGCAGATCGAAAACCATCATGTCCCGGACCTCTGTCGCGCTGCTTTTGCTTGGCGCAGGCGGTGTTGCGACGACGGCTTCGGCAGCCGACCTGGGTGTCGCGGCGCTGGGTTCCGGCTATACGGCGAGCGATGCGCCGCTTGGCGCGCCGAGCGAACTGGCGGTCGATCTGCGCGGCGAAGTTCCGGCGCGTTGCCGCCTTGCCTCGCCGCCCGTGCTTGGGCAGCGGCTCGATTTCAATCGTGCGGGCGATGTTCAGGCGCGCTTCGGGCTCGATTGCAACGCGCCGTTTCAACTGCGTATCCGCTCGGGCGAAGGGGCGTTCGTTACCGACCATGCGCGCCAGGGCATCGCCTCGCGGATCGCCTATGATCTTTCGGTCGATGTCGATACCGACGAGGGGCTGAGTGCTCTTGGCTGGTGCCGCGCCGACCAACTCACCGACCGGGAAGCCGGCGGCTGCGCGTTCGGCAGCGGCGACGGCTGGTCGTCGGGCGACGCGACCGCGATCGACCGGACCGGCACCATGCGCCTGCGCTGGAGCGCCCCCCGTGAAGGGGACGAGCCCGTATATGGCCGCTATCGCGACACGATTATCGTCGAACTGGCGGTGCGCGCATGACCATAATATCTTCATTCGTTCGCGCCATGGTGGCGCGGAACGACCCGCCTTCATCGCTCAACCTCCGCGCTGCGGACGAGTTTCAGGAGAAGATCGTGAGAAAAACCCTCATCACTGCGCTCGTCGCGGGCGCCGCGGTCTATGCGCTTCCCGCATCGGCACAGAATGTGAATAGTGCGGTCCCGAGCGCTTCGATGACCATTCAGACGAACATCCCGGGCTATTGCTCGGCCTTGGCGGCGCAGGGCCCCAACGATGTGGTCGATCTTGGCAGCCTCACGGGTGCGACGGGCCAGTTGGTGGACAACTTCGGCCAGAATGCGGTCAAGACATTGGCATCGGATTATTATTGCAACGCGCCCTCGAAGGTGAAGATCGAGGTCGAGCCGCTGAAAAGCACCGACGTTTCCACGGTCAGCGATTCGTCGTCCTTCACCAATCGGGTCGATTACACCGCCTTGGTGAATTGGGGCAATGAAGCGCTCGAGGTCGCCAGCACCGAACCGACGGGCTTCAAGGAGTTCGATGTCGGCCAGGCGACGATCGGTGAAATGAAGCTGACGCTTTCCGATCCCCGCGTCGATGGGGCGCACAACCTGCGTCCCGTTGCCGGCGAATATGCGGGCAAGGTGACCCTCACCATTTCGCTGAATTGATTCAGGCCAAATTTTGGAGTGACGACATGATTCATCACCGCATATTGCTGATGGCCGGAATCGCCGCGCTGATTGTGCCGGGCGCTGTCCAGGCCAACGAGGTTTCCCAGCGAGTGGATATCGGGGCGACGGTGACCGGCGCCTGCGGCATGGGCTCGCCGGGCACCACGGAAATCAACCTTGGCACGCTCAACGACAGCCAGGGCAAGCTCAAGGCGTCGCTGGCGAGCGCCAGCATCGTGTCCGGCAGCACCTATATTGCCGATGCCTGGTGTAACGCCCCACACAAACTGTCGATCAAGGCGACGCCCATGGTGCTGGAAGACACGCCGGGCTATTCCCAGCCCGCCTATATGTCGCGCAGGCTGACCTATCAGGCGACGTTGCAGAATTGGGTAGCCGGACAGGGTATCGGCATTCGCCCGTTGGGCGGGAGCGACACGGGTACTTCCACATTCACGGAGGCGAGGGCCGCGGTGGCACCGGGGCTCAAGCTGGAGATTTCCGATCTCGAAACGCTTAGCGGGGAGTCCGGAGTGGGAACGGAGACGCCCGGCCTGATGCTCGAAACGAGCCAAAGCGGCCTCTATCGCGGCACCGTGACCATCACGCTGGCGACCAACCCGTGACCCGCGCGTCACGCCATCCTTCCTTTGAAATCCATGGGGGACTGTCCGTCATGAAATCTATCCTTTCGCTTTTCGGCGCCGCGGCCCTGACGGCCCTTGCCACCCCGGCGCTTGCCGCCAACCCTCAGTCCGTCGATGTGATCGGCAATGCTCAGGCGATCTGCACCCTGCCGACGAGCTGGAGCTTCGTTTCGGCGGCGGGCGGTGCCGGCGGCGGGCAATTTTCGGGTAATACCTGGACGATCCCGGCCTCGGCGCTCGCGGACGCGGCCGGTATCGCGACCAATACGAACGCCGAATATGCGATCCGCGTCCGCGGCGAGGCGATGTGCAACACCGGCTTCGAGATCACGCTGCGCAGCGAGAATGGCGGGCTCGTCAACACCACCTATACCGGCGCGACGCCGCCGCAGCCGCCGGCGGGTTTCACCTGGAAGCGCCGGATGACATATAACGCCAATTGGCAGAACGACATCACCCCCGGCACCAGCGTCAACCCGCCGGCGATCGGCGCCAGCAACTGGGGGGTCGTGAATTTCATCCCGACCGCGCCCGGCGACAGCGACAGCTATGATCATGGCAACAAAGCACCTCCGGGCATCCGCAATTTCGACATCCGCATGGGCGTGATACGCGATGCTGGGCAGGGGCCTTTGCTGCGGGGTGACTATCAGGACGTGATCACCATCGATCTGACGCCGCGGCCATGATCGGCGTTGCGCCCCCGCATGGGGGTGATCGGTAATTCTATATGGGCAGGCGCCGGTACGTCCGGCGCCTGCCCCAATGCGTTGAGCCGCCGGGGGGCGGCGTTTTTGGGGGTTGCATGTTCAAGTTGAAGCCGGTTTCGATCGTCGCCATGCTGGCGATGCTGCTGGGTCTGTGCTCCGCCGCGGTCCATGCTGCGATGACCGTCCAGCCCGTGGTCCTCGACCTCCAGATGGCGGGACGCCAGATGGGCGGCCAGATCCGCGTCCAGAATACGGGGACCAGCCCGCTGCCGGTCGAGATCCGGCTGGTCGAGGCCGACCTGTTGCCCGACACGGTCAAGGCGTCCGACCGCCTGACGAACGACCTGATCGCCATCCCCGCGCAGGCGATCATTCCGCCGGGCGGAACGCAGGCGTTCCGCATCCAGTATCTTGGCGATCCCGAAGCCCCCGCCAGCCGCCATTATTATGCCGAGGTCGCGCAGCAGCCGGTCGAGGTTCCGGGCGGCCAGTCGACGATCCAGATCCTCTATAATTTCCAGGCGATGGTCAACGTCGCCTCGATCGTCGCGGGCGACCCCAAGCTGGCGGTCGAAAGTGCGGAGATCATTCACCCGGCGAAGCCCGCCGACGCCGCGCCCGATGCGCCGGCGCCGCCTGCGCGGATTGCCTTCACCGTCCACAACAGCAGTCAGAACTACGGCTATCTCAGCAGCGGCTCGCTGAGCCTCGTCCAGCGCGACGCCGCGGGCAAGGAGATACTGCGCCGCACGCTCAGCGACAGCGACATCCAGCAGATGATCGGCTATGGCCTGGTGGGACCGGAGACGAGCCGCAAGTTCGTGGCCCCGATCGACCTCGAGAACCCCGACGGGACGGCGGAAGTGACCCTCTCCGGCCGCGGACGGTGACCGCGCGGTGCGGGGGGCGCGAAAGCATCGCTGGACATTAGGCGTCTGCGCTCTCGCTGTCGCGGCGGCGATGGCGGGAGGCTCGCAGGCGCGGGCCTGGGAGCAGGCCGGCCCGGTTGCGTCGTCCGGCGCCGATGACCCGGCCGCGCCGCCGTCTACCGCCCCGGCCGCTGCCGCGCCGCCCGCGCCCAACCCGGCTCCCGCGCCCGACGAGGTGCGGCTGAACCGCACCAGCCGGACGATGACCATCGTCGTTCCGGCGAAGGACGGCCCACGGATGCTCGGCGATGTCGATGTCCAGATCGCGCCCGATGACACGATCCTCGTCTCGGTTGAGCGGATCGCCACGCTGCTCGCACCGCAACTCGCCACCGCGCGGCTCGACCAGATTCGCAGCATTGCCGCAGAAGGCGGCTTCGCGCCGCTGTCGGCCTTCGAACGGGCGGGGCTGCCGATGCAGTTCGACAAGAGATCGCTCGAACTGACGCTGGCGATCGCGACCCAGGACCGGGCGCCGCGTACGATAGGCCTCGCCGAACTCGACCGCGAGACGATCGGGGAGTTCGCGCACCCCGAATCCTTTTCGGCCTATGTCAACATCCGCGGCTCGCTCGACTATGTTCACAAGGGCGGGGCGACAGGTTTCGGCGATCCGTTCTTCCTCTTCGACGGCGCGGCGCGGATCGGCAGGATCGTCGCCGAGGGCGAGGGCGAATGGGACGGTACCGCCAACCGTTTCCGCCGCAGCGGGACGCGCCTCGTCTATGACGATGCGAAGCGCCTCGCGCGCTGGACCGCCGGCGACCTGCTCCCCGAAACGCGGGGTTTTCAGGGAGCGGTCGATATGGCGGGGCTCGGCCTGTCGCGCAGCTACGCGCTGCTCGACCCGCAGCGCAACGTCGCTCCGCGCGGCGGCCGCACCTTTTCGCTCGACCGCGACGCGACGGTGGAGGCGATCATCAACGGCCGCACCGTCCGCGTCCTCCGCCTGCAGCCGGGCACATACAATGTCGGCGATTTCCCCTTCGCGCAGGGGGGCAATGACGTCCAGCTGATCATCGTCGACGACACCGGGCGCCGCGACGTCATCTCGTTCAGCACCTTCATCGAGCGGACCCAGCTCGCGGCGGGCCTGTCCGAATTCAACGTGAATGTGGGGGTGCAGGCCCGCCGCGGGCAGAGCATCGAGTATAGCAACGATCTGGCCATATCGGGCTATTACCGGCGCGGGCTCAGCGACAGTCTGACCCTCGGCGGCAATTTTCAATATGCCGGCAAGGCCTATCTGGTCGGCAGCGAGGCGGTTCTCGGCACGAAATGGGGAACGATCGGCGGCGACGTCGCTTTCAGCCATATACCGGGCGGCGGCAACGGATGGGCGGCCAATTTCTCGATCGAACGGATCACGCAGGCCACCAACGGCGGCTCGTCGCTGATCGCCGCGCTCGAGGCGCGGAGCCGGCATTTCGGCGCGGTGGGGCAGCTCGCGCCGGACAACCCCTACAGCTATAACGTCTCGCTCAGCTATAATCGGTCGCTCAGCAGCTCCTCGTTCATCGGCGGCGAGGTTCGCTATGCGAAGGGGCGCGGCGCCTTCGTTGATGAACGGTCGGTCCGGGCGAGCCTCGGCCACCGGCTCGATCGCGCGACCAACCTCGTCTTCGACGCCGAATGGAGCCGCGGGGCGCGCGGCGACGACAAGAGTTTCCGCATCTCGCTGGTCCGCCGCTTCGGCGCGCGCACCTCGGCGCGCGCCGAATATAACAGCCGCGACGACGGCGTTCGCCTGGGCTTGCAGAGTTCGGGGGGCTATGGGGTCGGCGCCTGGAGCGGCACCGCCAATCTCGACATCGGCCGCGACACCTATGGCCTCAATGCCAGCGGAAACTACGTCGCCAATCGCGCCGACATCGGGATCGCGCATACCGCCGCTTATTCGCAACAGAGCAACAGCATCACCGACCAGCGCACTTCGCTGCGCATCGCATCGTCGCTGGCGTTCGCCGACGGCAGTTTCGCGATCGGACGGCCGATCAGCGACAGCTTCGCAATCGTGCGCCCGTATAAGGCCGGGAAGAAGCTGGCGATCGAGGTCGAACCCTCACAGGGCAGCTACCAGGCGCGGTCGGACATGTTCGGTCCCGCGCTTTATGGTCAGGTGGGGTCCTATTCGCCGCGCACCCTGACCTATGACGTGCCCAACGCCTCGGCCGGCCTCGATATCGGTACCGGCTCGCTGCGGATGCTGGCGCCCTATCGCTCGGGATATGTCGTGACCGTTGGTTCGGATTATAATATCATGGCCATCGGCCGCTTGACGACCGAAGGCGGCGAGCCGCTGTCGCTCCGCGTCGGTTATGCGATCGAGGTCGGGGGCGACGAGCGAAAGGTGGAATTGTTCACGAACCGCGACGGCCGCTTCGGCATCAGCGGAGTGAAGGCCGGCCGCTGGCGCATCGAAATCTCGGGCTCGCCGCCGGTCGTCTATGAACTTGACATAGCCGAGGCGGCATCGGGCATCGCACGCGTCGGCGACGTGAAACCAGCGGATAAGAGGTGATGGGTGTGAAGACAGCAGCAATGACCCTGGCCGTCGCGGTCGCGTCGATGGGATGGAGCGCCGCCGCCGCGGCGCAGTGCGCCACCGTGGACCCGGCGGTCGTGCCCGATATGCGGATCGATCCGCTCGATACGACGGGCGCAGCGCAGCTGATGCAGCCCGCGACGCTCAATTTCCGGCGGACGGGCGCCGATGCGACGCCGCTCACGATCCTGTACCAGATCCTCGACGAGGATTCGCCGGTCCATGCGCGCGTCGGGGCGAGCGCGGGGCCGCAGGTCGAATGGCGCAGCGACGACACGGGGCGCGACATTTCGGTCTCGCGCGGCGACGCCTATGCGTTGCTCCGATCAGGAAAGATCACGCTGGCGCCGGACGAGACCAGCAAGCAGGCGGGGGTGCGCCTGTTCCTCAAGGAATTGCGCGAGGACTTGCCGGCTGGCGTCTATCGCGAGCAGTTCACGCTGCGCTACTGGTGCGGCGATGATGCGAGTGCGGCGATGCCATATGAAAGCCCCGGCATCGTAACCGTGACCGTTCAGGTGCCCAATGTGCTGAGTGCGAGTATCGCCGGTGCCTCGACGCGGGGCGAGATCGATTTCCTCGATTTCGCGACGCTGTCACGCTCGCTTTCGGTGTCGGTGCGCAGCACCGGCCGCTATCGGGTGAATGCGCGCAGCCTGAACGGCAGCGTCATGCTCCGCGAGGGGGCCGCCGCACCGGGGCTGGCGGAACGCATCGCCTATAGCGTCCGTTTCGGGGGGCACGCGCTGGGGTTGGGCGCGGACGGCGGTTTCGTCAATCCGCGCGCCGGACTCGCGGGCCAGCAAATCCCGCTCGAAGTGACGGCCGAAGACGTGTCGAAGAAGCGCGCCGGCGCCTATCGCGATACGCTGATCCTGACCCTTTCGCCGGTCAGTTGACCGGCACGCGGCGGCGGATCCTCAATATTTCACCTCGATGCGTATGCCGAGGTGGTTGAGATTCGCCGCGTCGTCTCCGACATCCAGCGCCAGCTGACGCAGGCGGATTCCGGGGTGATCGGAATTGGACAGGACGGTTTCGCCGCTGTCCGACAGCGGGATACGGTCATGGTCGCTGATGATCGCGGCCCCCGGCATGTTGGCCGGGTGCTGGAGGATAACGCGATAGCCCCGCGGGGCGTTGCAGATCTCCTGCGACATTCCAAGGTTCACGACGCCCTCGTCCTGTCCGATGCCGAGCGCGGGAAGCATCTCGATATTGCAATAGATCGGCACATAGGCGCGCAGATGAATGGTCGTGCTGACCTGGCCGCATGTGGCGGACGCAGGAATGGCGCCAATGGCGACGATAGCCGCTGCTGCAATTCCTCGATGTGGCGACATGAACAGGCTCCGCTTGTGTGAGACTGTCGCCTGATAAGGAGGAATCGTTAAAAAGAGGTTTGGCCGTATCCCGCCGCATCAAACCTTGGGACCGGGCGGGTCGGCGCGGCTTGCCATCGCGCCATCATCGCAACCAGTCCGTGACCTCGCCCTTGATCCGCGGGCGGCTGACGCTGCGTTCCTTGAGGGTCGCGATCGTCTTGTCATAGGGCTTGCGGACGTCGGCGGGCAGCGGCGCGGCGATCGCCTCCAGCTTGGCGACCATCGCTGGATCGGTCGAGGAAGCGGCGAGCCCGGCGAGGAAGCGCGCCCGCGCCGAAGCATCGATCAACGCGTCGACCGCTGCCTGATGCGCCTGCGTGAAATCGACCGCCATGTCGGCGTGATGCCGCGCCACCGCGCCGATGATCGCGGCGCTTGTCGTCTTGCCGGGCTCGTCGGTCAGCGCGAGGTCGAGCGCGCGTCCGGCGAGCTTCGCGTCCATGCTATTGCCGAGCAAGGTATAGAAGGTGCTGCGCTCGACCGCCGATTTCGAGCCCTTCGCCATCGCGCGCAGCTTGTCCCATTCGGCCGCGCTCGCATGGCTCGCGACGATGCCGAGCCAGCGCGATTTGAGCGGCCCGTCGAGCGCGGCGGGGTCGCGGTCGAGCAAAGCGAAGCGGCGGCGCGCCTCGGTCAGCACCCCGGCATCGCCGATCGTCCCGAGCGCGCCCAGCAGATCGGAGCGCAGCACGCTGTCGAGCGCGGGTTCGCCCGGCCGCGCGTCGAAGCCGAGCCGCCGCATCGCCGGGGCGAGCGCCGCGGCGGCGCGCGCCGCGATCTGCTTTTGCACCGCCGGCTGGTCGTCGAAGAGATTGTAGAGCGCTTCATAGCGGCCCGCGACGTCGCCGGTCAGCTTCGGGTTCGCTTCCTTCGGCGCCGCGGCGAGCAGGTCGAGCGCCGCGCCCATCGGCTGATAGCCCGCATAAGCGAGCGCGAAATTGTCGCCGAGCAGACCGAGCTGGTCGATCGGCGCGAGGCTGGCGAAACGGCCGCGCAGCGCGGCAAGCGCGGCGGGCGAATAGAGGGTGCGGTAATAGCCCGCCTGCCCCGCGTTGATCAGCACCGGCCCGCAGCCGGGCAGGGTCAGCGTTCCCGCGCCGCCCGCGATCACCTGCCGCGCCACCGCGCCGTCACCGGCGCGCGCGAGCACCGGCACCTGCCAGCGCCGCCCGTCGGCATCGATGCTGTCCTTGCGGTCGCGCGAAAATTCGCTCTGCGTGACCTCGACGGTCGTGGCGCCGCCCGCGCAGGCGATGCCGCCGACGCGCAGCAGCGGAATGCCCGGCTGGCCCGTGAAATCATGCGCGATTGCGGTCAGCCCGGTTGCGCCCGCCGCCTCGACCGCGTTCCACAAATCGTCGGTGCGCGTGTTGCCATATTTATGCTGCGCCATATAGGCGCGCAGCCCGTCACGCCACTTGTCGGCCCCGGCATAGGCCTCCAGCATCGTGATCACCGCTTCGCCCTTTTGATAGGTGATCGCGTCGAACGCCTGATTGCTGTCCTCGACGGTGCGGATGGTCTGGACGACCGGATGTGTCGTCGCAAAGGCATCGAGCCCCATCGCGGCCTCGCGCCCGCCGACGCGGTCGAGCAAGGGCTGCCAGTCGGGATGGAAATGGTCGCTCGCCTTCGTCTCCATCCAGCTCGCGAAACCTTCATTGAGCCACAGATCGTCCCACCACGCCATGGTGACGAGGTCGCCGAACCACTGGTGCGCCACTTCATGCGCCTGCACGGCATAGATCGCCTGCCGCGTCGCCTCGCTGGTGATCTTGGGGTCGTCGAGCAGGATGCGCTCGAAGGTGAAGATCGCACCCCAATTTTCCATCGCGCCGAAGAATTGCGACTGGCCGGGGCCTGCGACATTGTCGAGCTTGGGCAGCGGATAGGGCTGGCCGAAATAGTCGCCATAATAGGTCAGCAGCGGCGCGAGGCTGTCGAGTGCGAAGCGCGCCTGCTCGCCCGATCCCCTGGGCGAGACGATGCCGACCTCGGCGCCGCTTTCGCTCTTCTTGGCGAGCCGCTCGAACGGGCCGGTCGCGAAGAAGAGGAGGTAGGACGACATTTTCGGCGAAATCTGGAAGGCGACCTTCTTGCGGCCGCCCTCGACCGGCGTTTCGCTCGCCACGGGCATGTTGCTCACCGCCAGATCGTTCGCCGGGACGATCGCCGACAGGCTGAAGGTCGCCTTGTAGCTCGGCTCGTCGAAGCTCGGGACGAAGCGGCGCGCGTCGGGCGCCTCGAACTGGGTGAACAGTCCGCGCGTGTCGGCGCCGGTGGTCTTGTCGGGATAATCGAGCGCGAAAAGACCGTTCGCCTGGGTGCCGATGACGCCCGTATAATGGGCCTGGAGGCGATAGGTGCCCGGCGCGATCGGCGTGGGGGCGGTGAAGGTCACCGTCTGCGCCGTGGCGTCGGTCGCGGCGGTCAGCGGAACCGGCTTGCCGTCGGGGCCGGTCAGCGTCGCGCCCGCAAAGGTGAGATCGAGCGCGTTCATCACGATCGTCGCCGAGGGCTCGTAGAGTTCGAGGTCGATGGCCGCGTCGCCGGTGAAGCTCAGTGCCTTGGCGTCGGGGGTGACGCTGATGTCGTAATGGAGCGGGCGGGCGATGCGCGGAAGCTGGCTCGGCACGCTGGTGTCGAGCGGCGCGCCGGTCGGCGCCGGCATCAGCGCGACGGGCGGGGGCGGCGCGACCCCCGGCTGCGCTGCGCAGGCGGTGAGGCCGAGCGCCGAGACGGCGCTGACGAGCAGAAGGCGTGTCGAAATTTTCATGGCTGCGATCCCCGGTTATGATGCGTCCTGGGCTACGCCGATGCCCGGACCCATGCAACGGCCCCTTTCGGCGAGCGGTCCATGGCTCTCGACAGACGGCAAAAACTGAGGCAGCTTCGGTTGCATGAAAAAACCTATATTGCCCGGAGAGGTATCCGCCGCCGTCGTCGACCCCGCCGCTTATGGCGAATGGGATGGGCTGCACGAACAGCTTGCCTGGGCGCGCGCCAACGCGCCGCTCGCGGTGGCCGAGAATCCCGATCACGACCCCTTCTGGCTGGTGACGCGTCACGCCGACATCATGGCGATCGGCCGCGACCCGCAGCGCTTCGCCAGCGCGATCCGCCCGACGGTGCTGACCAATCGCGAGGGCGAGGCGCTGGCGCGCGCCGCGACGCCGGGGAACGACGGCCACCTGATCCGCTCGCTGGTGCAGATGGATGCGCCCGATCACATGAAATACCGCCTGCTGACGCAAAGCTGGTTCATGCCCAAGAATCTGAAGATCGTCGAAGAGCGCGTCCGCCATCATGCGCGCGCCGCGGTCGAGCATATGCTGTCGCTGGGGGGCGAATGCGACTTTGCGCGCGACGTTGCGGCGCATTATCCGCTGCGCGTGATCATGGACATCCTCGGCGTTCCGGCCGAGGACGAGCCGCGGATGCTGATGCTGACGCAGCAGCTTTTCGGGTCGACCGACCCCGAACTCAACCGCAACAAGGTCGAAATAACGAGCGCCGAGCAAGCGATCGCGATGCTCCATTATGTCATCGCCGATTTCGAGAATTATTTCCGCGAACTCACCGCCGACCGCCGCGCCAATTCGCGCGAGGACATCGCGACGGTGATCGCCAATGCGACGATCGACGGCGGCCAGATTCCCGACCGCGAGCTGGCAGGCTATTATATGATCGTCGCGACCGCGGGCCACGACACGACGAGCGCCTCGACTGCGGGCGCGATCATGGAACTGGCGAAGAATCCGGCGCTGTTCGCGCGCTTCCGCGACGCGGAGGCCGAGAAAGCGGGGCTGATCGAGGAGGCGATCCGCTGGACGACCCCGGTCCAGCATTTCATGCGCAGCGCGAAGGCGGACGTCGACATCGGCGGGCAGACGATCCGCGAGGGCGACTGGCTGATGCTGAACTATGTCTCGGCGAACCGCGACGAGGCGATCTTCGACAATCCCTTCGCCTTCGACCCCGACCGCGCGAAGAACCAGCAGATCGCCTTCGGCTTCGGCGCGCATGTCTGCCTGGGGCAGCATCTCGCGCGGATGGAGATGCGGATCTTGATGGAGGAACTGCTGCCGCGATTGAAGAGCCTCGAACTCGCGGGCGACCCGGCGCGGGTCGAGTCGGTATTCGTTGGCGGGCTCAAACGGCTGCCGATCCGGTTCGAGGCGGCGTAGGGTAGCTATCGACCGGCTGTTGACGTTTCTCTTTTCGTTACCCCGGACTTGATCCGGGGTCC
>NZ_JAOZVW010000018.1:0-3979 GCF_025869345.1 Sphingopyxis sp.
CTCAGCTGGGAGAGCGCTACAATGGCATTGTAGAGGTCAGCGGTTCGATCCCGCTAGGCTCCACCATTTTACGAAAAGGCCCGCGAAAGCGGGCCTTTTTCTTTTGTGGCGGTCTAAAATGCTTGGGTCCGCCGGATCGCCGCAGCGCGTGAGGCGAGGCGGAAGAGGGGGATAGTCAGCGTTGTCGAAACAAGCGCCAGCGTGACGAGCACCGCGAAGACCGTCGGCGTGATCAGGCCCGCCTGAACCAATATCGTTGCGGCAACGATCTCCATCAAACCCTTGCACTGGAGCAGCAGGCCGAGCCGCGTGCGTTCGCGCGGCGGCACATGGGCAGCGGGCGGCACCAGATGCACCGCGGCGAGCTTGGCCGAACCGGCAAGGAACAGGAGAAGCAGCGCGACGCCCAGCGCCGCGGGCGTCACGACCGCGCCGTCGATGCTGAGCCCGCGATGCGCGAAGAAGAGCGGCGACAGGCCGAACAGCGCCAGCTTGCCGAGCCGTTCGGGCATCAGCCGCTCGGCAAGGCATCGCGGCGCCATGGCGCCCGCGAAATAGGCGCCGAGCAATTCGTGCAGGCCGAGCGCCGTCGTGGCCCAGGCTCCGGCCGTGAGATAACAAAGGCCGGCCACCGCCGTCGCCCCTGGTTGATCGGGGAGGAAGCGGTCGATCCGATCGCGCAGCAGCGGCATCGCCGCGAGCAGCCCGAGCGCCGCGAGGCAGGCCGGCCCGTCCGGGGCGATTGCGCTCCTCTCGCCATTATGAAGGAACAGCAGCAGCGCGAGACCGCTCCACAGCACCGCATCGTCGAGCGCGGCGATTCGCAGCGCGAGATTGCCGAGCGGGCGGTCGGCCATCGGCAGTTCGCGCACGATGCCGACCAGAACGGGAAGCGCGCTGACCGCAAGGCACAGCGCGATGGCGCCCGCCGACAGCAGCGGCGACACGCCCGCGGGCCGCAGCAGAACGAGATCGAGCAGGCCCGACAGCGCCACCGCAAAGCCGATCGTGAAGGGCAGGGCGAGTGCGAAGAGCGCCGAACCCACGGCTTGTTTCCCAAGCGGAGGAAGCTGGTCCGACGCGGTGCGCGTTTCGAGTCCGGCGCTGAAGGCCAGCGCGAGCACGCCGCACCAGCCGATCGTCTCGCCCAGCCATGAAGGGCCGAGCGCGGCTTTGTCGAAACCGAAGCGATCGGCCGCCGCCGCGACCGCGAGGCCGGTCAGGATCGGCAGCACCGCCATCGGCACAGCGCCGCGAACGAGGCGCCAGCAGAGGAGCGGCACGACGAGAAAGCACAGGAGGTCGACCGCAAAGCCCATGTCGATTGGCTATCGCGTCGCTCGCGATGCGGCAAGCGATTTTTGAGAACGTTCTCTTTCGCGCGAAACGGCGCTATTCTGCCGCTTCTTCCTTCTCGAACAATGGCTCCAGCACGATCGGGTCGGCCAGGGTGATGCGGTCGAGGATCGACGCGGTGTCGTCGCGCACCTTCAGCATCAGGCTGCGCAGGCGGCAATCGGATTCGGGCAGGCAATTCTTGCAATGCTCGTGCGCGTTGCGCGCAGCGCAGGGGACGAGCGCGAGCGACCCGCGCGTCAGCCGGACGAGGTCGCCATAGCTGATGTCGATCGGCGGCAGCGCGAGCTGGTAACCGCCGTCGCGGCCGCGCTGCGAGATGAGCAGTCCCTCGCGCGCCATTTCCGACAGGATGACGGTCAGGAATTTGGGCGGGATATTCTGTGCGTCGGCAATGTCCGCAAGCTGCACCTGTCCCTTGCCCCAATGGTCGGCAAGATGCTGGAAGGCACGGATCGTATAGCGGGTCTTTTGCGACAGCATGACGGGGGTAGTGTGACATATTCAGCCTTAATTCAACCTGTCTGGATGAGATTATCTTGCGCTGTTGATGAAAATCACAGCGGGTGGCATGAACCGATGCCAATGGGATCGCATGATGGCCCGGAAACGGGTGCGATGAGGGTATGGCGATGATGCGTAAAATTTGGGGTGTACCGGCGGTCCTCGCGGCCTGCATGTTGGTGGCGGCGCCCGCCGAGGCGCAGTTCGGCAGTCTGCTCCGTAAGGTGACGACGCCCAGCCCGGCGCCGAGCCCGGGCAGCGACGACAATGGCGGCTGTCCGAAGGGCAAGAAGGGCAGCAGCGTCGGGCGCGGCATATTGGGCGGCGTGATCCGCGATGCGGTCGGTGACGCCGCGAGCAAGGCCGGCGTCTATAGCTATGTGCCGATCGCCGAGGTGAGCGGAACGCTGACCGACGCCATCGCCTGCCGCCTCGATCCCGCCGAGCAGGTGCAGGCGGCCAAGGCGACCGAAGAGATCACCCGCGGCGAGGAAGTCGGCGCGACCGCGAACTGGACCAGCGCGACGCGCGAGAATGTCAGCGGATCGTCGACCGTCGCGTCGAAGAAAGAGCTTGCCGACGGCACGAGTTGCATGAACGTCACAGACATCGTCATCGTCGAGGGTGAAGAAACGCGCGTCAGCAAGAAGATGTGCAAGCGGCCGGGTGAAGCGCGCTATGCTCTTGCAGCGTAAATTGGTGCCGCTGCTGGCGGCGGCAATGTTTGTCAGTCTGACCGGCGCTGCCAAAGTTCAGATGGACCCTGCGAATCCGACTTGCCCCCTGAATCCCGACTGGTCGGCAAACCCGACGATGGAGCTTACGCCCGTGGTCAAGAACGGGGGCAAGGTGCTGCTGGCCGAGGGGCGCATCGATGCGGGGTTGCCCGACCGGTTGAAGGCCGCGCTGGCCGCCAATCCCGACATCAGCGAAATCTGGCTGCGCTCGCCGGGCGGCGACGCGCGCGCAGGTAATGCGGCAGGGCGGGTAATCCGGGCAAACTTCGGCCTCGTGACGCGCATTCCGTCAGGCTGGGCGTGTTTCAGCGCGTGCAATTTCGTCTTCATGGGTGGCCAGCCGCGCGTGATCGATCCGGGCGGGCTGTTCATCGTTCATATGTTCACGCGCACCGGCGACCGGGGAGCCATCGATTATAGCGTAGCGATGGGAACCGATGCGACCAAGGAGTTGATCGGTGACATCGAACAGGACGCCGCGCTACTCGCGAGCGAGGACAACGATTTCCTGATTCGCATGGGCGTATCGCGCAAGCTGCTGACCGAAGTGATGTATCAGCAAAAGGCGCTCGCCAATGCCGAGGACAAGTCGACCCGCCGCTGCCTGACGCAGGCCGAGGTCAAGACCTATAACGTTGCAAATAACAACGAATAGGATAGGCTGGCCAATAAGGAGAGGCTGCCATGAACGATATGACGCACGAACATGCGACCTTTCGGTCGATGATCGACGGGACGCAGGAAGACTGGGACATTATCGCGCGCGAGCAAAAGGAGTTCGCGCCGAACAACGGGGTGCGCATCCTCGATCATCTGAAGCTGCTCGGCGGGGATTATGGCGGCTTTCCGGTCGACCGGCTCGAACATTGCCTGCAGACCGCGACCCGCGCGCACCGCGATGGCCGCGACGAGGAATATGTCGTGATGGCGCTGCTCCACGATATCGGCGACACGCTCGGCGCCTTCAACCACCCCGATGTCGCGGCGGCGATCCTGAAACCTTTCCTGTCAGACGAAAATCTGTGGATCGTGCAGCATCACGGCATTTTCCAGGGTCATTATTTCTTCCACTATCTCGGCCTCGACCGCGACATGCGCGACCAGTTCGCCGATCATCCCTATGCCGCGGCCTGCGCCGAGTTCTGCGAGAAATATGACGCGCCGGCCTTCGATCCCGATTATGAGTCGCTGCCGCTCGAATTTTTCGAGCCGATGGTGAAGCGCCTCTGCGCCTATCCGCGGAACAGCATCTACAAGAAGGTGATGGTCGAGGAAGCGGCCTGAGCCCTCCACCGTCGCCCCCCCCGGGGCGGGGGCGACGCAGTTTTTTAATAATTTACCCCGGAACCCGGGTTTTGGCGTATTAAGGGAGGCAAGAAATC